>JBDUCU010000183.1:0-4121 GCA_040003315.1 Burkholderiaceae bacterium | reverse complement strand
AAGTCGGTAAAGAAATTCCTGCGTGAATATTCGGCGTTGAGACCTCGAAGCAACAGTTCTCTGGATTTTTGGCGAAGTCCTCACGTGAATACTCCATTCCCTCGCCAACGGCTCTAAACCGGAGCCGAAAACGCTGTTGGTCACACCTCACCGGCCGCAGACGTCGCCGTCTAGCCACGAAATTTGACCCAACGAGTCATGGGGATGTAGCAATACTTCAGATCGGGGACTACAACCTCCGTACTGTCTTCAGAAGCCAGTTCTCCCTCTCCTGCACCGTAGAACGCGGAATAAGCCCCGACACTGTCCCGGAGCCTACGAGTTTGGCGATCGATAGCATTCCACACGAGCCGCGTGTGCGAGTGTCTTACGGGCCTGAACGACGACTGGCAAGTCGATCATGCGGCCGTCGAGTTGTACTGCCGCGCCACCTGCGTTGCATCGGCAGCGATCACACGGCGTGCCCATTCGAGTTCTTGCTCGTTCGGTGCAAACGCCTCGTGCACAACGCGAACCTGACGCGGATGAATGCAAAGCTTGCCACCGAAGCCGAAGCGAAGCGCTCGGCGTGTATCGATCCGTACTCGTTCTTCGTCGTCAATCTGAACGGTAACACCGTCGATTGCCGGTGCGAGGTTATTCAAACGCGTCGCCATCGCGACTGCGAACCGTAGTGGCGCCAGCTCGCTTTGCATCTCGTCACACTGAAGGCCGGTGTCCGCCATGAAGTCGATGTGCCCGACCGCTAGGCGAATTACTCCTCGTGCGGCGGACAGTTCCGAGAGTGTGGCAAGACCCACAGCACTTTCGACAATGGGCAGCAAGCCCACACCGTCCAATTGGTCGTGCATGCGTCCTACCGCCGAAGCCGACTCTGCCTTGGGCAACATCACGGCCGCTGGAGAGGGTGCGAGCCGCTTAATCCACTCGAGGTCTGCTTCACCCGCGTCGCTGTTGAGCGCGCTGATGCGGATCACAACGGTACGTCAAGCGTGCGCATATCAGACCATGCACGTTCGATCGAGCTGCGTGCCAGCATCCTTTGTGACACCGGCACGCTGTCCTCGAGGTCGAAATCACAACGTCAGCACCACTCCGAATCGCCTTCTCGAAGATCTCGGGTCGGTTACCGGGCGCGAACAAAAAACTACATGCTTGCGCGATACGCGAGGGTGATTCATCCCGCAATCGTGATGCAAGATGCGAATGTCTGCTTGTGGCTGAATGCTGACACCATGCGTGAAGCTCTCGGTCAGAAGGGGTTATCCCCGCGCAGGTTCGCAATCGCTATGCACTAGGACTTGTGCCGGCACGCCTGTGATTGCGCGAAGGCTTCCATTTCGAAGCGGTTATTTCGGTATGGACAACCACCCGTTGCTGCGGCCAGCAGGCTGGATGCGGGATAAGCAATGAAGAAGAATAGACCTAGACGCTCGTATTGCCGTACGTGCACCAGCTCGTGTGCTCTCAGTTGAACGAGGTCCTGAAGGCTGACGCCCAGGATTACGTGGCCGAAAGTAATCGCCGAGAAAGGTAGACGCCGCAAGCGTGAGGTCGACGGTCCGGGGCCACGGTAGAGCGCAAACTCAAGTGCACAACCCACCCATCGCACTGACCCACCAAACAGCAGCACAACGGCGCCCAGCGCAAGCCCGACGAGCGAGCAAGGCGATG
The DNA here is from genome assembly GCA_040003315.1 of Burkholderiaceae bacterium. Classification (GTDB taxonomy): domain Bacteria; phylum Pseudomonadota; class Gammaproteobacteria; order Burkholderiales; family Burkholderiaceae_F; genus JACCZX01. The sequence goes on along the minus strand of JBDUCU010000183.1, from coordinate 2,447 downwards.
CCCACAGGATGCGAAGAAAACGAGACGTGATCATGTGCACTTTCAACAGCACGTTCTTTGGGCGGCGGCTCTCCGCGGCGCTCTTCTTGCTTAGACCGCAGCGATACGTCCGCTCGGACTGCTGAGCCCGCTTGTCAGAAGTCTAGATGAACCTGATTGCTAATCGCCGTTCTACCGCGCCGCCGTCACTGTGTGCCAGCCGTCCTCGGATTTGGTAGCGAAAGCGCACCAAGAGATGACTGCCGCTGCCCGCTCATCGAATCGGCTTGCCCAGGAAACGAGCCCTTATCTATTGCAGCATGCGCATAATCCGGTCGATTGGTATCCCTGGGGCGAAGAAGCGTTTGCAAGAGCGCGCAGCGATGACAAGCCGATCTTCTTATCGATCGGATACGCGACCTGTCACTGGTGTCACGTGATGGAGCGTGAGAGTTTCGAGGATGACTCTATTGCTCGCCAGCTCGCCGAGGGCTTCGTCGCGATTAAGGTGGATCGCGAAGAACTGCCCGATGTCGATCACGTCTACATGAGTGCGCTGCAAGCGCTGACCGGCCATGGCGGGTGGCCACTCAACATGTTTTTGACGCTCGACTTAAAACCCTTTTATGGCGGGACTTACTTTCCGCCAGGGGCAAAGCATGGAATGTCCTCGTTTGCCGACGTGCTACGGGGGGTGCGAGAAGCTTGGACGCAGCGGCGCGCAGATATCGAGCAGTACGCGCAGGGATTGCTTGAACACGTGCGTGCAGGGGCCGTGTCGCGACGTGCGACGGTTGACGACATTCATACAAAGGCGACGTCGCAACTGATGCGCCGCTTCGATCGAACGTCTGGTGGCTTCGGAACGACGCCGAAATTTCCCCAAGCGCCGCTACTGCAATATCTATTGAGTCTGGCGATGCTTGGAAGTAACGACGCACGAGCGATGCTGACCCAAACGCTAATTGCGATGGCGGCGGGCGGCATGTATGACCATGTCGGCGGTGGCTTTGCACGTTACTCGACCGATCAGCGCTGGCATGTGCCGCATTTCGAGAAGATGTTGTACGACAACGCCCAACTCGTACGCGTCTACGTCGGTGCCTATCGCCTGACGTCCGACGAGCGCCTACGCTTCGTCGCCGAGGACACGATTGCGTGGCTGCAGCGCGAGATGCATCCGTCGTTTGCCCCTGCCGCCTATAGCTCCGCACAGGATGCGGACTCGGAAGGTGTCGAAGGCAAGTTCTACGTGTGGACAGTCGAGGAGTTGCGTGCGGCTCTGGAATCCGATGCCGATGCCGCACTTCGCTTGTACGGCGTTCGCGAATCCGGCAATTGGGAACATGGGTTGAATGTTCTCGAGCGCCGCGACCCCGAGTCAGTACGCCTGCTGCTTGGACTGTCTGAAAACGCCTTCGCGCAATGGGAACGGTCGGTGCGTGACCGGTTGTACGACGTGCGGTCACAGCGGGTCTGGCCGATCACCGATGACAAAGTGCTTGCCGACTGGAACGGCATCGCGTTGCGCGCGCTCGCCGAGGCTGGGCGACTACTGGCTCGCGCCGATCTAATTGAATGTGCTCGACAGACTGCACTGTTTTTGCTTGACACGATGAGCCGCGATGGGCGGCTGCACCACGCGTGGAGAGCCGGAACATTACGAGCGGAAAGTTATCTCGCCGATCATGCCCAGGTTGGCCTCGGAATGCTGGAGTTGCATGCAGCGACCGGCGAATTGCAATGGCTACAGGCCGCGCATCAGCTCGCTGATCACATGATCGACCGGTTCTTTGACAGTGATGAAGGCTTCTATGACAGCGAACCAAGTCTATTGCCAATGCGCGCGCGGGAATTGTTCGATGGTGCCGTGCCCAGCGGAACGGCCGCAGCATGCGAGCTGCTACTTCGGCTGGCCGGCGTCTACGACCGCAGCGAGTGGGTTGATATCGCGCAACAGTCAATAGAGCGGCAAATTGGATTACTCGCGCAAGCGCCCGAAGCCGCACCGGCGCTGTTGCATGCCCATTTGATTAATCAGCATGGAGCCCATCTGGCAATACCGACGAACGCGAACTCTGATCAGCTGAGTGTCGCAGCGCGAAACCAGTTCGCTCCACTAGTGACGTTCGTTACCGGTCCCCCGGATTCGCTGCCGCTACTTGCCGCACGCACCACTTCAGAGCTCTATCTTTGTCAGCACGGCACCTGCCAGTTGCCTGCGCGATCGATCGAGCAACTGAGGGAGCAACTATCAACACTGCATGGAGGCTCGCGGTCGCTCTAGGCGTGTCTTTGTTGCCAAGTTGAGCGCAGGGTGATTCATTGCGTTCGAAGTCCGCTTGCGACCCAAAGGAGTCTTGCGAACTACTGAAAAGCAGACCTTCGGAAAACGTTACGACAACGCCTCTTTGAACATTAAGCTCGGCTTGCCCGGCGTCTCGGAAGGGAGCTGGCGTACCGTCGAG
>JBDUCU010000078.1:0-13978 GCA_040003315.1 Burkholderiaceae bacterium | reverse complement strand
CCAGAAGATCGAAAACGGCAAGCGGCTGGGGCTGAGCGACGATAAGGTGACAGACTACAAGGTCGGTGTGAACTACGACATTGCAGGTTCTGGTTGGGTGGTCGGAGCGGCGGCGGTCGGCACCAACAAGAAGAAGCTGTTCACCGTGGGCGATCTGTCTGAAGGCGGCGGAAAGACGCGCGTGGTGGTATCTCTGTCCAAGACTTTTTAAGGCTCGGGGAAAGCGAATGAAACTGATCAGCGCCGTTATCAAGCCGTTCAAGCTTGACGAGGTGCGTGAAGCCTTGTCCGCCGTTGGCGTGCAGGGCATCACGGTCACCGAAGTCAAAGGCTTTGGCCGGCAAAAAGGTCACACCGAGCTCTATCGGGGTGCCGAGTACGTAGTGGATTTTTTGCCCAAGGTGAAGATCGAAGCGGCCGTGTCGGAGGAAATCGTCGAGCGCGCAATCGAAGCGATCGAAACCTCCGCGCGCACTGGCAAGATCGGCGACGGCAAGATATTTGTGTTTGATCTCGAACATGTCGTTCGCATTCGAACCGGCGAAACCGGCAAGGACGCGCTTTAACCGATGAGGATGACAATGAAGAAACGGATGGTCATGCTCCTCGCTGCGGGAGCGTTTTCGATGGGTGCAGCAACACTGGCATTTGCGCAGACCGACGCGGCTAAGAGCGAACCCGCCAAGGTCGAGGCGCCCGCCGCTGCTCCCGCAACGCCGGTCGCTCAAGCGCTCTATGCGGCAGTACCCGCTGCGCCTGCGGCTGCGCCGAAACCGCCGAATATCAACAAAGGCGACACCGCGTTCATGTACGCGGCGACGATGATGGTCATCTTGATGACAATCCCCGGCCTGGCGCTTTTTTACGGCGGGCTGGTGCGGTCGAAGAACATGCTGTCGGTGCTGATGCAGGTGTTCATTACGTTCTCGCTGATCTCGGTGCTGTGGATGATCTACGGCTACTCGATGGCGTTCACCAGCGGGTCGCCGTTCATCGGCGGACTCAGCAAGATGTTTCTGTCCGGGGTGACGCCCGAGTCAGGGGCATCGACATTCAGCAAGGACACCTATATTCCTGAGCTGATGTTCGTTGCGTTCCAGTGCACGTTTGCGGCGATCACGTGTGCGCTGATCGTCGGTGCCTACGCGGAGCGGATGAAGTTTTCTGCGGTGCTGCTGTTCATGGCGCTGTGGTTCACGTTCAGCTATCTGCCGATGGCGCACATGGTCTGGTTCTGGGACGGACCCGACGCGATCAAGGATGCAGCGACCCAAGCGTCGGTTGGCGAAGCGGCAGGGTGGTTGTGGGCCAAAGGCGCGCTCGACTTTGCGGGCGGCACCGTCGTGCACGTGAACGCCGGCATAGCAGGCCTCGTTGCGGCCTATGTGCTGGGCAAGCGGATCGGCTATGGACGCGAGTCGATGGCACCTCATAACTTGACACTGACCATGGTCGGCGCCGCGCTGCTTTGGGTGGGCTGGTTCGGTTTCAACGCCGGCTCCAACCTCGAAGCGAACGGCACAGCAGCGATGGCGTTTGTGAACACCCTGTTCGCAACAGCTGCTGCGGTACTCACATGGACGTTTGCCGAGTGGATGATCAAGGGCAAGCCGTCGATGTTGGGCGGTGCTTCGGGTGCGGTCGCGGGTTTGGTTGCAATCACACCAGCCTGCGGCTTCGTCGGCGTGATCGGCGGCGTGGTGATTGGTGCAGTGGCCGGTGGCGCGTGCTTCTGGGGTGTCAGCAGCCTGAAGAAGATGCTCGGTGCCGACGATGCGCTCGACGTGTTCGGCGTGCATGGCGTCGGCGGTATCACCGGCGCGTTGCTCACGGGTGTGTTTGCTGCGCCGTCGCTCGGTGGCCTGGGTGTGTGCAACTACATCACGAACAAGTGCGGCGATGCGGCCGATTTCCCGGGTATTGGGGCGCAGGTATGGATTCAGTTCCAGGCTGTGCTGACGGCGATCGTGCTTTCGGGCATCGTGTCGTTTGTCGCCCTGCAGATCGTCAAGATGATCGTCGGTGTGCGAGTCAACGAGGAGGAAGAGCGCGAAGGACTCGATACCACCTACCACGGCGAATCGGCGTACAAGATGTAACGGTTGTGTCTCCCTAGCTCGCCGAGCTCGCATTGAGCGGGTTCATGTACCAAACGTACAGGCGGACTTTCAGGGCACCTCCACGGAGATGCCCTTTTTTTGGCCTGCGCACTCGCTGATGGGAAACTGTGTTCTGGAAGAGCGGTCTGGTTCGTTGCGCTTATATTGCCGACCATCACACACAAGTGAAGCCGGAGAGCGCATGGCTCCGATCAGTCCAAGCCTTGAAGCGTAACTCGTCCCGCCGCTTTGCCCGGCGCGAGGATCTCGCGCTTACCGCGGCGGAATTTGCGCTCCTGCAGCGACTGTCGACACCGCAGAAGATCCAGACGTTTTTGAATGCGGTGCCGATCAACCATGAGCTGGGTGGCGAGACGATCCATTCCGTGCGTTCGGTGATCCGGCATCGTTGTGCGCACTGTATTGAAGGTGCCATGTTGGCCGCATGCGCATTGTGGGTCCAGGGCGAACCGCCGCTTGTGATGCATCTGGACTGCACGTTGAGCGATTACCCGCACGTCATTGCATTGTTTCGTCGCGGAGTTCACTGGGGCGCCCTATCGAAGACCAATGGCGCGTCGCTCCGCTATCGCGATCCGATTTACCGCAGCCTGCGCGAGCTCGCGCTGTCCTATTTCCATGAATACAGCGACTCGCGCGGCCGCAAGACTCTGCGCAGCTACTCGGGCGCATTCGACATGCGGCGCATCGACACGAAGCTTTGGGTGACCAACGGCAATGATTGCCAAGAGGCGCACGACAAACTGGAGGGATTGCGCCACTACCGCTTGATCTCGGTGCGTCAGGAGCGGCTGCTTACGAAGCGAGACCGGTTCGAACGCAGGGCGTCGAGGCTGGTCGAGCACCCTAGGCCCGCTTCGATACGCTGAGCTCAGGCGCCGTTCACGCGGGTTAAACTGCCGGCCACCTTCGCCTCACCCGACAAAGCGAGCGCTTGTGCCGCATGCCGCAGTTCCGAATCTGTTGACCGCGCAAACGGGCCCGTTGCGGCAGCTCGAGCAGCGCATTCTGGATTCGCTGCCCGCCATTGAGCGCTGGTTTCGACTTCAGTGGCAGGACCATACGCCGCCTTTTTACGGATCAGTTGATCTGCGTAATGCCGGCTACAAGCTCGCGCCGGTCGATATGAATCTGTTTCCGGGAGGATTCAACAACCTATCCGAGCAGATGCTGCCGGCTGCGGTGCAGGCGGCCCAAGGCGCGATCGATCGAATCTGTCCCGATGCGCGCAATCTGCTGTTGGTCCCGGAGCGGCACACGCGCAACCAGTTTTACCTGACCAACGTTGTACGGCTGGTTCGCATCCTGCGCCAAACCGGACTGGAGGTTCGTCTAGGCTCGCTAGCCGAAGACATTACGCAACCGACACGGATCGTATTGGACGATGGCGAGGAGCTGACGCTGGAGCCACTGGTGCGGACCGGCGACAGCCTCGGTGTGGCGGGGTCAGCATCGGGCGAGAGCTTTTTCCGGCCCTGCGCAATTCTGCTGAACAACGATCTGTCCGCCGGCATTCCGCCGATCCTGCGCGGCCTCGGAGATCAAATCGTGATGCCGCCGTTGCAGGCCGGCTGGGCGGTGCGCCGCAAGTCGAATCACTTTGCTGCTTACGATCAGGTTGCCGATGAATTTGCGCAGCTGATCGGTATCGATCCATGGTTCATCAATCCGTATTTCGGCCGCTGCGGCGAAGTCAATTTTCACGAGCGGTCCGGCGAGGAGTGCCTCGCAAGCAACGTTGATTTTGTCTTGTCGCGGATGCGTGACAAATATCGCGAGCATCAAGTCAATGATACGCCGTACGTCGTGGTGAAGGCCGACGCCGGCACGTACGGGATGGGGGTGATGACGGTGCGCGATGCCACGGAAGTGCGCGGCCTGAATCGCAAGCAGCGCAACAAGATGGCGGTGGTCAAGGAAGGGATGGAGGTGACCGAAGTCATCATCCAGGAGGGTGTGCCGACCCGCGAAGAAGTCGACGGTGCCGCCGCTGAGCCGGTGGTTTACATGATCGATCGTTACGTGATCGGCGGCTTTTACCGCGTCCATACCGAGCGTGGCCGCGACGAAAATCTAAACGCGCCGGGAATGCACTTCGTACCGCTGCACTTTTCCGAGAGCTGCAATTTGCCCGACTGCGGCGCGCAGGCCGGCGACAGTGCGCCGAATCGCTTCTACGCCTATGGCGTGATCGCGCGGCTTGCGCTGCTGGCGTCTGCGATCGAGCTCGAAAGTACCGCATCGCGCCTGCTCGACGTGCCGGCACCGTCAGCCGCGCTCGCGGCTGCAATCGCCGGGTGAGCGCGCAACGACTGCATGGCGTTGACTTGGCTTTTCATCGTTGATCCGCTCGAGCACCTGAAGGAATACAAGGATTCGACGGTTGCGATGATGCGCGAGGCTGCGCGTCGCGGCCAGGTCGTGCACGCCGGCACGCCTGCAGAGCTGTCTTTCGACAGCCAGGATGGCCTGGTGCGTATGCAGTCGCATCAGCTGCGCATCACGCAGGAAGCGTCGCCTTGGTATGCAGACGAAGGACTGCACGATCACCCGCTGAACTATTACGACGCCGTGCTGATGCGCAAGGATCCGCCGTTCGACGTCGAGTTTCTGAACGCTACGCTTCTGCTGTCCCGCGCGGTAGCTCAGGGCGCGCGCGTGATCAACGACCCGCAGGCATTGCGCGATCACAATGAGAAGCTCGCGGTGCTCGAGTTTCCGCAATACGCGGTGCCGACTCTGGTGACTCGCAGCATGCCAAGCATTCGCACGTTCTGGGCCGAGCACGAAGACATCGTCGTCAAGCCAATCGACGGCATGGGCGGTACTGGCGTCTTTCGTTTGCGGCCGGGCGACTTGAATGCGGGCTCGATCCTCGAAGCGGTCACGCAACACGGGCAATACACCGTGATGGCGCAGCGTTTCATTCCCGAGATCAGCGAAGGCGACAAGCGCATTGTGGTGATCGGCGGTGAACCCGTGCCGTATTGCCTTGCACGCATACCCGCCCCCGGTGAAACGCGTGGCAACCTGGCGGCGGGCGGCCACGGTCGCGCGCAGCCGCTGACCGGTCATGACGAGAAGCTTGCCCGCGTGGTGGGCCGCGCGCTGTTGCCACGCGGCCTGATGCTGCTTGGGCTCGACGTGATCGGCGACCATCTGACGGAGATCAACATCACCAGCCCAACATGCTTCGTCGAAATCGAAGGCCAGGCAGGCGTCAATGTCGCTGCGATGTTTCTTGACGAGTTGGAAAAGCAGGCCGCTCAATGACGCGAAGCAACTGACAATGGTCGGCATTGTCGTGATTGCCCACGCGCCGCTTGCGAGCGCGCTCGGTCGATGCGCCGAGCATGTCTACAGCTGCGAACCGAGCACTCGACGCGAGCTGCGCGTACTCGACGTTGACGCACGCGTCGACATCGAGAAGACGGTCACCCGCGCGCGCGAACTGGTGCACGAAGTCGACCGCGGCGAGGGGGTATTGATCTTGACTGACGCGGTGGGCGCGACACCGGGCAACGTGGCCGCGCGTTTGGCAAGCACCGAGAACGTCGCGGTGCTCGCAGGCGTCAATCTTCCGATGCTGTTGCGCGCTGTGTGCTATCGAGGTGGGCTATTGCCCGAGGTCGTCGAAAAGGCGCTCGCCGGCGGGCAGCAGGGTATGCAGCGGATCGATGCTGCGCCATGAGCGGCGCCTATCAATGATCAGCAAGGATTTTCGGATTCATAACAAACTGGGCTTGCACGCTCGCCCATCGGCGCATCTGACGCAGGTGGCAGGGCGCTTTGCGAGCGAAGTATTCATCGCAAAAAGCGGGCGCCGCGTAAACGCCAAGGTGAGAGTGCACGTCGATGATGCTGGCAGCGGGGCCCGGTGCGACGGTGACTGTCGATGCAGAAGGCCCGGACGAACAGCAGGCCATCGATGCGATTGGACAGTTGATCGCGTCGGGTTTCGGTGAAGCCGCGGGCGGCTAGAGGGATGGGTCGGTGTCCGCAGTGATAGAGGTTGAGCCTCGCAGAGAGTCGCTGGTCGGTAGCGGAGTCACCAACGGCATCGCCGTCGGCCGTGCGCACTTGCTCGCACCCTCGGAGCTCGACGTTCGCCAATACACGATCGAGCGGCGCGACGTCTTGCATGAAATCGGGCGGCTCACCACTGCGTTCAACGTGGTGCGTGAAGAACTCGAGGAATTGAAGTCAGGTATCGCACCCGGTGCGCCGAGCGAGGTGCGTGCCTTTCTCGATCTGCACCGGATGATTCTGGCCGATGCGCTGCTGGCCGATGCGCCACGCGACCTGATCCGAAGCCGGCTGATCAACGCGGAATGGGCGCTGACGATTCAGCTTGAGCAATTGGTCAAGCAATTCGACGCAATAGATGACGAGTATCTGCGCGAGCGTTCGACCGATGTCCGGCAGGTCGTCGAGCGTGTTGTTAACGCGCTGTCCGAAGGGAGGCCGACGCGGGTTGCAATCAGCAAGCCGTTGGCACCCGGCGAGCGCCTGATACTGATCGCGCAGGACCTCGCGCCGGCCGATGTGCTGCACCTGCGCGGCCGCGCAGACGTCGACCTCGCGGGATTCGTCACAGAGCTCGGCGGGCCGACTTCGCACACGGCAATTCTGGCGCGCAGTCTCGGCTTGCCGGCGGTGGTCGGCGCCGAGGGCGCGCGCAGCATCATCGAAGAGGGCGACCTGGTCATCATCGACGCCGAGTTTGACGCGGTGATCGTCAATCCAAGCGACGACGAGCTGCAGGAATTCGGCAGGCGGGTGCGCGATGAAAGCGAGCATCGCATCCAGTTGCGCAAGCTCAGGGGCCGGATGTCGCGTACCAGCGATGGCATCGCGATCGAGTTACAGGCCAATATCGAATTGCCCGAGGACGCGCGCGATGCACTTGATGCGAGTGCCGATGGCATCGGCCTGTTTCGTTCGGAATTTCTGTTCATGGACCGCGAAGAACTGCCGAGCGAGGACGAACAGTACGAGGCGTACGCGACGGTGGCGCGGGTGATGAAGGGCAAGCCGGTCGTGATCCGAACACTCGACATCGGCGCCGACAAAGTGCTGAACGAGACCGCACGCGAAAGCCTAGGGATGGGGCGCGGCACTCCGCGGCCCGAATCGAATCCGGCGCTTGGCCTGCGCGCGATCCGCTACTGTCTGGCGTATCCGGAGCTGTTCCTGACACAGCTGCGCGCCATCCTGCGCGCGTCCGAGGTCGGCACGGTTCGCATATTGATCCCGATGCTGGCGCACGTGCACGAGGTCGAGCAGGCGCTTGCCTTTGTCGGTCGCGCAAAGGAACAGCTGCGCGATCGAAAGCAAAAATACGACGGCCGCATCCAGATTGGCGGTATGGTCGAAGTACCGGCGGCCGCGTTGTCGGTGCCGCAGCTTGTCGAGCGGCTGAAGTTTCTGTCGATTGGCACCAACGACTTGATTCAGTACACCTTGGCGATCGACCGCGCCGATTCGAGCGTCGCGCACTTGTACGACCATCTGCACCCCGCGGTGCTGTGGCTGATCGCGCAAACAATCAAAGGCTGCATCAAGGCGAAAGTGCCCGTGTCGATCTGCGGAGAACTCGCCGGCGAGCTCGAGATGACCGAACTGCTGCTGGGCATGGGGCTGCGCCAGTATTCGATGCACCCATCGCAGATCCTGCCGGTCAAAGAACGGTTGTTCGATCTTTCGACCAAGGATTCAGCGCGCTTGGCGACGCGCATCCTGCGCGAGTCGGACCCAGTCAAGATCAAGGCCGCGCTGGTTCGCGCTGCATAATCGCGACTCGCGGTGCGCGGTCAATGCCCGTAGCCCTCGTCGTGCTCGCCCTTGACGTGAAATACCCGGTAGTTGTACCAGGTGTGAGCCAGGATTAGCGGCACGAGTATCACGATGCCCGGCAGTAAAAAGCGTTGCGATTCGGGCGACGCCGCTGCGTCGAACAGCGTCATCGACGGCGGAGGCAGTTGCGGAAAAATGCTGATCGCCAGACCGGAGTAGCCGAGAAAGAACAGCCCGATGCAAAGCGTGAAAGGTACCGGGCTCGCGGTCTTGCGCAGTCCTTTGTAGGCTCCCCACGCGCAAGCCAACGTCAGCACCGGCACCGGCGTGAATGCGAAAGCTCTTGGAAAATCGAACCAGCGCGACGCGATCGCGGGCGACATCAGCGGTGTCCAGATGCTGATTGCGCCGATCGCCGACAGCATTGCGACGAGTAATACCGGCATCCACGTCTTGGCTTTTTGCTGCAGCTTGCCGTGCGAGCGCCAGAAGAGCCACGTGTTGCCCAATAGTGCGTAGCCGCACAGCAGCGCGAGTCCGGTGACCACGGAAAAAGGCGTCAGCCAGTCCCAGGCGCCCCCGGCATATTGACCCTTGTCGACGGCGATGCCTTGCACGAAAGCGCCGAGCACGACACCTTGTGCAAAGGTGGCCGTCATCGAACCGGCGGTAAATGCGATGTCCCAGATGCGCGTGCGTGGGTGGTGCTTGAACCGAAACTCGAATGCCACGCCGCGCACCATCAAGCCGAGCAGCATCACGATAATCGGCAGATACACGGCCGGAAGAATGACTGCGAAGGCGGCGGGAAACGCCGATAGCAGAACTGCGCCGCCAAACACCAGCCAGGTTTCGTTGCCGTCCCAAAACGGCGCGATCGAATTCATCATCTGATCACGCTGCGCATGGTCGTCGGCAAAAGGAAACAGGATGCCCACGCCGAGGTCGAAGCCGTCGAGCACCACGTACATGCCGACCGCAAATGCCACGGAAAAGGCCATGGCTAATGTCAGCCAGTCGGCGGTAGTCAATGCCGCGATCATTTTGCCGACATAGTAGAAAGCCCGGCCATTGGCCGGTTGCCGAGATTGGGTGCCTCGGGCAATGCCACTTCGACCGGGCCGGTGTTAATCGTCCGCCACAGGTACCAGAAGCCCGCTCCGAACACCGCTGCGTAAACAATCAGGAACAACGACAGCGACAGTGCAACATGCCCGGCGGACACCGGCGACACCGCATCGGCAGTGCGCAGCGCTCCATAGATCACATAGGGTTGCCGGCCGATCTCGGCCGTGTACCAACCTGCAATGATCGCGACGAAACCGAGTGGCGATGCCAGCGTCAGCAGGCGCAGAAACCATCTGCTCGAGTAGAGTCGTTTGCGCGCGACCAGCAGCATCGCGATGAGCGCAATCAATAACATCAGGAAACCGATTCCCGCCATCACACGGAACGTCCAGAACACGATCAGCGCGTTCGGACGGTCCGCGGCAGCAAATTCAAGCAAACCCTTGACGGGCGTCTCGAGCGAGTGTTGTGTGATCAGGCTTCCGAGCTTCGGCACCGCGATTTCGAAATGGTTGCGGGTCTGCGACTGATCGGGAATTGCGAACAATCGCAGCGGCATCACACCGGTTTCCCATTGCGCCTCCATCGCCGCCAGCTTGGCGGGCTGATGATCGCGCACGATGAGTCCGGCTATGTCGCCGGCGATGATCTGTAGCGGCGCCAGCGGCACGATCATCACCAGCGCCAGCGCAAGCATCGGTTTCGCCATCGGGACGAAGCGACCCTTGAGCAAGTACCCAGCGGCGACTCCCGCCACGACAAAAGCCGTCGCCAGGTAGGCAGCCATCAGCATGTGTGCGTAGCGCACCAGGAACGATGGATTGAAGATGATTGCCCACCAGTCGGCGGGATAGAACACGCCGTCGCGCACGACGTGACCCGCCGGCGTCTGCAACCAGCTGTTGGCCGCCATGATCCAGAATGCCGAGATGCACGTTCCGAGCGCGACCATCAGGGTTGAAATGAAATGCATGCGCCGCGAAACACGCTTCCAGCCGAACAGCAGCACTCCGAGAAAGCTGGCTTCCAGAAAGAACGCCGTCAGCGTTTCATAACTAAACAGCGGCCCGACGATCTGGCCCGCCTTGGCCATCAGCCCGCTCCAGTTGGTTCCGAACTGATACGCAAGCACGATGCCGGACACGACACCCATGCCGAACGACAGCGCGAACACCGTTGTCCAGAATCGGAGCAGACGCCAATAGCGCTCTTCGGCAGTTCTGAGCCATAGAATCTCGAGTACCACCAGGAATCCGGCGAGTCCGATTGACAGCGCCGGAAAAAGAATATGAAAAGTGATGGTGAAGCCGAACTGGATGCGCGACAGCATCGTCGCATCGAAAAGCTCCAGGACGGGAGTCATCCGATGCGCAGCTAGTACGGACCCGTCTTAAGCCAGCGTTCGACTTGCGGAATGCGATCGTTGCCCCAGAAAAGCTCGCCGTCGACGATGATCGCGGGCGCGCCGAAGATACCTGCGGCGATCGCGCGATCGACGTGCGATTTCAAGCGCTCCTTGATCTCGGGCTGTTGCACTCCTGCGGTGAATTCAACCGGGTCGACTCCGATGTCGCGCGCGATCTCAGCGACGACAGCTGCATCGGAAATATCCCGATCATCGACAAAGAACGCACGATAAACGGCATGCACGAACGGCGCAGCCCGTTCAGGCCGATGCTGCTGCAGCCAGACGACGCCGCGTTTCGCGGCGAGGCTTGCAATCGGAAAACTGCTGGGCTGTCGGTACGGCACACCCGCATAACGTGCTGAACGCTCAAAGTCGCGCACCGAGTAGCGTGCCTTTGGCGCATACAGCTCGGTCAATGGCTTGCTGCCCGCCACCTTGAATATTGCACCCAGCAACAAGGGTCGGTAGTCGACGACGCGTTGATAACGGGCAGCCAGATCCTCGATCTGCTCGGAAGCGATGTACGAGTAGGGCGAAGAGAAATCGAAGTGAAACTCGATCGGGCTGGGCATATGTGTCGTGCTGCGCACCTTCAAGTGATGCGCGCGTAATGCATGCGCGTCCGATAAATCATCTGTACCTTGCCGTTCATTGCATGTGCATCGAACAGCCTGTTTAAAGCCAAAACCGTCGCTGCATGCCGGGGATCGTGCGGCCCTGGCATATACGATGCAGACCCGGCCAGAGCCAGCAAGTCTTCGCGTGCAAGCTCGCGCGGGTTGTCGAACGCTGCATGGGTGGCCGATGCAGGTGCGAAAAATTGCGCAATGGCTTTGTCGTCGGCGTGCCGGTGGATCGTCTTCGCGTAGTCAACTCCATGCGCGCGCAGCAGCTCTTCGTAACCGGCAAGAAACGCACTGCCGGACGACTGCCGATCGTTCCAGATCAGCGCTGCCCAGCCGCCGGGTCGGAGAATACGCCGCGCTTCTTGTGCAGCACGCGAAACATCAAACCAGTGGAAGGCTTGCCCGGCGATCAAGAGATCGGTGCTGCAGTCCGTGAGTGACGTTTGTTCGGCTGTGCCGGCGACGCTGCGATAGTGCGGATACGCGCCCAAATGTTGATCGCCGGTGGTACGCATTTCTCCGTTCGGTTCGACTCCGACGACCGCGTAGCCGCGGCGCAGGAATGGCTCCGCCGATAGTCCGGTTCCCACGCCGACATCGACGATCGTGTGGCCGGATGCCAAAGCCCGGGCATGTTCAAGCTCATCGACGATGGCATCGGGATACGAGGGCCGGCCCCGTACATACGCGGCGGCTCGATCGCTAAAACGCTCGGTTGCGGGCTTGAGCATCAGCCAACGACCTTGGTATCTTCGCCGTACGAAAGCCAAGTGACGCGGCGCTTGAGCACGATGCCGACAATGAGTCCGGCGAGCAGCACCGCGAACAGCAGCGGCCCGCCTCCAATGACGGCGGTCACTAGCGCAACATCTTGCGCGCAGCTCAGTGCCCGGTACCCCGGGCACCACAACGCGCTGACATAGGTCACCAACGCAAGCCAGGTGAACAGTCCGACCATCAGCGCTCGCGACATCGCTTGCTTGACGCCGGTAATGCTGACGACGGCACGGCGGTACCCCAACAACGCGAATAACATGGCCAACAGACCCGGCACGATCACGAATACCCACGCGGGCACGCCCGCCTCACCGGCGAAGTTGCGCATCACCGCTTCCACAACGCCCGCCGCAAGCCAGTTGCAGATACCGAATACCAGCATCGCGAACACGGCTAGCGGCATGCGCTCTGCATCCTACGAATGGCTGGCCAGCCGGGCAGTCACTTCGATTTCGATCTTCATCCGCGCGTCGACCAAGCCGCAGATGATGGCTGTGGCTGCGGGCCGGGCGCGTGAAAAATAATGTCCGAATATCGGCGCCACGGTGTCGAACGCGGCTGTATCGGTCAGGTAGTAGTGGACCCGAACCACGTCGTCAAGCGTGCAGCCGGCTTCGGTGAGCGCCGAGGTGATGTTCCGAAAACATTGATGTGCCTGAACGCTCACGTCACGGTCGATTGTCATTGCAGCGTAGTCGAAACCCGTCGTTCCCGACACATGCACGTATTCGCCGTCCACCACTGCCCGGCTGTAGCCCGCAATCGATTCGAAGGACGAGCCGGACGAAATCAGACGTCGCCGAGTCGAATGGTCTACCACGAGAACTGTTCGCCGTTGTAGCTGATGAATTTTCCGTTCGAAGAATCGTTTCCTGCTGCAAGGACCCGACGCATGCCGGTCACGCTGGTTTGAGCGTCGATGTCCGCACTACCGCCGCCCATGTCGGTCCGCACCCAGCCGGGATGAAACGCGATGCACACGACGCCCTGAGGACCGAGTTCCAGGCTGGCCGCCTTGAGTGCCGAATTGAGCGCCGCTTTGCTGGCCCGATACAGCCAGCTTGCGGTGTTGGTCGTCAACGAGACCGAACCCATGCGGCTGGAGATCACAGCGAGCTTGCCTCTCGCTGCGATCAATGCCGGCGCCAGCAGCGGAATCAGCTGCATCGGCGCGCGCACGTTGGTATGCATTACGGCATCGAAGTCAAGACCGCCCGGCGACGTTAGAGCGCTGCCGCGAGGACCTGCGACGCCGGCATTAAGGATCGCAATGTCGATCGTCTGGCTTGCCATGTCTTCACCGAACTGCACCACTGCGCCTTCGTCGAGCAGATCGAGCGGCAGTGCCTTGGCGCCCAGCGACCGCAACGCATCGCCGGCTTCGGGCCTGCGGTGCGTCGCAATCACGCGCTGACCTTCGGCGGCATACTGGCGTGCAAACTCCAGCCCGATTCCGCGCGATGCGCCAACGATCAGTACGGTCGCCATCGCTTGGTCAGCGTTGCGCCTGAACCAGTCGCACTGCGAGCATTGCGAACAGCGCGCCGCCCACGCCGTTCAGTACGCGCCTTGATACTTGTCCCGACTTGAATGCGCGCAGACGGTGGGCCGCGGCAACCAGCGCAAGCAGAAATGTAGATCCACCGATGATGAACACGGCTCCCAGAAACAGGAATGCCAGCGGCTTGCTCGGTGCGTCGGTCGAGATGAACTGCGGCAGCAACGCCAGAAAGAACATCGCAACCTTTGGGTTCAGCACATTGGTCAGGAACCCCTGCATAAAAACGCGTGCCGGCGGCGCGGATGGCAAGTACGCCACCATGCTGCCGACTATAGGCGCGTCGTCGCGAAGCGCGGTGCCCAGCATGCCCCACGCCAGCCAGATCAGGTAGGCCGCGCCAAGCCATTTGATGGTCGTAAATGCCCAGGCCGAGGCGGCAAGCAGTGCCGCCAGGCCCAACGCAGCGGCCAGCGTGTGAAAGATGCACCCAGCTGTAATGCCCAACGCCGCCGCAACACCCGAGCGCCAGCCGTGCTGCAAAGTGCGACTGAGCGTGAACAACATATCGACACCCGGCGTCGCGTTCAACACTAGAGCGGTCCCGACAAAAAGTGGAAGGTCGTGCGTACCCAACATTTGGCCACTACATTAACTGGATTTTGCCGCATGCCGACCAGAAAAA
>JBDUCU010000182.1:0-4125 GCA_040003315.1 Burkholderiaceae bacterium | reverse complement strand
CTGATCATCCGGCTGACGCGCGCCCAGGTCCGTGAGCAAAGCCTGCTCGACTACATCAAGTTCGCGCGCGCCAAGGGTCTGACGAACCGGCGCGTGATCGGCGTGCATCTGTTGAAGAACATCATGATCCCGCTGATCACGGTGATCGGGCTGGAGCTTGGCTCGGTGATCGCATTTGCGGTCGTCACTGAAACGATCTTCGCGTGGCCCGGCATGGGAAAGCTGGTGATCGATTCGATTTTCCAGCTCGACCGGCCGATCGTTGTCGCTTACCTGCTGGTCGTGGTGTTCATGTTCATTCTGATCAACCTGATCGTCGATCTGACGTACTCGATGCTGGACCCTCGCGTGCGCCTGGCGCAGCTCGAGCAGTGATGAGCGCTGCACCCGTGACCTCGAGCGGATTTGACGGCGTCAACGCGGTCGATCGCGCGCAATTGCCGTGGCGCCGATTCGCATCGCAATTTGCCGAAAGCAGGATCGCGCTGGTGGGGCTGGCGCTGCTGCTGGTCATTACAGCGATTGCAGTGCTGGCACCGTGGATCGCACCGCAGAATCCGTATGACCTGACCCGGCTCGACCTGCTCGACTCACGCCAGCCGCCGGGCACAGTCAGCCTGGACGGCATGACGTACTGGCTCGGCACCGATGGTCAGGGACGCGACATGCTGTCGGCGATCATCTATGGCTTGCGAGTCTCGCTGATGGTCGGCGTGGTTTCGGGCGTCATCGCGCTGACGATCGGTTCGATTCTCGGTGTTCTCGCGGCCCACGTCGGCGGGCGCTTTGAACAGCTGGTGATGCGCATCGTCGATATCCAGCTCGGCTTTCCGGCGATTCTGGTTGCGTTGATCCTGCTGGCGGTGCTGGGAAAAGGCGTTGACAAGATCATCATCGCGCTCGTCACCGTGCAGTGGGCGTATTACGCACGCACTGCGCGTTCGGCCGCGCTGGTCGAGCGCAATAAGGAATACATCGAAGCGGCGCGCTCGCTGGGGCTATCGGGCGCGCGCATCGTGCTGCGCCATCTGCTTCCCAATTCACTGCCGCCGCTGATCGTCGTGGCCACCGTGCAAGTGGCGCATGCGATCGCGCTGGAAGCGACCTTGTCTTTCCTGGGTCTGGGCCTGCCGCCGACCGAACCCTCGCTTGGACTTCTGATTGCGAATGGCTACGAAGTGCTGATGTCGGGCAAATACTGGATCAGCATGTATCCGGGCATCGCACTGCTGCTGACTATTCTTGCAATTAATCTGGTGGGCGACCAGCTGCGGGACATCTTGAATCCGCGGCTGGCTCAATAAAACGATGAGTGACTCGCTGCTGTCGGTACGCAATCTGCGCACCGAGTTTGCGACGCACGACGGCGTGCTGCCCGCGGTCGCTGACATTTCGTTCGACCTCGCGCGCGGCGAAGTGCTCGGGCTGGTCGGCGAATCGGGCTCAGGCAAATCGGTCACGGGCTTTTCGATCCTGGGGCTGATTGACCCACCGGGCCGCATTGCAGGCGGCAGCATCGTGTTCGATGGCACCGAGCTGGTCGGTCTGTCATCCGAGCGCATGCGGTCGTTGCGTGGCAAGCGGATCGCGATGATCTTCCAGGATCCGATGATTACGCTGAACCCGGTGCTTTCGATCGAGACGCAGATGGTCGAAACCGTGCTTGCGCACGACAACGTTTCACACGCCGCGGCGCGACAACTCGCCGTGTCCACTCTGGCACGTGTCGGCATTGCGTCACCCCAGCAACGGCTCGCGCAGTATCCGCACCAGTTCTCGGGTGGCATGCGGCAGCGGGTGGCGATCGCGATCTCGATGCTGCACAGTCCTGATCTGATCATTGCCGACGAGCCGACCACCGCGCTCGATGTCACCGTCCAGGGCCAGATCCTCTACGAGATGCAGAAGCTGGTGCGCGAATCAGCCACCGCGCTGATCTGGATCACGCACGATCTCGCGGTGGTCGCGGGGCTGGCAGACCGGATTGCGGTGATGTACGCCGGCCGCATCGTCGAGCTCGGCACGGCTGACGATGTGCTCGAATCACCACGCCACCCTTACACCCGCGGGCTGCTCGACTCGGTGCCGGCGATGACTCAGCCCGGCCAGCGACTGCGACAGATCAGTGGCACGACCCCCTCGCTGACTGCGCTCGGTGCGGGTTGTGCGTTTCGCTCGCGCTGTCCGCACGCGGCAGCGCCGTGCGAATTGATGCCGCCATTTACGCAAATCGACGGGCATGGATTCCGCTGCCACTTTCCGCTGCAGACGCAGCGTGCGATCGAACACGCGTGAGCGCACTTCTTGAATTCGATGCGGTTTCAAAGCGTTTTTCGAAGCGCCTCGATGCGATCGAGAAGCTGGCTCGCGCACTGGGCGCTCACGTCAGCGAACCCACGGTGCATGCGGTCGATCACGTCAGCTTCGAAGTGGCCGAACGCGAGGTTGTGGGGCTGGTTGGAGAATCGGGCTGCGGCAAGTCGACTCTGGGGCGCGTCGCGTGCGGGCTCTACGAGCCGAGCGATGGAGTCGTGCGTTATCGGGGGCAGCCCGTTGCGCATGCGGTCGGGCAAATGAGCGGCGCCCGGCGCCCGATCCAGATGATTTTCCAGGATCCGTTCGCATCGCTGAATCCCCGCATGCGCGTGGCGCAGATCATCGGCGAGGCGCCGCGCGTGCACGGCTTGGTCGACGCCAACGAGCTCGAGGACTACGTGGCGCAACTCTTAAAGAGCGTCGGGCTCGATCCGGCTTACGTGCGGCGTTATCCGCACCAGTTTTCAGGCGGCCAGCGAGCGCGCATCGGCATCGCGCGCGCACTGGCCGTCAAACCCGAGTTCCTGGTGTGCGACGAAGCGGTCGCGGCGCTCGATGTTTCGATTCAGGCGCAGGTCCTCAACCTGTTCATGGATCTGCGCGATCAATTTCAGCTGACCTATCTATTCATCAGCCACGATCTGGGCGTGGTCCGGCACCTGTCCCATCGCGTCGTCGTGATGTATCTCGGGCGTGTGGTCGAGATCGCAGCGACCGAAACGCTGTTCGCACTCGCCAACCATCCTTATACGCAGGCGCTTCTCGCCGAAGTGCCGCGCATCGATCGCAGACGACGCACGTTCGTGCCGATCAAGGGTGAGATCCCTTCGCCGCTTGCACCGCCTCCAGGATGCCACTTTCATCCGCGCTGCCCGTCTGCGATGCCGCGCTGTACAACGGAGGTGCCGGCGTTGCGCGAGATCACCCCGGCACACTGGTCGGCATGTCACTTGAACGATGTGACGCGCTCGGCAACTCGGCAATGAGCGACTCGACCTTTCGCCTTCATGGCCCCCGCGAGTCGCAGATCGCGCTGGTGCTCGATTCTCCACATTCCGGTTTTGACTTTCCGCCGGATTTCGACGCCGCCGTATCGGAGTTCGATTTGCGCGACGGCGAAGACTGTTTCGTCGATGAACTTTATATGCCGGCGACCGAGCTCGGGGTCACGCTGCTTGCGGCCCAAACACCGCGCACCTACCTCGATCCGAACCGTCATTCGGGCGACATCGATCTCGACTTGATCGAAGGCGGCACCTGGCCGCACGCACACGTACCGAGCGGCAAAGCCGCCAACGGCAAGGCGCTGATCTGGCGCACGCTCGACGACGGACGCGCGATTTACCGACGCAAGCTTTCGGTCTATGAAGTCGTTGCACGTATCGAGCGCTGCCACGCGCCGTATCATCGCGCGCTGCAGCGGCTTTTAAGCCGCACTCATGCACGTTTTGGCAAGGTCTATCACGTCAACTGTCACTCGATGAATTCCGTCGGAGGCCGGATGGCCGAAGGCGGAGAAGGTTCGCTGCGACCCGACTTCGTTCTAGGCGACCGCGATGGCACGACCTGCGACCCCGCGTTCACCGAATTCGTTCGAGCCCAACTTTCGGCCATGGGCCACGCCGTCCGGGTGAACGATCCGTACAAGGGCGTCGAGCTGGTCAAGGCGTATTCGAGCCCTGGTGCCGGCCGCCACAGCCTCCAACTCGAAATCAATAAACGGCTTTATATGGACGAAAGCGCTCGCGAGCGCAACGCCGGTGTCGTGCAGCTGCAACGTACGCTGCACGCGCTGGTCAAATCGATTGC
>JBDUCU010000077.1:0-14076 GCA_040003315.1 Burkholderiaceae bacterium | reverse complement strand
ACCATGGGCAGCGACGCTGCGCGATGCATGGCAGGAAATCCGCGACGAAGCCGCAAAACTGCTGCGCGAGGATCGCGACTTTGTCAGCTTCCTCGACCTGAAACCCGGCCAGAAGGCACCCAAGTCGCTCGGCGGCGTCGCCGAGAATCCGGCGTGGGACGCGTACTTCTTCTACCGGCACGGCGTCCGCTACGACGCTAACCACGAGCGCTGCCCGCGCACCAGCGAGTTGCTCGAGTCGATCGAGCTGTGCCGAGTGGCCCGCCAGGCGCCCGAAATCTGCTTCTCGGTGATACGCCCGCAGTCATCGATCCTGCCTCATTACGGGGTGACGAACACGCGGCTCGTGTTTCACCTGCCACTGGTGGTTCCGCCCGACTGCGCGCTTAACGTAGCCGGGGTCGAGCAGCGCTGGCGCGAGGGCGAACCGATCCTGTTCGACGACACCTATGAACACGAGGCGTGGAATCGCTCCGACCGGCCGCGCTTGATCCTATTGATGGACTGCTGGAACCCGTACCTGACGGAGGCCGAGAAGGAGGCGGTGCGCCGTGTCGTTGAGGCCATCGACGCAATCGAGAACTGAAGCCTCTACGTTCGGCACGTGAGGCTTGATCACGCCTGCAACATCGCTTGCTTAAATGACGTTCGTGGCCACGAATGGATTCACCACCTGGGTATGCGCGCTACGTGCCGGATCGCGGCGGGTCTACGTACGCTGGTGGCGTGCTTGCTTGGCGGCAGCGATGCTTCTCTCGCGCTCGACGATGCCGACCTCGAGAGTCGCTACCGAAAGTGAATCGGAGGGCGGTTGGTGAACTCGGCCAAAGCCGCATCGAACAGGTGTCAACGGGTCGTGGACATCATCATTGGAACGAACCTTCCGGAACGCGCCGAAAACCTGGGCATAAGTTTCAAAATTTGTTCCCACGACCGCCTGAAACTCGCGCTAAACCTCGTTCGATGCCAAGGATTGTGATTCCAGTTGTTGTGGGTTCGAATCCCATCAGCCCCGCCCTCTCCGCTTGCACTGCGATCCGTCGACCCAACCGGATCCCGTATGCCAAACGAAATCTCGCGCGGCGGCAGCAACGTCAGTTGTCTGACGCGCGGAGTCAGCGCAGCGGTTCGACGACCGGCGGGTGCGAGCCTGGATCCTCGAGCGGTGGTGTGTCGGGCATGGGGTCATCGACGGGCTCTGGCTTGGGCTCGTCGAGCGGCGGCACTTCCCTGGGTGATGGCTCGGGCTCCTCGATCGGCGCGTCTTCTTCGGGGTCGTTGAACGGCGGCTCTTCCACCGGCGGCGGCGCGACCGGCGTTTTGACGGGCGCCGGTGCTACCGGCAACTCGGGCTTAACAGGTGCGGGTAAGGTCACGGAGTCGGCGAATGAGGGCAAACACAATCAACGCAAAACATCGCTGCAGAGTCGTTCCGCGGGCTGCGACCTACCCTTTGCGCCGGCGCATCTCGTACGCCGGCACGCGCATCATTTGGCGATACTTGGTCACGGTGCGGCGCGCCACCTGCAAACCTTGTCTTGCCAGCAGGCGTGCAATGTGAGCATCGGACAAGGGTTCCTTCGTATTTTCTTCGTGAATCATGTCCTTGATAGCGCTCCGAATCGCGGTCGCCGAGCAAGTGCCCCCGCTGGTTGTCGTCAAAGCGCGCGAGAAAAAGTACTTCAACTCGAACACGCCCAGCGCGGTCGCTATGTATTTGTTGTTTGTGACTCGCGATACGGTCGACTCGTGCAATCCCAACTCGTCGGCGATCTCGCGCAAACCGAGCGGCTTCATTGCGAGCTCGCCATAGTCAAAAAAGTGACGCTGTCGTTGCACGATCGCCTGCGCCACGCGAAGAATCGTGGCAAACCGCTGCTCGACGTTGCGTACGGTCCAGCGCGCCTCTTGCAACTGCGCAGCCAGGTCGGAATGGCGAGCGTCGCGATGACTCTGGAACAAGTCTGCGTACATGCGATTTAACCGGATCCGCGGCACCACCGCCGGGTTTAGCGTCACGGTCCAGTTTCCTCGAATCTTTCGTACCACGACATCAGGCGTCACGAAGCGGGTATTCGGTGCACCGAATTTCCAGCCCGGCCGCGGCTGAAGTCGGCGGATGCAATCGGCCGCCTGAGAAACCGCGTGCTCGGCAACCCCCATCACGCGCGCGAGTCCGGAGATATCGCGCATCGCGAGACGATCCAGATGCTCGGTAACGATTTGTTTTGCAAGGTGATGCGCGAGCGAGGTCGCGGGGTCCTCTTCATCGCGCAGCTGCAGCAGCAAGCATTCGCGCAGATTGCGCGCGCCAACGCCTGCCGGCTCGAGCGACTGCACAAGCTTCAGAGCAATCGCCATCTCGTCATCGTCCGGAGTCGGGGCGAGCCCGGACAGCATCTTCAACTCTTCCAGATCCATCCGCAGAAAGCCATCGTCATCAAGCCCGTCGATGATTGTGGCCATCAGTGTTCGATCACGCGGTGATGACGCAAGCCACTTGGACTGCGCAAGCAAATGGTCGCGCAACGACTGAGCGGCGGGCGTGACATCGGAAAAGTCAAAGTCCTGGTCGCTGGTGCCATTGCGGCGAGTGGGACCGTACTGGGACCAGCTTTCGCCTTCCCATGCGTTGTCGGTCGGAGCCTCCGAGGCTCCTTCGGCGCTGGCAGGAGCGGCAGCGGCTTCCTCGACCGTCGGTTGCTCCGACGTGCCGTCGGGCGCCACCACCGTTTCGGGCTCGGCTTCGTCAGGCTCAAGGAAGGGATTGTTGCCCATCGCTTGATTGACTTCCTGCGCAAAATCGAGCGATGACAACTGCAGCAGACGAACCGCCTGCTGCAACCGAGGCGTCAGCGTTTGATGCTGGCGTTGCTCGTTGCGAATAACCGGAGCATTCATTCGAAACAAGGCCTTTCGCAGTCGTCTTCGGAGCTAGCAGCAAGCACCGGTCGATGCGGCATTGCTGGGCGTGATTGCATGAGGCATACGGCGCCGCGGGAGGCAGCTAAAGTTGCGTTATCAAGTGTCGGCGCGAAAATTGTAAGCAACGAAGAACCCAAGCAAGTCGCGTGCCGACATCGGGTGCGTTTAAACGCGCAGCTTCGAGAAGCCGAGCTTGCTTCCGCAGTCGTAGCATGGTGCGGCGAAGCGATGCGCGAGAAGCGATTGCTGGCGCAACAAGCGCGCAATGGCATCGGTCAACTGAATTTCATTCGCGGCGTCCGCGGACCAACGCGCATGCGTCGTCAATTCGATCCGCTGTGGGGGCGTCGGCCTCTTCGCAATCGGTCGAGCACGCTCACTACGTCCTCGTGGACTTGCGCGATGTCGCCGAACCTTCGACGACGTCAGCCGCGTTGTTATGGCAATCGGTATCGACCTGACCGCTCGCCAAATCGTCGTGCGCTTGCTTGATGATGCCGCGAGGTGCCGTCGAATGCTGATCAGCGGACTCGTCGCGCTCGTGCGGCTGGCGAAATGGCTCACTTGTAGGAGCAGGCTGTTCATCGGCCTGCAGCGCGCGACGCGTCCCGCTGATTTAGCGGGGTTCGCTGATTTTTTTCCGCGCTGCGGTGGCCACCGCAAGCACTCGCCTCTTAATGGCATTGCAACCCCCCACAACTTTCCAACTGGATCAAGGCGTTCAGCAGTTTGCGTGCCGCACCTGCCTGGCGGCGTTCGGCGTCTTGTCGCTACATTCGGAGGCCTGCCGATATGGCTGTCGCCCGCTCCGACGCTTGGAACGGGCACGCATGTTGCAACGTTAGCGGAGCGTGGAATTGCAGTGCCGCGCGTTCCCGTTCATAAACTCTAGAGGAAACACAATGAAGAACGTGCTAGTTGCCGCTATGGTCGCTCTCGCGGCCGTTTACAGCGCAGGCTGCTCGGTCGCCACCGGGCAGAGGACAGTGGGTGACGTGGTCGATGATGCGACGATCACCACGCGCGTCAAAGCGCGCTTTGCCGAATCCAAGGATGTGGCCGCGACACGCATCAACGTCGAGACGCTGAAAGGTGTTGTTCAACTGTCGGGTTTCGCCGTCAGTGAAAACGAACGTCAGCGCGCCGCCCAGATCGCAGCCGCGGTACCTGGCGTCAAAGAGGTACAGAACGCGATCGCGGTCAAGCCCGCCAGCTAACCGTAATTGTGGGAACAGGCCCGATGCCCGGGCCTGTTCCGATTTTTCGTGCGGCGATTTCTAAATTGCTGCGTTGCGTGCGCCAGTATATGAACGGCGGAACGCTTGCTTGAGTCATTTTTTATCTGGATCGAGGCGCGTTTTATGCTTCGTTGCGATGTGATGGCCTTAGGAATGCGCCGTGCCCCACGCCTTGATCGTTGACGACGACCGCGACACACGCGACTGGTTAACTGAAGTCGCACAGCGCGAGGGTTTCACCGTCGCCGCAGCGGAAACCCTGCGTGCAGCGCGAGCCCAGCTGGTACGCCGACAGCCCGACGTCCTCTTGACTGATTTGCAGTTGCCAGACGGCAATGGCATCGAATTGGTTGGCGATCTCGACCACATTGCTGAAACTGAAATCGTGGTGGTTACCGGCCACGCATCAATCGACAGCGCCGTTGAAGCGTTGCGCGTGGGTGCCACAGACTATTTAACCAAGCCGCTCGAGATTGAGCGGCTGACCAATATACTGCGGCGCCAGCCTCGCACTGCCGATCTTAAGCACGAAATCGGCGAGCTTCGCGACGAGTTGCGCAAAGTCGGGCGCTTCGGCCACCTTTACGGATCATCGCTGCCGATGCAGGCGCTGTACGACAAAATGGCACGCGTGGCACCCACCTCGGCGACCGTGCTTCTCGTGGGTGACAGCGGAACCGGCAAGGAACTCGCGGCGCGCACGATTCACGATCTGTCGAAGCGCAGGCGCTCTCCGTTTCTTGCGATCAATTGCGGCGCTATATCGCCGCAGCTGATCGAAAGCGAATTGTTCGGTCATGAAAAGGGCAGCGTCACCGGCGCAGACCGGCAGCACAAGGGATTCTTTGAGCGCGCCAATGGCGGCACGATCCTGCTCGATGAAATTACCGAAATGTCCCTATCGCTGCAGGTAAAGCTGCTGCGTGTGCTCGAGACCGGGACGTTTGTACGAGTTGGCACCACGCAGCCGATCGCTACCGACGTTAGAATCATCGCCGCCACCAACAAACAGCCTGGTAAAGCCCTGGTCGAGGGCAAATTTCGCGAGGATTTGTTTCACCGGCTCAACGTGTTTCCGGTGCAGCTGCCGCCTTTGCGCGATCGAGGAAGCGATTTGCAAATGCTCGCAGAGCATTTCCTTGGCGAGCTCAATGCGACCGAACAGACGGCTAAGCAGTTTTCGCCGCGTGCCATCTCGGCCCTGTATCAACATTCATGGCCCGGCAACGTTCGTGAGCTAAAGAACTACGTCCAGCGCGCTTACATCTTGGCGGACATCGTGATCGACGATGGCGCGCCACCGGACGCGTCGCCCTACATCGACGAACAAGACGACGTGATCACAGTCCGCATTGGGACTCCATTGAACGAGATCGAAGAACGAGTGACGATGGCGACGTTGGCACGCTGTGGAAATGTCAAGAAACGCGCCGCCGAAACACTTGGCATCAGCCTGAAAACGCTTTACAACCGGCTTGAGGGCTACGCTCAGCGCGAGCCCAGTCCCATCGGGCGCACTGCCGAAACCGCTTGAACCCAAGCTTCCATCGATGCCTTTGACGTCGGCGACGCCGGAACGGCAGCGCGTCCCGTTTGCCGTCAAGGTGATTGCCACCGTTGCACTTATTTTTCTGCTGCAGAGCGCGCGCGAGATCGTGCTGCCGGTAGCGATTGCGATCATCCTGACCTTTCTGTTGGCTCCGCTGGTACGTGGTCTGCGCAGCCGCGGCGTCAACGACGCCCTTGGCGCAGCGGTTGTAGTCTTCGGTCTGTTGCTCATTCTGGGACTGCTGGCGAGCCGGCTCGCGGCCCCGGCTAGCGCATGGATCTCGCGCGCGCCGACCTCGGTGCAGCAATGGATCGAATCCTATGAAACGTTCCGCAGGTCGGTGCCCTTCCTCGCGCCACCGCAAGTTGCGCTCAGATCTGCGGTGACGCCCAAAGGACGCGCGGCGGCGGAAATCGTCCCTGCGCCGGCGACTGCTGCACCCGATGCGTTGAAGGACCGAATCACTATCGAAGGCATTGCGCTTACCGGGTCGTTGATCAAGCAGGCAGCATGGATCGCCGTATCGGCAGTGGCCACCGTCATCCTGCTTTTTTTCCTTCTCGCTTCCGAGCGCTGGTTGATGGCGCGTACGGTCGAGGCCATTCCGAAGCGTCGCGTGCGGGTCGCGGTACTCGGTGGGTTTCGCGCAGCACAGCGCGATATCGCTCGCTACCTGGGCACGCAAGCGATGATAAACGCAGGGGTCGGCATCGCCACCACGTTTGCAATGACGGCCGTAGGGCTGCCCAGCCCGGTCCTGTGGGGCGTCATCATTGCGGTGCTCGGCTTCATTCCTTACTTGGGGCCTCTGGTGTTCATCGTGCTGCTGCTGCTGGCGGGGACGATCACGTTTACCACCTTCGGCGAGATCATCGCGCCGGCCGTCGCCTACGCAATCATCAACGTGATCGAAAGCAATTTCGTTGCGCCCTGGATCGTTGGTCGCAGACTCGAAATGAGCCCGCTGTTCGTGTTTCTCGCGGTGATGGTGTGCGCCTGGATGTGGGGTGTGGCTGGTGCATTCCTCGCCGTGCCGCTGCTTGTCATCATTCGCAGCGCCGCGCGCCGTTCGAAGAATCTGCGTCTATGGTGCGTCTATCTTGATAGGGGCCGTCCGGAGCTGCCGACGATGCGGGCGCTGTTAGGCATCGGGCTGCGTCGGCGCCGCCGGCGGGTTGCGGCGGCGGATAGCTCCGGCGACACAACCGCGGCCGGTGCGGCGCCTCGTTCCGCGGGCCGCAAGGTGTTTCTGCGCAAGGTCTAGCCTACCGCCACCTATCAGAGCGGACAGAAAAATCCTCGCTCGATCCATGCCACAAATTTTCGGGAATGGTAACGAAACGCGCAGCGCCTACAATCGCGGCTACAACTCTTGTTGAGCATGCGGTCATGCCGCAGGGTGACCGGCATTCTGATTGCTCACCCACAAAAAAGCTATTTGAGAGAGACGCAATGGACGAGTTTCCAAAGGGCATTCCCTTTCCCTTGATACCAGTGACGGACAAGGTCAGCCGCGATCCTTCGGATCATCCTGATCGACTGCCGATCGACCGCCGCGCAGATCCGATTACTCGTCGCTTGCGTGTGCTGGTACGGCGCAGCCTGAACGAACGACCGCACTGACTTCGACGGGGTTGGTAGTAGCACGCCATAGCAGCGCCAGTCGCCTTCTTGTGGCCGTGATCCAGCACCCTGCATAAATGCGCCAGCTGGCACGGTAATCTCGGGCATCGATGTTGCTTTAGAGCACCCACCGTGCGCATTGCATACGTCACTGAGACTTACCCGCCGGAAATCAATGGGGTCGCATTGACTGTCGACCGCTTTGTGCGCGGACTTCGCGCGCGGGGCCATGCCGTTGACCTAGTCCGACCGCGTCAGCCTCACGAAAGCAAATGCGACACGCGGACCGAACTCCGAGCTCCTGGGGTGCCGATTCCGATGTATCGCGACCTGCGTATCGGCTTGCCGGTCGTTTCGCGTCTGACCAAGCGCTGGAATGCATCGCGCCCCGAACTCGTGCATGTGGCAACTGAAGGACCGCTTGGCTGGGCAGCAATTCGCGCCGCGCGCGCCATTCGCGTGCCGGTCACGTCGGACTTTCGGACAAACTTCGATCAGTACAGCGAGCACTACGGCTTTGGCTGGCTGCGCGGTGTAGTGGGCGGATACCTGAAAACATTTCACAACGCGACCGATCGAACATTCGTGCCAACTCCTGCGATGCGCCGAGCGCTGATTGAGCAGGGCTTCAGACAGGTCGAAGTCGTCGGTCGAGGCGTTGATCCTGAAAGTTTTTCGCCGCAGCACGTCAATCCCGAACTGCGCCGCTCGTGGGGTGTCGATAAGAACACGCCTGTGCTGCTGTATGTCGGTCGCCTGGCATCGGAAAAGAACGTTCCGCTTGCGTTTGAGGCGTTTGAAGCCGTTCGTGCGCGCATTCCGGCTGCGCGTTTCGTGGTCGTCGGAGATGGCCCGCTGCGCCAGAAGCTTGCGCGAACGTACCCTAATGTGATTTTCACCGGCACTCAGCGCGGCGCTGCGTTGGCTGAGCACTACGCATCGGCAGACATCTTCTTGTTTCCCAGCCTCACTGAAACGTTCGGCAACGTCACGCTGGAGGCGCTCGCCTCGGGACTGCTGGTAGTCGCGTTCCGCTCGGGTGCCGCGGCTGTTCATATCGACGATTGCACCAGCGGTATCCTTGTTGCACCAGAGGACCGGCAGGGATTCATCGCGGGGGCGTGTGCGCTGGCGCATCAGTTCCGGTGGCTGGGCATGATGCGGTCAGGAGCGCGCCGCGCTGCGCTGACGGCGAACTGGAACACGGTCATCAATCGATTGGAATTTTGCTTTTCGGACGCGGCGCATGCAATCGAAGCACCTATTGCTGAATCGTGCCCTGCGTAACACTCGTCGTGACGTGTGGGTTGCGCGCGATCTGGTGTGGGCGCGGTGGCTGCACCGAGTGGCGCGCTACCAGACGCCGGTCAAGGCGCTGGTCGTCGTCAGCAAGCTCGGCGATGGGTTTTTCTGGTATGTGTTGATCGCCGGGCTTGCGTTGCTCGGAGGAACTCACGGGCGCGATGTGGCCGCTCAGATGGTACTTGCGGGACTTCTGAATCTGCCTCTTTATTTCGGTCTCAAGCACTCGATCGGACGTCCTCGTCCCTATGTCGCATGCCCCGATATACGCGCATGCGTGCGTGCGCTGGATAAGTTTAGTTTTCCCTCCGGCCACACCTTGCACGCGGTCGCTTTTGCAGTGGTTTTCACGTGGCATTTTCTGATGGTCGGGGCCGCACTGCTTCCGCTTGTTGTGCTCATTGCGCTGTCGCGAGTTGCGCTGGGGCTGCACTATCCCAGCGACGTTGCTGCCGGGGCGGTTATCGGTGCAATCGTGGGTCTGTCAGTCGTACTGATCTACTGATCAGAGTTTCGGCACCCTGTTTCAGGTCCGCGCCTCGACCCCGATCTTTTTCGGAGGACTGAGAGGGTCGAAGTCGACCCATTGGCCATCGCGCCATTCGCCTTCTTCGCGCTCCAGATCTTCAACTGCGGCAGCCTTCAGCAGCTCGACCACCGCATTTTCCTGAGCAGGATCGACTCGCACGGCCAGCATCATGCCGCCTCGCCTCATGCCGACGGCATCGCTATCCGGTGTCACCGTTTCGGTTTGGCGTTTTTCCTCATGACTTGGCCGCGTGGAGGTCAATGCCCCGGCCATCCCGCCAACGTGAGCGCCGACGCCTGCCATGGCAACCGCGACGATCGGTGCCAGTGGCGGAATGACCGCACCGGCAACGGCACCTGCCGCCAGGCCGGCTGCTGCTCCAATGGCCACCCCCGATGCCTGACCGAGGCCGGCCTCCTGTGTTCCGCTGTCCGCGTCGACATCGCCTCCGGTGGACAACAGGTCATGTTGCCCTGGCGGGTTAACGTAGAACGCCTGCATGTGTGCCGGTGCAATCCCCAGCGACTGCAGCTGCTGCATCAGATCCTGGGCGCGCTGCTGTGTTTGAACTCGAGCTGCAATGATCGTCGCCATGTGCTTTCTCCCCCATCAATTGTCGCAGGTTCAATGCCAGAAAATGCGTGCGAAAAAAACCCCGCGCGAGCGCGGGGTTTTGGAAAGACCCGGCGTCTCGGGGAAGGGGAGGGAAGGGACGCGGGCCAAACAACCAACTGTCATCGACGATTGATTGCGTGATGCTTGTCAGCAATCTGCGTGCCACACCTTGCAACACTCATTTGACGGGGAATGCTGGGTTCTTGGCGGTATCAGCGGGAACATCGAATTGAATCACCACCCGCTCGTGCTTGCCCGATACGAGCCGGAGATTTCGCTGTTGCACCCGCCCGGCGCTCGTTACCGAGATCTGGTACCCGCCGGGGGCGAGGTCGACCAATAGCCAAGGCGCATCGAGTGTTAAGGCCAATATCTTCTGACCGTTGGCATCGACGACGGTGACGAGTGCATCGGCTAAATAAGCACCCGCCCGCGAAGTAACGAGC
This sequence comes from Burkholderiaceae bacterium, assembly GCA_040003315.1. Classification (GTDB taxonomy): domain Bacteria; phylum Pseudomonadota; class Gammaproteobacteria; order Burkholderiales; family Burkholderiaceae_F; genus JACCZX01. Next base: position 3,849 of record JBDUCU010000077.1, on the reverse strand, counting down.
AACTGCAGGGGATAGGCATCCGCCATCTGCTTCATCCGTTCGGACTCCTCAAGTCCAATGCCACCGCTGACGTAGGCGCGACCATTGGCCGTGCGCCCTTCGACGATGTCGGCTGACACCGGAAGTGCCGCCGCCATCAAAGAAAATCCGAGAATGAGAACCCGTAAATTGTTCACTGTGTTGTCCTCCATACAAAGCACCGATGCGAGCACGGCGCGTTCCCGGTGAGGCGCTAGAACTGCAGCGCGGCTCGCTGCCTGGGTCGCTCAGTCACTGTAGGTTTTGCCGCCTGCTGCAGCCGCCAGCGATGAACGAACTGAGCTTTGGTTACAGCAGTGCGCTGAGTCAGTGCGCGTTCGAGTAGGCGTTGCCAGGAAAGTCGCACCGCCTTGAACTCAGCGTCGTGAGGATGCAGTCCGAGACGCAGCACAGACGTGCCGCGGGTGACCTGCGCCAGCAAACCATTCCACGCAATCGATGTTGGGCGTCTCCATGCCTGCCGGACACTGTAGGTGAGGCAGGGCGCATCGATCGAATACGCCTCCGGCAGAACAATCAACTCCGTCAACGTGCTGGTGTACTGCAGATCGGAACGGGCGCGGAGAGCCCTTTTTGCGCCGGACCCAAGCAGCCACGCGGGTGCTACAAACCCCGCCAGTGGCCAACCATTGGCCTCGAACCAGCGCTGCCCAAGTGTCAATCGCTCGCTCGCCTCGGCCTCGGAAATTGCGCAGAATTCGCCTTCACCGGCCGTATACACACGCCGTCGCATCCAATCGACGATTCCATCAGGAGTGCCCGGATCGGCGTGAAAATACCCATGCAGGGCCAACTCGTGCCCGGCCGCAAGTTGCAGGTGCATCGCTTGCTCGAATGGGGGTTGGGCCGAGCATTCGCCGTGATATGCCGGCACCACCAGCAACGTCAGGGGAATATCGGCAACCTCGCGCACCGCGTCGAGCACGTGTTGACAATGGGTCCATGTCGCGGGCGCGACGTCATGCAACGAGACGCAAAGCCAGCGTTCGGGCGACGCCGCCTCAGATGCCGTCGGTAGCTCGGGCTGCATAGCGCTCTTCGTTGGATTCGGCGTCGCGCTGCTGCGGCGCGGAGCACAACGCCGTGTACCGGCTCAGCAGGCGCGAAAAAGTGAGGTTCGCATCGAACTCAAGTGCCCGCGCGCGCGCGGCCGCCCGCAACGATTCAGCGTGCGGGGCGACGGACGCGATCATATCGGCCAGCACGCCGGCGCCATCGCTGACCACGCCGATAGCCGCGCGGTTGTCGATCAGATCCAACAGTCCAGCGCGCGCGCGCATGATCGCAGGTGTACCGCACGCCAATGCTTCCAACGGCGCGAGGCCGAACGTTTCCTGGTCGCCGGCGTGCACGAAGAGATCGGCACTTGCCAACGCACGCGCCAATTCCGTCGGCGAAGATTGATACGGCAGTACACGGACGCGTGCGCCGCTTGGGCGACGTGGCCCGTCGCCAATCGTAACCAACACGAACGGAGCGCCGAGTTTGCCGACCGCATCAGACAGCTGGTGCAGATTTTTTTCGGGCGCGAAGCGTCCGGCGTACAGCAGAACGATGTCGGAGGCGCTGTAGCCCAACTCGCTTCGCCACGTCTCGTCGCGCGCGTTCGGATTGAAAATCGAGCAGTCCACGCCGAGCGGCTGCAGAACGACATTGTTGAGACCGATGCCGCGCAGCGTCTCGGCAGACCATTGGCTGCCGGCAAACACCGCGTCGAACTGGTGGTAGAGATGGTGCAGGTACCGACGCACCACCGGGCGCAGAGCGCGCGTCAGACGGTGATCGCTTAACGCGTCGAGGTTTGAGTGATAGAACGCAGCCGTGGGTACGCCGAGTTGCTGGCCCGCGTCGAGCGCCGACCATGCGAACCGGTATGGGTCGCCCACCTCGATCAGGTCGGGACGATGGCGAACGATGGCACGCGCGCCCGCGGCCCGGTGGAGCGGAAATCGGTAGCCGCCGGAAAATGGCAGCGGCACCGCGCCGATACCCTGCGTTTCGGATGTCGCCGGTCCGGCTGCCACGATCGTGTGACGCCAGTGCGTGTGTTGCTCGATCCAGGCGTGCTTGCTGCGAAGGTAGCGCGACACTCCGCCACCGCTCGGACTCCAGAACATCGTGATGTCGAGCAGGTGCGGTCCAGAGCGGTCACTGGACTTCGCAATGCTGTGTTGAATCAATGCATTCCCCTCGCTAACGGCCCCGACACATTGACGCCAATTTAAAGCAAGACCGGTGCCGAATCGCCTTGACGGGCACGAAAACTGCCGAGAAAGCCCACAGTACTCACACTCAGGGAGAGCACGTATGGATCGTGATGATGTCGTCGAGACACTCAATGACCTTATCGAGAATTGTAAGGATGGTGAATACGGTTTCCAAACCTGCGCCGAGCACGCCAAGTCCGCGGACCTGAAACGCGTGTTTTCGCAACGTGCGGGGGAATGCCAGCAGGCCGCCCAGGAGCTGCAGACGCTGGTGACGCGCTTTGGAGGCAAGCCAGACACCAGCGGCACCGTGTCGGGTGCCGCACACCGCGGCTGGATTGCCGTACGGGGCGCTGTCGCGCTCGATGACGATCAGGCCATGCTGAACGAGTGCGAGCGCGGCGAGGACATGGCGTTGAATCGGTATCGCAAAGCGCTGGAAAAGGACTTGCCGGCCGAAGTGGAGCAGATCGTTCGCCGGCAGTACGAAGGCTCGCGGCGCAACCACGACCAGATCAAGGCGCTGCGCAACAGCCACAAAGCGACTGCATAGCCCGCGAGGCGGCGTGGGACGCGCCTGGTGACCATATGAACGCTGACAGCCGGCGACCGCTGCTGCCACTGGTTGCAGCGGCCGCAGCCATCTTCTCGATTTCGGCCTGCTCGGATCGCACGAATCGCGCGACTGGCAGCACGACCGCGGTCGTGACTACGCCGAACCCGCCGACGAACACCGCGGCTCCGCCTGCGGATGCCGCGCCGTCGTCGGCGTCATCGTCAGGCGCAACAATGGCCGCAGCCGATCGCGAGTTTTTTATCCTTGCGTCGAGCGGCGACATGCTCGAGATCGAGTCCGGTCGATTGGCTCTGGATAAGTCGCAGAACGCCAACGTGCGCTCGTTCGCTCAAAAGATGGTCGATGACCATACCCGGGCGGGTGAGGACCTGAGACAGGCTGCGACGAGCGCAGGTATGGCGCCGCCGACGGCCATGAGTCCACCGCACTCGGTGCACTTGGAAAGGCTGCGCGGTTTAGCGGGGGCCGAGTTTGATCGCGAGTACGCGGCGCAAATCGGCGTGGCCGCACATCAGGAAGCGGTGGCTTTGTTCGAGAGAGCTTTGCGCGAGGCTGCAAACCCCGATGTGCGGGCACTCGCAGAGAAAGGAGTGTCTGGAAAACGCGAGCATCTTGAACTGGCGCAGACTCTTGCGAAGACGGTGGGTGTCGGCGCGGATCGCCTGAAATTGGCGATGGCGCCGCCGGACTTGAGTAGCCTGTCCGCAGCGATTGCAACCCGACCCAACACAGCGGGGGCGACGACGACGAGTGCTGCGCCCTCGGCCAGTGACGCTTCACCCAGCGCGACTGTCACGCCGGCTCGATCGAGTTCTGCTACGACTGCGACCGATTCGAGCTCGGCGGCCACACCAACCAGCAAATGAGCATCGCCACCGATGCTGGACGCGACAACCATGCGGCTCGAAGGTACAGTGCGCCTACTCTAGGGGGAGACGACTATGTTCCTTGGTAAGAACGTCGTTTATATCGGATTGCCGGTTTCGGCTGTTGTTATCGCGACGCTTGCGCTGGCAAGTTGTAGTG
>JBDUCU010000076.1:0-14146 GCA_040003315.1 Burkholderiaceae bacterium | reverse complement strand
TCGAAGCCCATCAGCTTCATCGCGATCTGACCCTGGTCGTGGTACATCGTGAGCACGCCGTCGTAGCCGGCACCGTCCTTGCGCAGCGCGCGCACGAAAATCGTGTCAGCCGGGAAAGGACCATCGGCGGGGAAGCCGCGCTGACGCGCGATCTCGACGCCGGGGCCGATGGTGTCGAGCTCTTCGGTACCGAATGCCCCGTTGTCGCCGTTGTGCGGGTTCAGTCCGCAGACGGCGACGCGCGGCGCCTTGATGCCGGTCGACGCCAGTCCGCGCGTCAGCAGCTCGACTCCGTCTGCGACACCTTCACGTGTGATCAGTGCACTCACGTCTTTCAGCGGAACGTGCGACGTCACGCGCGAGGTCCACAGCGATTCCAGAACGTTGAATTCGACGCAGCTGCCGTGAAAGTCGAGAAGCTCGCAGAAATAATGGAGCTCGTCGGCATGCTGCATCCCGCCGGCGCGCAATGCCGCTTTATTCAGCGGCGCGAAGCACATTGCATCTGCGATGCCGCGCCGGCAGAGATCGACACCCAGTGCCAGGCCGTCGAGCATGTATTGGCCGTTCTTCTGCGCGGCGGCGCCAACCGCGAAATCGCCTTCATCGACGTGGGCCCAGTCCACGAGCCTCGGTCGCGACGGTGAGCGCGCGGCGGCACCAGAATCCAGATTGACCTGCACGTTCGCGCTGCGCATGCCTTGGTCCATGACCGGGCAACTGCCGATCAACAGGATGTCCGCGGTCTGCTGCGCGGTGCTGTCGGCGAGCAAGCGTGCGATGAGTTCGGGTCCGATTCCGGCTGGGTCCCCTGTAAACAGTGCGATAGTCGGCTTCACTGCTCGATTTTCACGTTGGCGTCCTTGATGAGCCGGCCAAAACGATCGTAGTCGGACTTCACCAGCGCGGCGAATTGCTCCTGCGTCGCCTTGCCCGGTTCACCGCCGAGCGCAACGAGCCGCTTCTGCACGTCGGGCAACTGCAGTACCTTGATCGTCTCCGCGTAGAGCCGGTTGACGACATCCTTCGGCGTCCCTGCGGTTACGAACAGGCCATACCAGGTCGTCATCTCGACGCCTGGAAGCCCGGCTTCGGCCAGCGTCGGCACATCGGGCAGCTCGGGTGTGCGCTGCGGGCTCATCACCGCGAGCGCCTTGACCTTGCCGCCTTTGATGAACGCCATCGCCGACGACGTGGTGTCGAAGTCCAATTGAATCTGCCCGCCGACAAGATCGGCGAGAGCTTGCGCAGAGCCCTTGTACGGAATGTGCAATGCCTTGGTCCCGGCGGCAAGATTGAACGCTTCGCCTGCAAGGTGCTGAGTGCTGCCCACGCCTGAGGAGCCGTATGAGAACGCATCGGGCTTGGCCTTGATCAGCGCGATCAGCTCCTTGACGTTGTTCGCCGGTAGATTCGGCGCGACGACCAGCACGTTCGGCACTGTGACGATCAGTGCGAGCGGAATCAGATCCTTGTTGGTGTCAAAGCTGAGCTTGATCAGATGCGGCGCGATCGCCTGGCCGGTGTTGGTCGCCAGCAGCAGCGTGTACCCGTCGGGCGCCGCCTTCGCGGTCAGGTCGGCGGCGATCGTGTTCGATGCGCCGGCCCGGTTCTCGACGACAAACGGTTGGCCCATCGCCGCCTGATATTTTTCCGCAAGCACGCGCGCGATGATGTCGGTGCCGCCACCCGCGTTGGCGCCGACCATGATGCGCACCGGCTTAACAGGGTAGGTCTGCGCGAGCGCGAGCGTTGTGAGCGCCGCCATCGCGCACGCCGCAGCCCCGGCGATGACACGTTTCAACATGCTTCCTCCAATTCCTGAATCGCAAACTCAATGTACCGGTAGATGAGAGCCGCGCGACCCTTCTGCCTTCTGTGCTCCGTGCACGTCACCAATCAGCTTCAGCAGCTGCGGAAAAATCTTCGGCGCTGCGCACACGATGCGACCGTCTTCCATGAAGCCCGGCTCGCCATTGAAGTTGGATACAAGCCCTCCGGCCTCGAGGATCAGCAGACTGCCGGCAGCCATGTCCCAGGGTGACAATCCGATTTCCCAGAAGCCATCCAGGCGTCCCGCTGCAACGTAGGCGAGGTCGAGCGCAGCAGCGCCAGGGCGGCGTATGCCGGCAGTGGCTTCGGTAATGTTCCTGAACATCCCAACGTATTCATCGAGATGTTCGAAGGCGCGAAACGGGAAGCCGGTTCCGATCAGGCAGTCGGCCAGACGTTCGCGCTTCGACACGCGCAGACGGCGCTCGTTCATGAATGCGCCTCGGCCGCGTGTCGCGGTAAAAAGTTCGTTGCGGGTCGGGTCGTAAACGACCGCCTGCGTCACGTGCTCGCGATGACGGAGCGCGATCGAAACTCCATACTGCGGAAATCCATGGATAAAGTTGGTGGTGCCATCGAGCGGGTCGATGATCCACGTGTATTCGGATTTTCCCGATGCGCCGGATTCCTCTGCCAGGATGGCGTGGTCCGGGTAGGCTTTCGAAATGATCTCGAGAATCGCCGCTTCGGCGGCTTTGTCGACTTCGGTAACGAAATCGCTGCGGCCTTTGGTGGAGACCCGTACGAGGTCGAGGTCGAGGCCTGCGCGATTGATGATCGCGCCCGCTTTGCGCGCGGCCTTGATGGCCGTATTGAGCATCGGGTGCATGATGATGCGCGACAGCGCGACGCTGGCGGCGTAGGGACCTGGTTACACTGATCTCGCAGTTTAGTCGATCAATCCATCAAGGTCGTTGTCAGCGGTGTTCGATCGAATACGGTTTGTGCTCGTCGCGCCCAGCCATCCCGGCAACATCGGAGCGGCTGCCCGCGCGGTCAAGACGATGGGTTTTGAGCGGCTGGTCGTTGTAAATCCGCGTCAGTCCGACTACCGCGAGCAGGACGATGCGATCGCCTTGGCGACATGGGCGGTCGATGTGTTGAGCGCAAGCGAGAGTCACCCCACGTTGGCGCCAGCACTGGCCGGAGTTGCCACCGCGTATGCAATGACGGGTTATGACCGTCAGTACGGTCCACCGCTACTCGACATTCGAAGCGCAGCGCTCCAGGCCGCCGGCTCGCTTCGGGGGCGCAATGACGCTGAGGTTGCATTTGTCTTTGGCACCGAGCGCAGCGGGCTGCTGAATGAAGATGTCGAACGCTGTCAGTTCAGCTGTGCAATTCCCGCCAGTGCGCAATTCCCTTCGCTTAATCTTGCGCAAGCGGTGCAGGTGGCCGCCTACGAATGTCAGCTGGCACTGCGCGGCATCGCCGAGGTGCAACCCGCCCAAACGCGCTTTACCGAGGACGAGCCGCCGGCAAGTGTCGAAGCGCTGGAGGGCCTTTATGCGCATCTAGAGCAGGCGATGCTGGCAATCGGCTATCTGGACCCCAACGAACCGAAGCGCCTGATGGCGCGGCTGCGCCGGCTGTTCAATCGGGCGCGGCCAACGCACACCGAACTCGATGTCCTGCGTGGCATCAGCGCAGCGATCATCGAGTCGCGCTCCGAAAGAGCCGGGCGCAAGAAACGTCTTAAGTGACTTAGCTGGCTACAATCATTCGCATGTTCACACGTCTTCGGGAAGACATCGACTGCATCCTGCAACGCGACCCGGCTGCGCGCTCGCGCTGGGAAGTCCTGACGTGCTACCCGGGGCTTCATTCGTTATGGCTGCATCGCGCCGCGCACGTGTGCTGGAACAGCGGATTTTATTGGCTGGCGCGTTTCATATCGCATATCGGGCGCTTTCTGACCGGCATCGAAATTCATCCGGGTGCGCAGATCGGCCGCTTCGTCTTCATCGACCACGGCATGGGCATCGTGATCGGCGAAACTGCTGTGATCGGCGAAGGCTCGACCATCTATCAGGGCGTCACGCTGGGAGGAACCTCGACGATCCGCGGCGCAAAGCGTCATCCGACCTTGGGTCGCAATGTGATTGTTGGCGCCGGCGCGAAGGTGCTTGGAGGTTTTTCCGTCGGCGACCGCGCGCGCATCGGCTCGAACGCGGTGGTCGTCAAGGCCGTACCGGCGGGTGCCACTGCCGTGGGCAACCCCGCGCGCATTTTGCACAAGGAGACCGAGGCGCAGCGCGAGGAAGCGGCCAACGCGATGGGGTTTTCTGCGTACGGCATCACGCTGGAGGGCGACGATCCGCTGACCAAGGCGTTGCACGGGCTGGTCGATCATGCAGCATCCCAGCAGCGTGAAATCGAACGCCTGATCACGGCGCTCGAACGCAGCGGCATTTCACTCGATGGCGGCCAGGACGAAGAGCCAAAGGTTGACCCGGCGCGCCTGAATCGACTCGTCGACGACTAGGGCGCGACGGCTAGTCGTCGAACAGAACAAGCCGCGGCTGGCCGTCTACGAAATCGAGATAGCCGCCGCGTGGCTCCGCGTCGTCAAGGTCCCAGTCCGGCAACACCCAGCGCTCGGCCGCAGCGCCGTCGAGATCGATGACGTGCGCCGCGGGACGATGGGTGTGACCATGAATGATGCGGCGGACGCCGGCCTCGCTTAGCGCGGCGCTGACCGCCTCCGGCGTGACGTCCATGATGTCCATTGCCTTGGTGGCTTTTTCGGTGTCGCTTTGCATGCGCGCGCTTTTTGCGATCGCGATCCGCTCGCTGACCGGCTTCGCGAGAAATTCGCGCTGGAACGCGGCATTTCGGACCATCGACCGGAATTTCTGGTACGCCACATCGCGCGTGCACCATGCGTCACCGTGCGACAGCAAGGTCGTGGTGCCGGCCACTTCGACGATGACCGGATCAGCCAGCAGGGTTGCCCCGGCCGCTCGCGTGAACTCGTGCCCCAGCAAGGGATCGCGGTTTCCATGCATCAGCAGTACGCGTTGTCCGGCTGCCGACGCGGCAGACAGCAGATTGATCACCGGCTCGGCCGCCGCCGAGGCGTCGTCGCCGATCCAGAATTCGAAGAGGTCGCCGAGGATGACCAACTCGCGATGGCGCGGCGCATCGGACGCCATGAAACGAAAGAAGCGCCGCAGCGTGGCCAATCGCTCGGGTGCAAGATGCAAATCCGAAATGAAGATCGGATCGAGCAGTGGATCGATCGATCGCGTGACCGCCAGTGCAGGCGGCGGATCGACCAGGTTCAAATGACTTCGGCGCGCTCGAGGAGCACGTCGACCTCGGGCACATCCTGATGCGAGCCGTGACGCGCGGTGCGCATCGCCTTGATCTTGTCGACGACCCCTGTGCCTTCGATCACCTTGCCGAACACGCAGTAGCCCCAGCCTTGCGGCGTCGGCGCCGTATGGTTAAGGAATTCATTGTCGGCAACGTTGATGAAAAACTGCGATGAAGCTGAATGCGGATCGCCGGTACGCGCCATCGCAACCGTGTACTTGGAATTGCGCAGACCGTTGCGCGCTTCGTTTTCGATCGGCTCCTCGGAGGTTTTCTGCCGCATGCCGGGCTCGAAGCCGCCACCCTGGATCATGAAGCCGTTGATGACCCGGTGAAACAGGGTGCCGTCATAAAAGCCGCTGCGCACGTAGCTTTCGAAGTTAGCTGCGGTCTTCGGGGCGCGCTCGTGATCGAGTTCGATCGTGATCGCGCCGTAGTTGGTGTACAGACGAACCATGTGTGCTCCTGCGAAGGTGCAAAGCTACGACGCAACCCGGGCGGTCTTGATGACAACTGGGGTGACCGGAACATTCTCGTGGGGGCCGCGGGTTGTGGTCGGCGCGGCTCTGATCTTGTCGACGACATCCATCCCCTCGACGACCTTTCCAAACACTGCATAGCCGTTGCCGTCGGGGTTCGGATAATCCAGCCGCGCAGTGTTGTCGACCACGTTGATAAAAAACTGCGCGCTGGCCGAATTGGGATCGTTGCGCCGGGCCATTGCCAGCGTACCGCGCGCGTTCTTCAGGCCGTTCTGGCTTTCCAGAGGGATCGTGCCGCGGGTCACCTTTTCTTTCATATCGGGACCGAAGCCGCCGCCCTGAACCATGAACGTTGGAATCACGCGGTGAAAGATCGTGCCGTTGTAGTGTCCGCTCTTGACGTACGACAAGAAATTCTCGACGGTCTTTGGCGCCGCCTGAGGCGCCAGTTCAACGACGATCTTCCCTTCGGTCGTTTCAAGCACGACCCGCGGCGCCTGCGCCTGCACCTGAGCCGCGGCGGACAGCGCCGTTGCAAACGCAAGCGCGACAGATAGTTGTCTTAGATTCATTGAATTCCTCGGAAGATCGGAAACAGATTTGTGGTGGCGTTCAGCGTGCGCCCCGTGCCTTCGTGACGATCTCGCGCGCTAGGCCAAGCTTGGCCGAGACGGCCTTGTTGGTGGGCTGCAATGTCGCGGCGCGCTGGTAGGCCTCGGCGGCCATCTGCAGATAGACATCGCCCAGATTTTCATGCGCGGTTGCGTAATCGGGCTTGGCAAGCAATGCCAGTTCCAGCGCGGTGCGTGCGCGCTCCAACTGCCCGTCGGCCGCATACAGCACCGCAAGGTTGTTGTACGGTTCCGGCAACTCTGGAAAGTCGTCGGCGAGCTGCTGAAACGCGGCGCGCGCCGAGGCGGTGTCGCTCAGATCCGTCAGGATCACGCCGCGCACGAATCGCATCTGAGCATCGCGAGGGTTTTTGGCCAGGTGCTGATCGGCGCGTGCCAGTGCCTGCTTTCTGTCGCCAGTTGCTATCAGCCGCCGCACTTCCTCGAGCGGCGTCGGAACCTTGCGCTCGATCGTGATATCGCCGACAGCGGGCGGGACCGGCTGCGCATTGACCACTCCGCCCAACGAGAGGGCGGCGACAACGAAAGCCTCGAAGCGCCGAGGAGAGAGGAGTGGCATGTCGAATTTGCGCAGGAAGACGTGCTCGACCGCGCACGTGCTCGCTATACTGCCGCCGATTCTACAACTGCTCCAAGCCTATCCCTCAACCCGTTCGCGCTGCGCCGTTGACCACGCCGCCGAATTCTCCGGCGTCTTCCCAAATCTGCTGCCGGTCGACGACCCCGTGATAGAGCGCGCGATGCCTTTGAATATCTACAGCACGTTGTCCCGTAGCAAGCATCCTTTGCAGCCCATCGTTGCAGGGCGCGTCGGCCTGTACGTGTGCGGCATGACGATCTACGACTATTGCCACCTCGGCCATGCGCGTCTTTTCATGACGTTCGAAATGGTTCGACGCTGGTTGCGCACGAGCGGATTTGAAGTCACCTACGTTCGGAACATTACCGACGTCGATGACAAAATGATCAAGCGTGCCGCAGAAAACGGCGAGACGATTGGCGAGCTCGCCGAGCGCTTCATTGGCTACATGAACGAAGACTTTGCGGGCCTTGGTCTGAGTATTCCTGACCACGAGCCACGCGCAACGCAGCACGTGCCGCAAATGCTCGGCTTGATCGAGTTGCTGCAGAAAAAGGGACTCGCTTACCAGGCCGACGATGCGGCTGACGATGGAACCCTTCGGGGCGATGTCAATTTCGCAGTACGCAAGTTTCCGGGCTATGGAAAGCTCTCCGGAAAGTCGCTCGATGACCTGCGCGCGGGCGAGCGGGTTGCGATCGACCGCAGCAAGCGTGACCCGCTCGACTTCGTACTGTGGAAGCACGCCAAGCCGGCGGAGCCACAGTGGCCGTCGAATTATGGGCCGGGACGTCCGGGCTGGCACATCGAGTGTTCTGCGATGGCGTGCGACGCACTGGGCAAGACGTTCGACATTCATGGCGGCGGCCCCGACCTGATCTTTCCGCACCACGAAAACGAGATTGCGCAGAGCGAAGGCGCGCATGGCGTGCCGATGGCCAACGTATGGATGCATTGCGGTGCATTACGCGTGGGCGACGACAAGATGTCCAAGTCGCTCGGCAACGTCATGACGATCCGCGAAGCGCTGATCAAATACGACGCAGAAGTGCTGCGTTTCTTTCTGCTTCGCCCGCATTATCGAAGCCAGATCGCATTCACCGAAGGACTGATCGAAGAGGCGCGCACCGCGTTAACGCGTCTTTACATTGCGCTGCGCGGCAAGGTTTCAGCCGCACAGGGGTCTGCCGATGCGCCATTGGACTGGGAAGAGGTCCATGCGCGCCGCTTTGCCGACGCGATGAATGACGATTTCAATACGCCGATTGCTCTGGCGGCGTTGTTCGATCTTGCGACCGAGATCAACCGGACCGGCTCGGTTTCGCTGGCGCGGCAGCTGCAGTCACTGGGTGGCACGCTGGGATTGCTGCAGCGGGATCCGAGCCAGTTCTTGCGTGGCGTTGACGAGGACACCGCGGGTATCGAACTCCTGATCGCGGCGCGTGCGACCGCAAAGAAGGAGAAAAACTACGCCGAGGCGGATCGTGTCCGCAAGGTGCTGTTGGACAAAGGCATCGTGCTCGAGGACAGCGCGGACGCAACGACGTGGCGGAAGCAGTAGTGCCCCTCGCTGTCTCGCTTCCGGCGAGCGTCGCAGGTGTCTCGCCCAAGTACTGGGCCCAGGCGAAGCGTCAGTTGGCGTCGGCGGACCGAACGATGGGCCGCATCATCGCGACGCATCCCAGAGGCAAACTCGAATCGCGCGGAGACGCCTTCGTAACGCTGGCGCGCTCGATCGTCGGCCAGCAGATTTCGGTCAAGGCGGCAGCAGCGATCTGGCTGCGTTTTTGCAAGGCATGCGGAGAGACAACGCCAACGGGAATCCTGCGCAGGCGGGCGCCGACCTTGCGCCGCTGCGGGCTTTCGGATCGCAAGGTCGAATACATTCGCGATCTGGCGGCGCATTTTGTCAACGGCCGCGTTGATCCATCGAAGTTCGGCGAGCAGGACGATGAAGAAATCATCTCCGAGCTCGTCAATATCCGCGGCGTGGGGCGCTGGACTGCAGAGATGTTCCTGATCTTCAACCTGCTGCGGCCGAACGTGTTGCCGCTGGATGATCTGGGCTTGCTGAAGGCGGTCAGTGTCCATTATCTTGACGGCGCGCCGGTGCTCGGCCGCGAAGGCAGAGCCCGTGTGATGCAGCTTGCAGACGCGTGGGTACCGTGGCGCAGCGTCGCGACCTGGTATCTATGGCGTAGTCTTGATCCGGTTGCAGTCACGTATTAAAAAGACAAGCTTCGAGATGGCAAAGACCACGTTTCTGGATTTCGAGCAGCCGATTGCCGAGCTTGAGGCCAAGATCGACGAACTGCGCTTCGTTCAGGACGACTCCGCGGTCGATATCTCAGAGGAAATCGATCAGCTGCAGAAGAAAAGTCAGGCGCTGCTGAAAGAGATCTACGCGCGGCTTTCGCCGTGGCAGGTTTCGCAGCTGGCGCGGCATCCCCAGCGCCCGTACACGCTCGACTACGTCACCGACATCTTCACCGACTTTCACGAACTGCACGGCGATCGTTCGTTCTCCGACGACTTGTCAATCATCGGCGGCGTCGCGCGCTTTAACGGGCAACCGGTGATGCTGCTGGGCCACCAAAAGGGGCGCGACACCAAGGAGCGCGCGCTGCGCAACTTCGGCATGAGCAAGCCCGAGGGCTACCGCAAGGCGCTGCGGCTGATGAAACTCGCCGAAAAGTTCGGCCTGCCGCTGTTCACGTTCGTCGATACGCCCGGCGCGTATCCCGGCATCGATGCCGAAGAGCGCGGCCAGTCCGAGGCGATCGGGCACAACCTGTACGAAATGTCGCAACTGAAGGTGCCGATCATCACGACCATCATCGGTGAAGGGGGGTCGGGCGGCGCTCTGGCGATTGCCGTCGGCGACACCGTCCTGATGCTGCAGTACGCGACTTATTCGGTGATCTCTCCCGAAGGGTGCGCGTCGATTCTGTGGAAGAGCGCCGACAAAGCGCCCGACGCGGCCGAAGCGCTCGGACTGACTGCGCACCGCTTGAAGGCACTTGGCGTGATCGATAAGATCATTGCAGAGCCGCTGGGTGGTGCGCATCGCGATCCGAAGCAGATGGCGGTGATGCTCAAGCGCGCGCTTGCCGACAGCCTGCGTCAATTTCAGGGCACGAAGATCAAAGAACTGCTGGCCGCCCGCCACGCGCGGCTGTTGGCCTATGGCAAGTTCAAGAGCACGACCGAAGAGATCTGATCCTCTCGAGCAGCGCTTGCTCGATACGGTGCAGACGGCGATCGCCCGCGAATCGGCGTCGCAGCTGGACACAGCGGCTCGAGCGGTCGAGCCGCTGAAGCGCCAGGCAAGAAATGCTCCGCGTGCGCCAAACCAGGGGGTGGCGCTTGCGTTGAGTGGCGGCCGTGACTCGATGGTGCTACTGGATCTGCTGGCGCGCCTTGCAACGACTCGCGGTACCGGCGTTGCCCGTGTAACTGCGATTCATGTGCACCATGGCTTGAGCCGCAATGCAGATGCCTGGCTCGCGCACTGCGAAGCCGAATGTGCGCTGCGAGGCGTGCCGCTGGTGGTGCGGCGTGTTGAAGTGAAGCGACGCGGCCGCGGAATCGAAGCCGCGGCACGAGATGCGCGCTACCTGGCATTGGCCGAAGCGGCACGCGAAGCGCAGGCGCGCACGGTGCTGACCGCGCACCATCGTGACGACCGCATCGAAACATTCTTGCTGCAGTGGATGCGCGGGGCCGGCCCCGACGGACTCGCGGCGTTTCCGCCGACACGTGTAGTCGACGCCGATCTGCAGCTTCTGCGACCGCTGATCGACGTGGGTCGTGACGATATTGAGCGCTACATCGCGTTACGCAACCTGACCTACGTCGACGACGACAGCAACGAGGACATGGCGCTGCTGCGAAACGCGATTCGCCAGCAGATCCTGCCGGGCATCGAGGCGTTGCGAGCCGGGTTTCGCGTTGCAGCGGCGCGCTCGATCGATCTGATTGCCGAGGCCGCCGAAGCGATGCGATCGATCGCGGCCACCGACCTCGCCGCCTGCACCGATGGAGCACCCGACGGCATGCTGTGGCTCGACCGGCTCGGCAAGTTGCCCTTGTCCCGTCAAACCGGAGTACTTCGCAGGTGGATCGCCGCTGCCGGGTTAGAGGCGCCGAGTCGCGCTCGCCTGCTTGAGTTGCTCGAGCAGGCACGCAACCAACGCAGCGACTCGCGAATGCTGGTGCGGCTGGGCGACTGTGAGGTGCGCCGTTATCGCGGATTGCTGCTGTTGCGGCGGGCGGATGACTCCGACCGCGATTCGTACACGGTTCAGTGGCAGGGTGAGGAAGAACTGCCGATAGCGAGCTGGGGTGGTGTGCTGAAGTTCGTCGTTACCGGTGGCGAAGGGTTTGATCCCGCCTGGCTGCGCGAACATTCGCTGGAGATCCGGCGGCGTGGCGGCGGTGAGCGCTTCAAGCCTCATCCGTCGCGTCCGTCGCGCACGCTGAAGCGGCTGTTCCAGGACGCCGGCATTGCCGAGTTCGAGCGAGCACGGTTGCCGCTGTTGTGGCGCGCAGGCGAGCTGATCTTCGTAGCCGGTCTGGGCGCCGACGTGCGGTTCACCGACCGCGACGGCGAGCGAATCATCATTGAGTGGGAGCCCGATGCGTCGTTGATCGGCAGTGCGGCATGACGTCAGACGCCCGCTCGTGCTCCCTATAATCGCGCGCTGCCTATTCGAGTCCCTACCAGAATGCGAACCGGTGCGCATTACCCCAGGCCGCGCACGTGGCCCTGATCGTTCATAAGTACGGCGGCACGTCGGTCGGTTCGGTCGAGCGCATTTCGAACGTTGCACGCCGGCTCGAAAAATGGCACCGCGCGGGCCACGACCTGATCGTCGTCGTATCGGCGATGAGCGGTGAGACGAACCGCTTGATTGCTCTTGCGCAACAGCTGCAGGCGAACCCCGACGCACGCGAGCTCGATGTCGTCGCTTCAACTGGCGAGCAGGTCAGCGTCGGATTGCTCACAATGGCGCTGCTTGCGCGGGGACTCAAGGCCAAAAGCTACACCGGACCGCAAGTTTATGTTCTGACGGACAGCGCGTTTACCAAGGCGCGCATTCTGAGTATCGACGAAACAAAGATTCGCGCTGACCTTGCGAGCCGCACCATCGTCGTTGTGGCGGGTTTTCAGGGCGCGGATGAGCGCGGCAACATCACCACACTGGGCCGCGGTGGTTCGGATACTTCCGCGGTAGCACTCGCAGCCGCGTTGAAAGCCGACGAGTGTTTGATCTACACCGACGTCGACGGCGTGTACACCACCGATCCGCGTATCGTTCCAGAAGCGCAGCGGCTGAAAAAGATCACGTTCGAAGAGATGCTCGAAATGGCGAGCCTCGGATCGAAGGTCCTGCAGTTGCGCGCCGTCGAGTTCGCCGGCAAGTACAAGGTCCCGTTGCGCGTGTTATCCAGCATGACCGATGTCGACATGCCTCTTGCCGAGGAAGCCGCATCGGGAACACTGATCACCTTCGAGGAAAGCGTTGCGATGGAAAAGGCCGTCATTTCCGGGGTCGCGTTCGAGCGCGACGAAGCGAAGATCACATTGACGCGGGTGCCGGACCGCCCCGGTATCGCGCATCAGATCCTCGGGCCGATCGCCGAGGCGAATCTCGACGTCGACATGATCGTGCAGAACATCAGTGTCGACGGCACCACCGATTTCTCGTTCACCGTGCATCGCAACGAGTACGCCAAGGCGCTCGATGTCCTGGAGCGCACTGTGAAAAATCAAATCGGGGCAAAGCAACTGGTGGGCGACCCCAAGATCGCCAAGGTATCGATTGTCGGTATCGGCATGCGCTCGCATGTGGGCATCGCCAGCCTGATGTTCCGTACACTGGCCGAAGAGGGTATCAACATGCAGATGATCTCCACCAGCGAGATCAAGATTTCGGTCGTTGTCGAGGACAAATACATGGAACTTGCCGTGCGCGCGCTGCACAAGGCCTTTGGCCTGGAGCAACTCGCCGCGTAGGCGCGTTGCCGCTCATTCGGGCGACGACTAAACTCGCGACCTCGCAAAAATATCAATCCCGGAGGCGTGGCCGAGTGGTCGAAGGCACTCCCCTGCTAAGGGAGCATGCGCGCAAAAACGTGCATCGACGGTTCGAATCCGTCCATCTCCGCCATATAACGGTATGCCGCGTAGAGCAGCGATTCTCGCTCTGATGTTTCTGATGGCGCCTGCAGCCACGGTCGCAGCCGACGTCTCGATCGATGGCACGAAGGGCGCGGAAGGCGCGTCGATACAGCGCCTTGATGAAGAGATCAGCTCGATGCCCAGGCGCCCCGTGCATACCTTCTCCATCGTCGCGCGCGACTCGGTGACGGGCGAGATGGGAGTAGCGGTTCAGTCTCACTGGTTCGCGGTCGGCCCCATTGTGCCCTGGGCAGAGGCAGGGATTGGCGCAATCGCTACTCAGTCTTTCGCCGATCCCAACTATGGCAGGCTCGGACTCGAGCTGATGCGGGCTGGGAAGAGTGCGCCCGAAACGTTGAAGGCCCTTCTGGAGGGCGACGAGGCACCCGAGGTACGACAAGTTGCCATGATCGACGCCGAAGGACGGGTCGCGGCACACACTGGAAGAAACAACATTGCCGAGGCAGGGCACACTATTGGCAGGGGCTACTCCGTCCAGGCCAACCTCATGCTCAACGACAAGGTCTGGCCGGCCATGGCGCGTGCCTTTGAAGATACCAAAGGGGACTTGTCCGACAGGATGATGGCCGCGCTCCACGCTGCCCAGGATGCCGGCGGCGACATCCGCGGCAAGCAATCGGCTGCCCTCATCGTCGTCAAGGCCAAGTCCTCGGGCAGGCCCTGGGCCGATCGCGTCTTCGATCTGCGCGTCGATGACAGCGTTGACCCGCTTAAGGAGCTCAGGCGCCTGATCGTCCTGCAGCGCGCCTACAACCATATGAATGCCGGCGATCTTGCGGTCGAGCAAAAGGACAACGAGGCTGCCCTGCGCGAGTACTCGGCCGCCTCAAGATTAGTTCCGGACAACAGCGAAATGATCTACTGGCACGCCGTGGCACTCGTCACCATGGGGCGGGTCGAGGACGCACTGCCCCTTTTTAGCAAGGTGTTCGCACTGGACAGGAACTGGGTGACGCTCACGCGGCGACTTCCACAAGCGGGTCTATTGCCGGACGACGCGCAAATCATCCAACGCATCCTTGCAATAGCGCCGCGATAGGCCGTCGGAGGGATCGGCCAAGAGTGGACATTTCCGCCGCTCCTATGACAGCCATGA
>JBDUCU010000181.1:0-4179 GCA_040003315.1 Burkholderiaceae bacterium | reverse complement strand
ACCCTAGTATTTGCCCAGCGCTTTCGCGCAGTTGGCATACGCTGGATATGGCTGACTCGCGACATCGGATGCCGTACACGTAAGAAAAAGCTCGAAAGGGCGACCAACTCATTCCTCGGGAGAATTCGATGCGCACTCTGATTTCCATAATCGCCCTGGCTGCTGCGATGCCAGTCGCTGGCGCCGTTACCTGCCAGGCTACCAGCCCCAAGAATACGGTGGCGCTGGTCGAGCTCTATACCTCACAAGGCTGCTCGAGCTGTCCGCCCGCCGACAAATGGCTGTCTCAGCTGCCGTCGCGCATCGATCCAAGCCGCGCCGTGCCGCTGGCGCTGCACGTGGGCTATTGGGACTACATTGGCTGGAAGGACCCGTTCGCCAAGCGCGAGTTCAACGATCGTCAATCGCAGCTCGCCGCATTAAACGGCAATCGCACTCGCTATACACCTGGAGTCTTCGTTCAAGGGCGTGAGACATCATGGTCGCAAGCCGCCGCGTTCGACGCGCAGTTGCGCGCGATCAACCAACGGCCGGCTGCGGCGACGATCACGCTCGATAAGGTCGAAACGCATGGCGGCAAGGTCGACTTACGCGCACACGCAGAGGTTGCGGCAGCGGCCACCGCAAGAAATCCGCGCTTGTTCGTCGCCCTCGTTCAAAACGGAATTTCGACCCAGGTGACCGCAGGTGAGAACCGCGGCGAAACGCTGGCGAACGATCGCGTCACCCGCGCGTGGTCCGGGCCACTACCCCTCGGAACGCGAACCCTCTCACTCGAAGCACCGTCGACGGCTGCGCGCGATCTGGCGTTGGTCGCGTTCGTCGAAGACGACACCGGCGTGTTGCAAGCGCTGCAGCTGCCGCTGGCAACCTGCAACTAGATTCGATCCTCTTCGACGGCGTGGCACGCGGCCTGAGTTTCGCCGCCCGCGTGCCGATACAGTTTCAAAATCGGGACTTCGATGCGGCAGCGTGCGTTGGCGTGCGGACAGCGCGGATGAAAAGTGCATCCGGGCGGCGGATTCAGCGGATTGGGTACTTCACCCGCAACCGGAGTGCGCGCGCGCCCGCTCATCTCCAGGTCCGGGATCGCGTCGAGCAGCATCCGCGTGTACGGGTGGCGCGGCGTGTTGAACAATGTCGTGCGCGCTGCCAGCTCGACGATCTTGCCCAGATACATCACGCCCACCCGATCCGAAATGTGATGCACGACGGCCAGGTTATGCGAGATGAAGAGATACGTCAGCCCCATCTCGCGCTGAAGGTCCTTCATCAGGTTCAACACCTGCGCCTGAACCGACACGTCCAGTGCTGACGTCGGCTCGTCGCACACCAGAAACTCGGGCTTGGTCGCCAGAGCGCGCGCGATCGACAACCGCTGCCTTTGCCCACCCGAAAACTGATGCGGATACTTTTCCTTGTCGGCCGGCGCCAGGCGAACTTGCTGCAACAGCTCATCGACTCTGGCCGTCACCTGCCGCTTGTCTTTCATCAGACCATGCGCCCTTAGCGGTTCGGCGATGATGTCGGCGACCCGCCAGCGCGGATTCAAGCTCGCGTACGGATCCTGAAAAATCATTTGCAGCTTCTGTCTCAGTTCGCGGCCGCGAGAAGAGTTCATTTCGCGAAGATCGCGTCCGAAGAAGTTGACCCGGCCCTTGGTCGGCGTGTAAAGGCCAACCAGCAAGCGCGCGACAGTGGATTTTCCGCAGCCCGATTCACCGACCAGCGACAGCGTTTCGCCGCGCTTGATCTCGAAGCTCACGCCGTCGACCGCATGCAAAATTGCACGACCCTGCCGCTCGAGTACCCTATTAAGCCACGGCGGTGAAACGTCGAAGTACTTCGCAATGCTTTCGGCGCGCACGATCACGCCGTGTGCAGCCTGCTCCCACACGGCGCTCGCGGCTTGCGCTGCACTCACGCCGCGACCCGCCCGCTGGTCCGATCGTGCAGCCAGCACGCGGCCATCGAAGCACCCGCCAGAAGCAGGTCGGGCCGTTCGCGTGGACAGCGCTCGAAGGCGTGCACGCAGCGGGGATGAAAAGCACAACCGCTCGGGATCGTTGTCAGACGCGGCATCGAGCCGTTGATTTGCGCGAGCCTCTGTGTCTCGTGGCCGAATGTCGGGATCGACCCCATCAGGCCGACGGTATATGGATGCTGCGGCCGGTGGATCACGTCCGATACCGGACCGATCTCGGCGATTCGCCCGGCGTACATCACCGCGACACGATCGGCCGTTTCGGCGATCACCCCCATGTCATGCGTCACCAGCATCACAGCAGTGCCATGCTCGCGACACAACCTTTTTAGCAGCGAAATGATCTGCGCCTGGATCGACACATCGAGCGCGGTGGTCGGTTCATCGGCGATCAACAGTTTCGGCTCGGCGGCGAGCGCCAGCGCGATCACCACTCGTTGTCGCATGCCACCGGAAAACTGATGCGGGTAGTGATCGATGCGCCGATCCGGTGCCGGAATACCAGTCGCAGTCAGCAGTTCGATCGCACGCGAGCGCGCTTTGCTCGACGACAAATGCAAATGCGTCGTAATGGTTTCGACCAGCTGATCACCGACCGTATAAAGCGGGTTCAACGAAGTGAGCGGATCTTGAAAAATCGCGCCGATTTCGCGGCCGCGAATCCTGCGCATTTCGTTGTAGGGCAGTGTATCGATGCGCCGCCCAGCGAGCCGAACCTCACCCGCCGCAATCCGTCCCGGCGGCTCGAGCAGACCGATGATCGCGGCCCCAGTCAGCGATTTGCCGGCGCCGGATTCTCCGACCACGCCCAACACCTCACCGGGAGCGATCGAGAAAGAAATATCGTCGATCGCCACCAGCGTGCCGCGCCGCGTCGGAAACTCGATGCGCAGGTTGCACACCTCGAGTAACGCCCCCGAGGGCGAGGGCGACGTCGTCAAACTGGGTGCGGCCGCGGTCAGTGTCATCGCTCGGCCGCGGAGGCAACCGTTTGACTACGCGATGCAGCCAGCGATCGGCTCTACGTAGTCGACCTGCGGCTCGAAGTCCTGCTCCAGCGAGTTTTTCTTCACGGCCTTCAGGTAATAGCGAGTGCACGGCTTGACATCGAGCGTAATGGCGCGCGTTTCGCCGTATCTGAAGCCATTGGCCGGTGGCCCCTGGACGCGAATCACGTGCCGGCCCGGATTAATCATCACCGGATTGCGCGTATCGCTGCGCCCGTCGACGTCGAGGACGATCACCGAGTAGCTGTTCAGCTCCGCCCGGAAATAGCGGTTGCCGTCGACATAGGAAAACGGCGTCGCGGCGCACCCGACCATCATCGCCACTGCTGTCAGACCTGCAAGCTTCCTGCTCATACACACCTCCACCAATCCAGCCTATCTCAGCTTAGGGTTAAGCGCATCGCGCAGCCAGTCTCCCAGCAGGTTGACCGACAGCACGAGCAATACCAATGCCAACCCGGGAAAGATTGTGATCCACCATTCTCCTGAAAACAGGAATTCGTTTCCAATGCGGATCAGTGTCCCCAGCGAAGGAGTTGTCGGCGGCACACCCACACCGAGGAATGACAGCGTGGCCTCGGTGATGATCGCGGTGGCGATGTGCACGGTCGCCAGCACCAGCACCGGCCCCATCACGTTGGGCAGCACATGGCGCGCCATGATTGCCAGCGGCGACACTCCGATGACACGCGCTGCCTGCACATATTCCTTGTTCTTTTCGACCATCGTCGAGCCGCGGACCGTACGTGCGTACTGAACCCACCCCGACAACGCGATCGCGAGGATCAGCACGCCGAACGCAACCTCGTTGTGCGTTTCGCGCGGCAGCGCGGCTCGTGCAACACCGTCGATCAGCAGCGCCGTCAGGATCGCGGGAAACGACAACATCACATCGCACACGCGCATGATGAATGCATCGAGTCGGCCGCCGACATAGCCCGACAGCAGGCCGAGACCGACGCCGATGACGACCGAGAGCGCGACCGAAGCCAGCCCGATCGCAAGCGATACCTGCATCCCGAAAAGCACTGCGGAAAAGATGTCGCGGCCCTGATCATCGGTACCCAGCCAGAAATTGGGATTGCTGCCCTCCTCCCACATCGGCGGCAGCGACGCGTCAAGCAGATTCAGCGTCGCCAGGTCGAACGGGTTGTGCGGCGCGACCCAGCGGGCGAAGACCGCGGAAAA
>JBDUCU010000011.1:0-42016 GCA_040003315.1 Burkholderiaceae bacterium | reverse complement strand
GAGCGCGGCAAAGGCGAGGCGATCTCGGTCGCGACGATCCAGGGCGAGTTCGGCAACCAGTTTCAGATCACCGGTAACTTCACCGTTCAGGAAACGTCCGACCTCGCATTGTTGATCCGCTCCGGTTCGCTGGCGGCGCCGATGGAAATCATCGAAGAGCGCACGATCGGGCCGAGCCTGGGCGCAGAAAATATCGACCGCGGCTTCAAGTCGACGCTCTACGGGTTCGCTGCGATCGCGATCTTCATGGTGCTTTACTACCGTGTGTTCGGTCTGATCTCGGTCGCGGCGCTGACGGTCAATCTGATGCTGCTGATTGCGCTGCTGTCACTGCTGCAGGCGACGCTGACGCTGCCGGGCATTGCGGCCATTGCGCTGACGCTCGGCATGGCGATCGATGCCAACGTGCTGATCAACGAGCGCGTACGCGAAGAACTGCGCGCCGGCCGAACGCCGCAGCAAGCGATCTTCGACGGCTATGACAAGGCGTTTGCGACGATTCTCGACTCGAACATCACCACGCTGATCGCCGGCCTTGCGCTGTTGACGTTCGGCTCGGGCCCGGTGCGGGGATTCGCGGTCGTACACGTGCTTGGAATTCTGACCTCGATCTTCTCGGCGGTTTACGTATCGCGCGCAATCGTCAACTTGTACTACGGCACGCGCAAGAAGCTGCCGGCGATCTCGGTCGGTCAGGTGTGGAAGCCCAGCGCAGTGCCTGCGAAAGCTTGATCGACGTGGATATGACAACCAAAGGTCATTGAATGGAATTTTTCAGGATTCGCCGCACGATTCCGTTCATGCGGTACTCGCTGATTCTGAACGCGATCTCCGCGATCTCGTTCGTCATCGCTGTGGGCTTCCTGGTTTTTCGCGGGCTCAACCTGTCGATCGAATTCACCGGTGGCACGGTGATGGAAGTAGCCTATCGCGAGGCAGCGCAGCTCGAGCAGATCCGCAGTGCGATCGAGCGGCAGGCTGCCGGTGAATTCCAGGTGCAGAACTTCGGCACCTCGCGTGACGTGCTGATACGGCTGCCGCTGCAGCCTGGATTTACTTCCGGACAGCAGGCCGACCGTGTGATGCAGACGCTGCGCGCGCAGAACCCGAATGTCGAGTTGCGTCGCGTCGAATTCGTCGGGCCGCAGGTCGGTGCCGAGCTCGCGCAGGACGGGTTGCTGGCCCTATTGATGGTCGTGGTCGGAATCATGCTTTACCTTTCCTTCCGTTTCGAGTGGAAGTTCGCCGTCGCTGCGATCATTGCCAACCTGCACGACGTGATCCTCGTCGTCGGCGTGTTCTCGATCTTCGGCTGGGAGTTCTCGCTGCCGGTGCTGGCCGCGGTGCTGGCCGTGCTGGGTTATTCAGTCAACGAATCGGTCATCATTTTCGATCGGGTGCGCGAGCACTTCAAGAAAATGCGCCGGGCGTCGGTGGTCGAGGTCATCGACTCGGCAATTACCGCAACGATTTCGCGCACCATCATCACTCATGGCTGCACGCTGGCGATGTCGCTTTCGATGCTCTTTTTCGGTGGGCCGGCGTTGCACTACTTTGCGCTCGCGCTGACAATCGGCATCCTGTTCGGTATCTACTCATCTGTCTTCGTGGCAGCCGCCATCGCGAGGTATCTGGGCATCAAGCGCGAGGATCTCGTCAAGCCCGTCAAGCGCGAAGACGAACAGCAAATCGTGCCGTAAACCGCTCGCGCCCAGATGATCGAGCCGAGCTCGCGCGTCCGCATATGGGATTTGCCGACGCGGCTGTTTCACTGGCTGCTGGCAGTATTGGTCGTGTTCTCATTCACGACCGGCAAGCTGGGCGGCGAGTGGCTGCAATGGCACTTTCGTTCGGGTTATGCGATTCTTTCGCTGCTGCTGTTCCGCCTGCTGTGGGGCTTTTCTGGTTCGCGCTACGCGCGCTTCGCGAGCTTCCTACCCATGCCTTCCAAAGTCTTGAGGGCACTGCGGTTCGGTGCACCGCACGCCGTATGGAAGGGCGCAGGGCACAGTGAAATCGGCACCTTGTCAGTCTATGCGCTGCTAATCGCAGTGGCTGTCCAAGCGATCACGGGCCCGTTCAGCAACGACGGCACGTTCAACGAAGGTCCTTGGGCACACTTTGTTTCGGATGCGACCAGCGATCGCCTGTCGACGCTGCACTACTTCAACCACTGGCTCGTGCTGGCCCTGGGGTTGGTGCACGTTGCCGCGATCGCGTACTACCTCTTGGCTCAGCGCGAAGATCTGATCACGCCGATGCTGACCGGCGACAAGCTCGGTATCGACGCGCCCGCCGCCGACGATGGCATAGCGGTGCGGCTGCGTGCGGCCGCGCTGGCAGCACTTGCCGCAGGCATCGTCTACTACCTGATCACGTGGTGATCCGTGTTGAGCCGGAGTCGATTGCGCTGGGGTGGACGCGATCGAGCTCGATGTCTTCGTAGGACGCAGGGTCCTCACGCGGCTCGATGTGCGTGAGAACCGAAGCGCCAGGCAATTCCAGCGCAATTTCGTGTTCGATCTGCTCGGCGAGATCGTGCGCCTGTTGAACACTCCACGCGCCCGGCACCAGCATGTGCATCGATATGAACGAGCGGCCGGCAGCCGCGCGCGTGCGCACCGCGTGAAACTCGATGCCATTTGCACGATACCGCTGCAACACCGCTTCGATCGCCGAGCGCTGCTCGCCCGGAACCGAACGGTCCAGCAGTCCGAGTGCCGAGCGGCGAACCAACATGAACCCGGTCACCACGATGTTTGCCGCAACAGCCAGTGCGATCACCGGGTCAAGCCATCCCCATTGCGTGACGGCCACCGCCCCGACGCCGATAACGACGCCGACCGACGTCCAGACATCGGTCATCAGGTGACTCGCATCGGCCTCCAGCGCGATCGAGCGATAGCGCAGCGCCACCGTTCGCAGCACGCGAGAAACCGCAAAGTTAATCGCCGTCGCAACCAGAGAAAGGCACAGACCGAATCCCAACCGTTCCAGCGGCTGCGGAGCGAACAGCCGGTCGATCGCTGCCCACGCCATCGCAAGTGCCGCCGCGAAGATCAGCGCGCCTTCGACTCCGCTGCCGAAATACTCCGCCTTCGAATACCCATGCGCGTACTCATCGCTCGGCGGACGCGCCGACAGCGTCAGCATCCAGAGCGTCATCCCGGCGGCCACCAGATTGACGATCGACTCGAGCGCGTCGGACAGCAGGCCGACCGATCCAGTCAACCACCACGCGGCGGCCTTGATCGTGATCGTTGCAATCGCGGCAGCGATCGACAACCAGGCGAAGCGGGTCAGATGATCTCGGTTCATGGCGTGCGCATGCGGTATACGTATTGTTTCACTTCGAGACAACGCGCGCGCGCGGCGCGTCTTAATCGAGTTCGGTTATGCTGTACGCGACTCTTGACCTGTCGACGAAATCCCTGTGACTAGTTGGAAGTTGCGTGCCCTAGCGCGCCGCTGGATTCTCGCGTGCGGACTGCTGATGCTGTTTGCGCAGCACGGCGCCTGGCTGCACGCGTTGTCGCATTGGGTCCCCAGCGCCGCCGCATCGGCTCCCGCGGTGGTGAGCGAACAGGGCGCGCCCGCCGACACGTGTTCACTCTGCCTTGCATTCGCGACGTTCGACGGTGGCGCGCCGGCTTTTTCATTCGCAGCGCTGCTCGATCTGGCCCCTGCAGATATAGCTCCCGCCACCCCGAAAGTTCTACAACCGCGCTTCGCTCGCGGGTACTCCTCGCGCGCACCCCCTCACTTCGCTTGAGTTGACGTTGACAGTCGGAGCGTGCAGCAGGCGCTCCGTGCACTTCATTCAAGTCGAGGTGAACCATGTTTTCACACAAAAGGCTGGCGCTGGCGCTGACGGCGCTGTCCGTTCCGTTCGGGGCCCAGGCGGCCAGCGATGCCGAGCTGCAGGAACTGCGCAAAGAAATCGACGCCCTGCGCCAAAGTTACGAAGCTCGCCTGCAACAACTTGAAGCGCGGCTCAAGAAAGCCGAAAACGTACCGCCTGCTGCACGGCCCGAGCGTGCCGCCGTGGAGCCGGCACGCGAGCAAGGTGCCAGCGCGCCGACTACGAACGCCAATGCTTTCAACCCGGCGATTTCGCTGATCCTGTCGGGGCTTTACACGAACCTTTCGCAGGATCCAACGAATTACCGCATCACCGGTTTCGTACCGAGCGGAGATATTGGACCCGGACGGCGCGGCTTTTCATTGGCCGAAACCGAGCTCGGTATCTCGGCCAACGTCGATCCCTATTTCTATGGCCAACTGACGGCGACGATCCAACCGGATAATTCGGTGGGTGTCGAAGAAGGCTTCGTGCAGACCACTGCACTCGGCAATGGACTGACGCTCAAGGCGGGACGCTTCTTTTCGAGCATCGGTTATCTGAACGACCAGCACGCGCACACGTGGGACTTCGTCAACCAGCCGCTGGCGTACGACGCATTGCTCGGCGGCCAGTTTGGCGACGATGGTGTCCAGCTAAAATGGGTCGCACCGACCGACCTGTACTTGCAAGTCGCCGCCGAAGCCGGTCGCGGCAGGCAGTTCCCTGCGTCGGACCGCGCGTCTAACGGCGCCGGCGCATGGGCTGCGTATGCCCATCTTGGCGGCGATGTCGGAGTCAGTCACACGTGGCGCGCAGGGCTTTCGTATCTCGGAGCGCGTCCGCGGGGTCGCAGCTTTGAAGACACTGACGTCTTCGGCCAGAGCGTCACCAATTCCTTTTCGGGCAGCAGCGATGTATGGATCGCTGACTTCGTCTGGAAGTGGTCGCCCGACGGCAATGCGCAGC
Organism: Burkholderiaceae bacterium; assembly: GCA_040003315.1. Taxonomy (GTDB): domain Bacteria; phylum Pseudomonadota; class Gammaproteobacteria; order Burkholderiales; family Burkholderiaceae_F; genus JACCZX01. Next base: position 37,206 of record JBDUCU010000011.1, on the reverse strand, counting down.
GGCGCAACTTCAAGTTCCAGACTGAGTACCTGTGGCGGCGCGAGTCGGGCACGCTGGTCTACGACACGGCCGCGCCCGCCACGACGAGCGGGTATTCGTCGCGCCAGTCGGGCGGCTATGCGCAGGCGCTGTATCAGTTCTTACCGGGATGGCGCACCGCGCTGCGCTATGACTGGCTCGACAGCGGCAGCGTCGATTACCGCAGCAACGGCGCTGCACTTGCCGGCATCGACTACAGGCCATCACGCTGGAGCTGGATGATCGACTACAACTCGAGCGAGTTCAGCCGCATCCGGCTGCAGCTATCCAGTGACCGTAGTCGGCAGGATGTCACCGATAACCAGGTGTTCATTCAATATCAGATGAGTCTTGGAGCGCATGGCGCGCACGGCTTCTAAGCGGGCCTACACGGCTCAGAAACTCTTTCGAGGGATTGCAACATGAAACTTAGACGACTCGCAGTCATCGCTACGACGCTGGCGTGCATCGGCTTCGTCGCTCCGGTCAACGCTGCGCTCAAAGTGCTCGCTTGCGAACCCGAATGGGGCGCGCTGATGCAGGAGCTGGCCGGCGACAAGGCCACCGTTTACGTCGCGACCACCGCGCGCCAGGACCCGCACATGATTCAGGCGCGACCCAGTCTGATCGCCGGCGCGCGCAATGCAGACCTGGTCGTTTGTACAGGCGCAGAACTCGAGACCGGCTGGCTGCCGATCCTGCTGCGCCAGTCGGGCAACGCCAACATTCAGCCCGGCAAACCGGGATACTTCGAAGCAGCTGAGTTCGTGCGCAAGCTCGAAGTACCGACCCGGCTCGACCGTGCCGAAGGCGACGTGCATGCCGGTGGCAATCCGCACATTCAGACCGACCCGCGCAACATCGCGCTGGTCGCCACCGCACTGACAAAGCGACTGGCCGACGTCGATCGTGACAACGCCGCGTTCTATCAAGGTCGTCTTGTCGACTTCACCGCACGTTGGAGCTCTGCGATACAGAAATGGGAGAAGCAGGCAGTGCCGCTGCGAGGCGCCGCGGTGGTGGTCCAGCACAAGGGATTTCCGTACCTTGAGCAATGGCTCGGTCTGACACAGGTGGCGGCGCTGGAACCGAAGCCGGGAGTCGAGCCGAGCAGCGTGCATCTGAGCGAGGTGCTGGCTCAAGTGCAGCGGCAGCCTGCAAGGATGATCCTGCGCGCCGCTTACAACGATGGCCGCGCGTCCGAATGGCTGGCAGAACGCGCCCGCATTCCTGCCGTGGTGCTGCCTTTCACGGTCGGCGGCAACGATCAGGCAAAGGATCTTTTCGCATTGTTCGACGACAGCATTGCGCGACTCGTCGCGGCGCTGAAATGAACCTGAGCACACTCGAATGGGGCATTGTCGGTCCTGCGTTTGTCGCCGGGCTGCTGGTGCTGGCGACGCATGTGCCGCTCGGGATGCAGGTGCTGGCGCGCGGCATCGTGTTCATCGACCTCGCGATCGCGCAGGTCGCGGGCGTCGGCGTCATCGCCGCCGACACGTTGGGTTGGGAGCCGCAGGGCTGGGCAGTGCAGATTGCTGCGGTGACCGCCGCCTTGCTGGGTGCGCTGCTGCTGACCTTTACCGAGAAGCGCTGGCCGGCGCGGCAAGAAGCGCTGATCGGTGTGCTGTTCGTGCTCGCGTCATGCGCCGGCATCCTGCTGCTGGCAAACAATCCGCAGGGTGGCGAGCATCTGAAGGAATTGCTGGTGGGCCAGATCCTGTGGGTGAACACCGGGCAGCTGCTCGCGATGGCAACCGTTACGACGCTGGTGCTCGCACTGTGGGCTGCAATCGGACGAAGGCTCGGGCCGATCGGCTTCTACTGTCTGTTTGCGCTCGCAGTGACGGCGTCGGTGCAGCTCGTCGGCGTTTACCTAGTGTTCGCCAGTCTGATTGTGCCGGCTCTCGCGACCGAGCCGCTGAAGACGGTGCGTGCACGCCTTCTCGTTGGCTTTGCGCTGGGCGCTGGCGGCTATGCGGTGGGACTCGCGCTGTCCTCGCTGATCGACCTTCCGTCGGGACCGCTGGTCGTACTGGCGATGACGGCTCTAGCCATTGCAGTAGCGGCCGCCAGAATGGCGTTGCAGCGTCAACGACCAGTGCATTGACACGATCTGTTTGCTGCATCCGATTGACGCCGAGGTAGATAGCGATCTTCTCGACCGTCTGATTAGCTGAGTTCGCACCGTTGCGCAAGCTCGAGCAGCAGCGTGCGCTCGCGCGCATTGCGTGTCAGCGAGGCGGCGCGCGTGAACTCCAACCGGGCTTCGTCGAAGCGGTTGAGCTTGGCGAGAAGATCGCCGCGCACGCTCGGCAGCAGGTGGTAGCTCTGCAGCTGCGGGTGAGACGTGAGCGTATCAACGAGTTCGAGCCCGGCTGCGGGCCCGAATGCCATCGAGACGGCAACCGCCCGATTTAACTCAACAACCGGCGACGGCGCAATCTGCGCGAGCGCGTAGTACAGCGCCGCAATGCCGCCCCAATCGGTGTCCTCAGCGGTCCGTGCGCGTGCGTGATACGCGGCGATCGCGGCCTGCAAGGCATACGGACCGAGCCCATCATGCGCTGGGCTGATCGCTTCGGCCCGTGCCAGCGCGGCAAGTCCGCGACGGATCAACAGCTGATCCCACAGCGCTCGATTCTGATCGAGCAGCAGCACAGGCTCTCCACCCGGTCCGATGCGCGCGTTGATGCGCGAGGTCTGAATTTCCATCAACGCGACCAGACCGTGTACTTCGGTTTCGTGCGGCATCAACTCGGCCACGACCCGGCCGAGACGCAATGCTTCCTCGGCAAGCTGAGGCCGCATCCAATCGGTGCCGGCAGTGGCCGAATAACCTTCATTGAAGACCAGATAGATCACTTCAAGTACCGACGACAGGCGCGCTTCGAGTTCATCGTCGCGCGGAACTTCAAACGGGACGCGCGCCGCCGCCAGTGTTCGCTTCGCACGCACGATCCGCTGCGCGATCGTCGGCTCGGTAACCAGGAACGCGCGCGCGATCTCGTCTGTTGTCAGGCCACCCAGCAGGCGCAGGGTCAGTGCCACTCTGCCTTCCGATGACAACACCGGATGGCAAGCGGTAAAGACGAGCCGCAGCAAGTCGTCGCCGATTTGATCGTCCAGCGCAGCTTCGACCGCGGACTCGAGACTGGGAGCGGCCACCGCCAACAGCTGCTCGACCTCGTAGGCGAGCTGATCTTCGTTGCGCTCATGCAGCTTGCGCTGGCGCAATCGGTCGATTGCGCGATGGCGTGCGGTCGTCATCAGCCAGGCCGCCGGATTGTCGGGCACGCCGGATTCAGGCCACCGCTCGAGAGCGGCGACCAGTGCGTCCTGCGCCAGCTCTTCGGCAAGGCCGACGTCGCGCACCATGCGCGCAACGCTCGCGATGATCTTGGCCGACTCGATCCGCCAGACGGCATCGATCGTACGATGCGTATCAGTAGTCACGCGGCCGTAAAGCTAACGCCGTTGCGCGTGGTGTGCGTCCGCGTCAGCCCGTGCGGTCTCGCGGATCGGGCGTACTGGCCTGACCTCGATACTGCCAACCCGCGCCGGCGGGATCCTTGCTGCGAGCTCAATCGCTTCTTCGAGATCGCTTGCTTCGATCAGATAAAACCCCGCCAGCACCTCCTTGGTTTCGGCGAACGGTCCATCGACGATCGACACCTTGCCGTTGCGCACCCGCACCGTGGTCGCGGTGCGGGCCGGCTGCAGAGCCTCGGACGCAACGCAATGCCCACTCTGGCGCAGCTTCGCGTCGTGCGCCACGCATTCGCTATCGCGCACGTCGTCGAGCTTTTTCTCTTCACTGTAGACAAGGCAAAGGTATTTCATCGTTCTCGAATGGGATCCAGGTAACGCGGCCGCAATGAAAAGGTTCATGCTCAGTGTTCGGCGCTGACCATCCACCCCACACCGAATCGGTCCGCCACCATTCCAAACAGCGGAGCCCAAAATGTTTTGCCGAGCGGCATCTGGACCTGTCCGCCATCGGCCAATGCATTGAACAAACGAGTGGCTGCGGCAGCGTCCGGCACCGCGATCGACAGAGAAAACCCCTGAAAACCCGGCTTGCCCTCCGAGCTTCCGTCCGAAGCCATCAGTACGGCGTCGCCAACGCGCAGGCTCGAATGCATCACCTTGTTCTCCCATCCCGACGGCACCATGCCGGGCGGCGGAGGCTCGGGACTGTCCTTGTAGCGCATCATCATTTCGACCTTGGCGCCAAGTGCCTTCCGGTAGAACTCGACCGCTTCTTCACAGCGACCGTTGAAAAACAAATACGGTTGGATCTGCATCACTCCTCCTCAACAGAAAATAAGTGCGCGGCTATGGGTGCTTTGCGAGATTCTTCTCAGCCTGCTCGCGCAGGCGCTCCTCTTGTGCGCGAAGCTCCGGTGTGAACTCGCACCCAAAATCATCGGCTTCAAATATTTGCCGAAGCTCGATTTCGGCGCCGCCGTCAAAGGGGGCGCGCTTGATCCATTCCAGAGCTTCGTCCATCGAACGCACCTGCCAGAGCCAAAAACCGGCGATCAGCTCCTTCGTCTCGGCAAAAGGTCCATCGATCACGGTGCGCTGAGCTCCGGAAAACCTGACACGCTTACCCCTGGATGTTGGATGAAGCCCCTCGCCCGCGAGCATGACGCCGGCTTTGACCAGCTTTTCGTTGAACTTGCCCATATCGGTCAGCATTTTCTTGTCCGGCATTACACCGGCTTCGGAGTCGTGGTTGGCTTTGACGATGACCATGAATCGCATTGTTTACTCTCCAGTGGTTAGGGTGGGAGCTCGGTTCGGGCGGTACAACAGGCCAAAATCGGGGCTCATACCTACACGACGAACCAGGGGAGCCCGAATCGACATGCCTTGCCCAAAAATTCCCGGCAGGTTGTCGAACTGTAGACGCGCCGCGGGTCAGGCTTCGACGAAAGGCTTGAACCCGCCCCAGAACATTCGCTTGCCGTCAAACGGCATCGACTTCGGATCCATCATGTCGGCAAGTCGTGAATCCTTCATGACCTTGGCATTGACCTTGTCACGATGCGCGCGCGACTTGTAGACGATCCACGCGAACACGACGGTCTCGCCCGGCTTGAGCTTCACGCTCTGAGGAAACGACGTTACCTTGCCTGGCTTCACGTCGTCGGCGATGCACTCTCTGTAATCGAGCGCGCCGTGTTCGCGCCATATTTTCCCGGCCCTTTGCGCCATCCGCCGGTACACCGCGAGTTTTTTTAGCGGCACTGGAACTACAAAGCCGTCAACGTAGCTCATCACTCCTCCTTGGTCTCACCGTTGTAGAGTCAGTTCTTTAGCCGGTAGCCGGTCTTGAAGATCAAGCCGACGATCGCCAGACAGATCAGGAAAAAGCCGAGCGTCATCGCGAGGCTGAGCTCGACACTGACATCAGCCGCGCCATAAAAGCTCCAACGAAAACCGCTGATCAGGTAGACGACCGGATTGAAAAGCGTCAACGTGCGCCACGCGGGCGGCAGCATGTCGATCGAGTAAAACGCTCCGCCCAGGAACGTCAACGGCGTCACGACCAGCATCGGCACGAACTGCAGTTGCTCGAATCCCTTGGCCCAGATACCGATGATGAAGCCGAACAGACTGAAGGTCGTCACCGTCAGCACCAGAAAGCAGACCATCCATAGCGGATGGAGAATCCGGATCGGGACAAACAGCGACGCGGTCGCCAGAATGATCACGCCCAGAATGATCGACTTGGTAGCCGCCGCGCCAACATACGCGAGCACAATTTCCAGGTAAGACACCGGCGCCGACAACAACTCGTAGATCGTTCCAGTGAACCTCGGAAAGTAGATCCCAAAAGATGCGTTGGCAATACTCTGAGTAAACAACGCTAGCATCACCAGTCCCGGAACGATAAACGCGCCATAGGTCACGCCGTCGACTTGGGCGATGCGGGAGCCGATCGCCGCACCGAAGACGACGAAGTACAGCGAAGTGGTAATGACCGGCGCCACAATGCTTTGCCACATGGTGCGTCCCGCACGCGCCATTTCGAACCTGTAGATCGCCCAGACACCGTATCGATTGAAGGCGGTTGCGCTCATCGTTCTAATTTCGCTCGCTGACCAGGCTGACAAAGATATCTTCCAGAGAACTTTGCTGCGTATTCAGATCCTTGAAACCGATGCCCAGCTCGCCCATTGCCCGCAGCAAAGACGGAACGCCCGTGTTTTCCTGATGCGTATCGAAGGTGTACTCCAGCTCGTGGCGGTCAGGGCTCAACACCAGCTTCCAGTCCGACAGCGCCGCGGGAATAGTCATCATCGGCTCCTGCAGAATGACCGTCAGCCGTTTCTTGCCGAGTTTTTTCATCAGCTCGGTTTTCTCTTCGACGACAATCAGTTCGCCCTTGCTGAGCACACCGATTCGATCGGCCATTTCCTCCGCTTCGTCGATGTAGTGGGTCGTCAGGATGACCGTGACGCCGCGATCGCGCAAACCACGCACCAATGCCCACATATCGCGGCGCAGCTCGACATCGACTCCTGCAGTCGGCTCGTCAAGAAACAGGATGGTCGGTTCGTGCGACAACGCCTTTGCAATCATCAAACGCCGCTTCATGCCACCCGACAGCGTGATGATCTGGTCGTTGCGCTTTTCCCATAACGACAGATCGCGCAGCACCTTTTCAATATGCGCCGCATCGGGTGGGCGGCCGAAGAGCCCCCGACTGAAGGTGACCGTTGCCCGCACGGTTTCAAAGGCGTCTGTCGTGAGCTCCTGCGGCACCAGGCCAATTTTCGACCGCGCACTGCGATAATTGCGAACGATGTCGTCGCCGTCGACGGTCACCGTACCCGTCGTCGCAGTCACGATTCCGCAGACGATGCTGATCAGCGTGGTCTTGCCCGCACCGTTCGGGCCCAGCAGCGCAAAGATTTCGCCCTGGCTGATCCGCAGGCTGGTCGGTTTCAACGCCTGCAGACCCGACGCGTAAGTCTTCGAGACGTCGGAGATGGAGATGATCGATTGCATGCAGTTAAAACCGGGATCGCTCACGCAGCCGTGTGGCGACCGTTCGCCTACTTGGCCCTAAAGTCGTCGTGGCAGTTGTCGCACGTTGTTGCCAGGGCTCCGAACTGCGTGCGCACGGCATTGACATCTCCGGACTTCGCAATCGTATTCAGCTTGACGGCTTCCTGCTGCATCTTGTCGGAGAGCTCCTTGATCTTCGCCTCGTTTTTGAATACTGCAGGCAGGGCGCGCGTGTCGGAAACGAATTCTGTGTTCGGTGCAAACGCATCCCAGGGCAGTTTTGACATCGTCTCCACCACACCGGCGCTGTTCTGAATCACTTGGATATTCGGCGACGCTGCTTTCAGCTGCGCATTGATGCGGCCCATGTGGTTGTTCATTACGGTGAAGACGGATTGCCGATACTTGACGGCGGTTTCCGGCTTCGAAAACTGGGCGGCAGCCGGCAGGGCAATCGACACCGCCGCAACGGCTCCGGCAGCGCTAGACAGTGCCAGCGCGCGTATCGATTTCCACTTCGAACTCAGCTTCATTGACCACTCCCAAACATAATTGTCTCCGGTACAGAGCAAAAAACCATGACCGGAGGCTTGCAGTTACGCGCGGCGCGCAAGTTCGGCAGCTTTGCCCACGTAGGTGGCCGGCGTGAGCGCAAGCAGCGCATCACGCGCGGCAGCCGGAATCGAAAGGCCCCGTACAAACTGCTGCATCGCTTCGCGCGTAATACCCCTGCCGCGCGTCAGGGCCTTCAACTGCTCGTACGAGTCTGCCACGCCATAGCGCCGCATCACCGTCTGCACCGGCTCCGCAAGCACTTCCCACGCTGCGTCCACATCCGCCTGAATCGCCGTCTCGTTGATCTCGAGCTTGCGCAGGCCTCGCAGACACGACTCGTAACCGACCAATGTGTAGCCGAAGCCGACACCCAAATTTCGAAGCACGGTTGAATCGCTCAGGTCGCGCTGCCAGCGCGAGATCGGAAGTTTTTCTGAAAAGTGCCGCAGCACGGCATTGGCCAACCCGAGATTGCCTTCTGAGTTTTCAAAATCGATCGGGTTGACCTTGTGCGGCATCGTCGACGATCCGATTTCACCCGCGCTTGTCTTCTGCCTGAAATAACCCAGCGAGATGTAGCCCCATAGGTCCCGGTCAAGATCGAGCAGCACCGTATTGCCACGCGCGACCGCATCGAATAGCTCTGCCATCGAATCATGCGGTTCGATCTGGATCGTGTGCGTGTTGAAGCTGAGCCCCAGTCTTTCAACCACATCGCGCGCAAGCGATTCCCAGTCGAGATCCGGATACGCCGCAACGTGCGCGTTGTAGTTGCCTACTGCTCCGTTCATCTTCGCAAGCAGCGTCACACGCTCGATACCGTCGATCGCGGCAGCGAGCCGCATCGAGAAGTTGGCAAATTCCTTCCCCACGGTGGTCGGGCTCGCCGGTTGACCGTGCGTGCGCGATAGCATCGGCGTGTCCGCATGGCGATGGGCGTTGTCTCGCACCTCGCCGTGTACTGCACGCAGGCGCCGCAACAGCATGACGCGCCCGCGTTCCAGCATCAACGCGTGGGCGACGTTGTTGATGTCCTCCGAAGTGCAGGCAAAGTGGATGAACTCGGCCGCTGCGCCCAGCGCTGGGCCGAGACGCCGCCGGATGAAGTATTCGACGGCTTTGACGTCGTGGCTGGTCTCGGCCTCGATCGCCTTGATCTCCGTGCAGTCTTCGATGCTGAAGTCGGCGACCCGTTGCTGCAAGTCGCGCTTGACAGCATCACTCAGCGGCGGCAGCTCCGATAGCCCCGCAGATGAAAGCGCAGCGAGCCACGCAACTTCAACGCGCAGTCGCTCGCGCATGAATCCGAACTCGGAAAAAATTTCCCGCAACTCTGCGGTTAGCCGGCCATAGCGGCCGTCAAGCGGCGAGATTGCGGTAAGCGAAACGAGTTCGACAGGCACCTTGCGTGCAGAATCGTTTGCGAGGTCGAAGCCGGCTTCGGTGGAAAGCAGCGGGTTTGTAGAACTTTCCAAGGGTGTGCAGTGTAGCAAAGGCGCATCGTTGCTCTGCGATCCGGTGAGTCGCTATTGCATTTCTATTGCTGACCGGCGCGCCGTCGATATACTGATTTTCCATTCTTTTATAGTGCCGACGTGTCCAAGAACATTCGCTTGATCGGTTCTCTCGCCAGCCCGTATGTGCGCAAGGTGCGCATCGTCATGGCGGAAAAGCGCCTCGAATATCAGCTGGAGGTGGAAGACGTATGGTCCCCCGACACGGTGATCCATCACGCCAATCCGCTCGGAAAAGTCCCTTGCTTGATCATGGAGGACGGCGGTGCCTTGTTCGACTCGCGCGTGATCGTCGAATACCTGGACACGCTGACACCCGTCGCGAAACTGATTCCGCCGAATGGGCGTGAGCGCGCCGAAGTGCGGACCTGGGAGGCGCTCGCCGACGGAGTCTGCGACGCGGCGATCCTGATGCGTCTCGAGCAGACGCAGCGACCGGCCGAACAGCAGAGTCCGAAGTGGATCGATCGACAAATGAACAAGGTGCATGCCGGCGTCGCGTCGATGGGCCAGGGTCTGGCTGAAAAGCCGTGGTGCAACGGGCACTCATACTCGCTGGCCGACATTGCGGTCGGTTGCACTCTGGCTTATCTGGATTTTCGCTTCAAGCACATCGCCTGGCGCTCTGCGCATCCAAATCTCGCGCGCCATTACGAAAAGCTGGCGGCGCGGCAGTCGTTCGCCGACACCCAGCCACCCTCGTAAAGCTACGCGGTCGGCAGCGCCATGTCAGCCGCAATCTGATCAATCGCATCGGTGCAAAATGCATCGACACCCCAGCGGCAGATTGCCTGCGCGCGACTTGCAGAGTTCACCGTGTAGCAAAAGAGCCAGGCGCCCTCTGCCTTGATCCTGCGCGTGACATTTGCAGTCAAATACCGATGGTTCACGTGCAGCGCCGCGCATCCAAGCTGCTTCATAGCGTCGCGCCAGTCAACGGGTGCGCGCTGCACCAGCCATCCGCGCGGCAGATCGGGTGCTGTCTCGCGCGCCGCCGCCAGGGCAACCGTTGAAAATGACGACAGCAGCGGGACCTGGGGATCAACGCGATCGGCGCGGTCCCCTCCCGGCCGGATGCGATCTGCATAGACCTCTGCCGTCACGCGTGCGACCGACCGACCGGTGGCGCGCTCGAAGCCGGCGGCCGGCTTGATTTCAATGTTCAGCCAGACCCCGTTGTCGCGGCAGAACTTAAGCGCGTCGGCGAGCGTCGGCACCGTCTCGCCTGCGAAGCGCGGCGAATGCCAGGCGCCGACGTCGATCGCTGAGAGCTCGGCCGCGGTCGATTTGCTGACGGCAGCGGTTACGGATCCGGTGCGCTTCAACGTCGGGTCGTGCATCAATACAGGCGCATCGTCCGCGGCGAGCATCGCATCAACCTCGATCGCGCGGTAGCCGTGGTCGAGACCGACTCGAATCGCAGCGATAGTGTTTTCAGGGGCAAGCCGGCCGCCGCCTCGATGAGCCAGCACTCTCGGATAGGGCCATGGCACTGATGCCGTCATGCAGCGTCGCCATTCGAAACGGCATTGCGCCTGCGCCTGACATAGATCACCTTTTCCACGCGGGCGACCACCATGCCTTCGTCGTCCTTCACATCGACACTGAACAAATGCAGATGTTTGTCGCCGGCCTCGGTCATGCGCCGAATTTGCTCCAGATCGGCCTCGAGCAGATCAAAGCGCGCCCAGACACGGCCGCGACCCGGTGCCACGTATTCGATCGAACCGGATTTGTCCCAGACGCGATACTCGCTGCCCAGCGCATGCAGCAACATCACCATCAGGAACGGGTCGGTCATCGCATACAACGAGCCGCCGAAGTGGGTGCCGACATAGTTACGATTGAACCAGCGTAGCTTCATATCAACCGTGACGCTGCGAAAATCAGGGGCCATGTGGCGCACGCGAATGCCGGCTCCGATGAACGGAAGCCACAGATTCATCACGGTGCGCAGTGTCTGGGGCGCAAGCTTCGCAAGCATCGGAATAGTTTAGGCAACACGACGCACAGCTAACCGCGCGCCGTGGGCCGCGCCCCGAATATTTCGTCGTCGAAGTCTGGGTTGGTCAGCGCGGTCAGCACGTGGTCGCGCCACGCACCGTCGATAAAGAGATACTGGCTGGCAAGACCTTCCCGTTTAAACCCAAGCTTTTCCAGCAACCGACCGCTGCGTACGTTGTCCGGTCGGTAACTGGCTTGAATCCGATGCAGCCGCATCGCCCTGAAAGCATGCGCAATCGTTGCGCCCAACCCCTCGCGCATTAGGCCCTGCCCCTCGAAAGCAGCATCCAGCGCATATCCGAGCACGCACGACTGGAAAGGTCCGCGGGCAATCTGCGTGTAATTGATGCGGCCAATTGCCTGCGCACGGTCTTCACGCCGAAATATCACCCATCGAGCAACCACGCCACCATTGAACTCGTCAACGGCACGGCCGCATTCGGCCTTCCAGAAATCGACGCCGTCGATACCGTCCGGCCGTGGCGGGTCCCACGGCGCAAGGTGCCGTTCGTTGCGGCGAAAGAATTCTGCCAGCTGCGCCGCGTGACTCGGAGTCAGATGTTCGATCACCAAACGAGGGGACGCAAGCGTTGGAAGCATGGCGAACGCGCAATTCGATGAGCGATACTAACGAGTCTTCTTCATCCGATTGCGAGGCAGAGTGAACCGACGACACGCGCTATACGCTCTGGCGGCCGTTGCATTGGCCTGGACTTCGGCGGTCCTGGCGCAAGCCGCCTATCCGTCGAAGCCGATCCGTCTTGTCGTGCCCTACCCACCCGGTGGCCCCCTCGATAGTGCAGCGCGCGCGCTGGCCGACCGTGTCAGGGACACGCTCGGCGTCATCGTGGTTGAAAACCGTCCCGGCGCGGGTGGCGCTCTCGGCGTCGACCAGGTCGCGAAGTCTGCGCCCGACGGTTATTCGCTGGTGATCGGTGCGGTGGCGACCCATGCCGTCAACCCCTGGCTATTTTCAAAGCTGCCGTACGACCCGCAAAAGGATTTCGCACCGATCACGCTGATCGCGCACGTGCCCAACGTGCTGGTGATGACGCCCGAGCGCGCTGATCAACTGAATATTCGCAGCGCGCGCGATTTGATCGAGTACTCACGCAAGAATCCGGCCCGGCTCAACTACGCATCCGGCGGCAACGGCAGCGCCGGGCACATGGCCGGCGAGCTCCTGAAGTCGCAGGCAAGAATTTCGGTCGTTCACATTCCATATTCCGGCGCAGCGCCCGCGCAACTCAGTTTGCTCAGCGGCCAGACTGATTTCATGTTCGACAATCTGGCGTCGGCGACCGCGCAAATCAAAGCGGGCAAACTGCGCGCTTTAGCAGTAACGACCGCGCAGCGCGCGAGCCAATTACCCGACGTGCCGACGATGGCCGAAGCCGGGCTTGCGGGATTCGACGTCTCGACATGGTTTGGATTGTTGGCTCCCGCTGGAACTCCCCAGCCGATCATCACTCAGCTGAACACCGCCTTTACTACGGCATTACGTTCACCGGAAATGCGCGAGCGGCTGGCGCGGATGGGGGCCGACCCCGCGCCTGGAACACCCGCGCAATTTGCAGAGTTGCTGCGAAGTGAGCTCGCGAAATACGAGAAGGTCGTCAAATTCTCCGGCGCGCGCGTTGACTAGGCGCCTGCCGCGCACTGCAGGTGAACCAATATAAGCCGCCGATGACTAATCCTTACTTGCGGACTGCGTGCCACACGCCGCCTTGCTTGTCGCCGTTGGTATCGCCTGCTTTTGTATCGCCCGCATAGAAGTACAACGGCTTGCCCCGAAAGGCCCATTGCGATGCGCCGTCATCACGCTTGACGATCGAGAAGTCGCCGCCTGCTTTGGAGGGATCGGCCACAACGAACGGCGGCCAGGCGGCGGCGCATCCGCCGTTGCAGGTGCTCTTGCCGCCAGCATCCTTGTCGAATATGTAAAGCGTCTTGCCCTCCTTGCCAACCATAACCCCATTGGACATCTGAGTGGGTTGGGCGTGCGCTGCGAAAGTGGCGACCGCTAGCGCGGCGAACATCAGGGTGCGTTTCATCAAGTTCCTCTTTCGTGGTTAAGTAAAAGCTTAGGAAATTCCGACATCGATCACATACGAGGCGGGCAGCGGATCGGTATGGTCGATCTATGCCTTGCGCGCCGTGATCAAGCCAACGCCCGCTGCGCTCCACGCGTGCAAGCCGAGGATATCGCCGCGGACCAGTCCGATGTCCGCCCCCTTGATCAGCGGCGGGCGCCAGCCCGACGTCGCGTACGCGATGCGTGTGCCATTATGGCCGGTACAAAAGCGAATCTGCTGCTTGAACATCGCAATGGCAATGCATAACCGTATTCGTGTCTGATCAACTCGCAGTGTCTCGCGGCCTTGAAGCGTAGCGCACGTTATTCGCAATATGGAGTCCACTTTGCAATCGATTCCCGCAACTCTCGTCCCCGGTGATGGCATCGGCCCCGAGATCACTGCTGCGGTGGTCGAAATTCTGGAAGCGGTCGGCGCGCCATTCGAATGGGACGTGCAGCAAGGCGGCATGGCGGCCGTGGCGAAACACGGCGATCCGCTGCCGCCTGCATTGCTCGACAGCATTCGCCGAACACGCCTTGCACTGAAAGGGCCGCTGGCGACACCCATAGGTGGCGGTTTTCGTTCGGTGAACGTGCGGCTGCGCGAAGAATTCAAGCTGTACGCAAACTTGCGCCCGGCACGCACGTTGATACCAGGCGGGCGCTATGACGACATCGACATCGTGCTGGTACGCGAAAACCTCGAAGGCCTTTACGTCGGCTTCGAGCATTACATCCCGATCGACGGCGATCCGCATGCGGTGGCCATCTCATCGGGCGTCAACACACGCGCCGGGTCGCGCCGCATTGCGGAGTTTGCGTTCGACTACGCGGTCAAGCACGGTCGCAAAAAAGTCACGATCGTGCACAAGGCGAATGTGCTGAAGGCACTGACCGGAATTTTTCTGGAAACCGCGCTCGACATCGCAAAGAAATATGAAGGCACGATTGCCGTCGACGATCGCATCGTCGATGCGTGCGCGATGCAGCTGGTGCTCAAGCCATGGCAGTTCGACGTGATCGTGACGACCAACCTGTTCGGCGATATCTTGTCGGATGAGATTGCCGGACTGGTTGGAGGGTTGGGCATGGCGCCAGGCGCCAACATCGGAGTCGACGCCGCAATTTTCGAAGCTGTGCACGGCTCGGCACCCGATATTGCCGGCAAGGGAATCGCCAATCCGCTAGCGCTGCTGCTGGCGGCAGCATTGATGCTGGACCATGTCGGACGTGCCGACGTCGCCATCACGCTGCGCGCGGCCATCGACCGCACCTTGCGCGAGGATCGTGTGCACACGCGCGATCTGGGCGGCACGGCGACCACGCGGGACATCACGCAGGCAATCATGCGCAGGATTTCTTCAGGCTGAGTCGATGAAAATCCGGGCCGCGGTTCTGGAAACGATGGGCGCAGCACGCCCGTACGCGACTTCTCGTCCGTTGCGGATCGACGAGCTCGATCTGGCACCTCCCGGCCCCGGTGAAATTCTGGTTCGAATCAAGGCGGCCGGGCTCTGCCATTCGGATCTGTCGGTGATCAACGGTGATCGCCCGCGCCCAATGCCGATGGCGCTCGGGCACGAGGCCGCAGGCATCGTCGAGCAATTGGGTGAAGGCGTCACCGACATGGCGATCGGCGACCACGTCGTGCTGGTGTTTGTCCCGAGCTGCGGCCATTGCCACCCATGCGCTGAGGGGCGGCCGGCGCTGTGCGAACCTGGTGCAGCGGCCAATGGCACGGGCACCCTGCTCGGCGGCTCGCGCCGCATTACGCGCGGTGTGCAGACGATCAATCATCACCTGGGGTGTTCGGCGTTTGCGACGCACGCCGTCGTATCGCGCCGCTCGGCGATCAAGATCGACCGCGAATTGCCCATGCAGCACGCGGCTTTGTTCGGCTGCGCGGTGCTGACCGGCGTCGGCGCCGTGGTCAATACGGCGCAGGTTCGAGCCGGATCATCGGTTGCGGTGGTGGGCTTGGGCGGTGTCGGGCTGGCGTCCGTGCTCGGTGCCGCGGCCTCGGGTGCGCGCCAAGTGATCGCCATCGACCTGTCGGCAGACAAACTTGCCTTGTCCGAAACACTCGGAGCCACGCACACCTTCAATGCAGCGCGTGCCGACGTGATCGAAGCGGTCCGCACGGTGAGTGGGGGCGGCGTCGAAACCGCAATCGAAATGGCCGGCTCGACGCGCGCATTCGAGTTGGCGTACCGGATCACGCATCGTGGCGGCATCACGGTCACTGCTGGACTGCCGCCTCCCGATGCAACCTGGTCGATGCCGATCGTCAATCTGGTTGCCGAGGAGCGCACCATCAAGGGGAGCTATGTCGGCACCTGCGTTCCGCTAAGAGACATTCCCCGCTACGTTGACCTGTTTCGCGGAGGACGTCTGCCGGTCGACCGCCTGCTCACCGGCACGCTTGCTCTCGACGACATCAATCGTGGCTTCGATTTATTGCACGAGGGCAAAGCCGTCCGCCAGGTCGTCCTGTTCTGACCGGTGCTGCATGGCAACAACCACACTGGCGCAACAATTTGAGCAGTCGACTTCGACCTTCTGGCTAGAATCGCCCGGCGGTGCAATGCGGAGGAGAGAGCCTTGAAAATCCGTGATCAAAAGAATTTCTGGTCGGGCTTGATGTTTATCGCGTTCGGCCTTTTTTTTATAGGCTTCGCACAGCAGTACGACATGGGCAGCGCGGCGCGCATGGGCCCCGCATATTTTCCTTCAGTACTCGGCGGCTTACTGCTGCTTCTTGGTGTATTCATCGCGATACAGGGCTTGGCGGTCGAGACCGCCGACGGCAAAATCGAGCCGTTCAATTTTAAAGGCCTCGGGTACGTCCTCGGCGCAGTTGTGGCCTTTGGCTTGCTGCTGCGCCCAGCGGGAGTGGTCGTTGCGCTGTTCGCGCTGATCGTCATCTCAAGCCTGGCCAGCAATGAATTCAAGCTGCGCGAAGTGCTGATAGTCACCGTCCTGCTGACAATCATGGTGATCGCGGTGTTTATCTACGGGCTACAGATGACTATTCCGCTCTGGCCGTGGTTCATCGGCCAATAGCCAGCAGGAGTCCACATGGAACTGGTCAACAACCTCTTGCTTGGATTCAGCACCGCGCTGACGTTGCAGAACCTGTTCTACTGCTTCATCGGCGTGCTGATTGGGACACTGATCGGCGTGCTGCCGGGTATTGGCCCCGTCGCCACTTTGGCGATGTTGCTGCCGGTCACGTATGCGCTGCCTCCCACCCCAGCCCTGATCATGCTCGCGGGAATTTATTATGGCGCGCAATACGGAGGATCCACCACTGCGATTCTCGTCAATATTCCCGGCGAGTCTTCATCCGTCGTCACTTGCATCGACGGCTATCAGATGGCGCGACGCGGGCGGGCGGGGGCGGCGCTGGCCATTTCCGCACTCGGTTCGTTTTTCGCCGGCTGCGTGTCCACACTGGTCGTGGCCGGATTGGCGTTGCCGATGGTGGAGCTGGCGTTTAAGTTCGGGCCGGCTGAGTACTTCTCGTTGATGGTGCTCGGCCTGATCGGCGCGGTCGTGCTGGCATCGGGTTCGCTGATCAAGGCGATTGCGATGATCTTGCTCGGGCTGCTGCTCGGGCTGGTCGGCACCGACGTGAACTCCGGGGTCGCACGTTACAGCTTCGACATACCCGAGCTTGCCGACGGCATTGGATTCGTCGGCGTGGCGATGGGCGTATTTGGGTTTGCCGAGATCATCGTCAATCTCGACCACAAGGAAAAGCAGGCAGTTTTCACCAGCAACGTGGGCAGGTTGTGGCCGTCAAAAGAGGAATTCTGGTATTCATTTCCCGCAATCCTGCGCGGCACCGGGCTCGGTTCGGTGCTCGGTGTGTTGCCCGGTGGCGGGGCGCTGCTTGCATCGTTCGCTTCGTACACGCTGGAAAAGAAGATCACCCGCAACCCGAAGATCCCGTTCGGCCAGGGCAACATCCGCGGCGTTGCGGCGCCAGAGTCTGCCAACAACGCGGGCGCGCAGACTTCGTTCATCCCGATGCTGACGCTCGGCATTCCGCCCAACGCGGTGATGGCCCTGATGGTCGGTGCGATGACGATCCACAACATCCAACCCGGCCCGCAAGTGATGACGAGCAACCCCGCGCTGTTCTGGGGTTTGATCGCCTCGATGTGGATCGGCAACTTGATGCTGGTTATCTTGAACCTGCCGCTGATCGGCATCTGGGTGCAGTTGCTGAAAGTCCCATACCGAATGCTGTACCCCGCGATCCTGGTCTTCTGCGTGATAGGCGTTTATACGATCAACAACAACTCGTTCGACGTCACCATCACCGCGGCATTCGGACTGCTCGGTTACGTTTTCTACAAGCTGCGGTGCGAACCTGCCCCGCTGATCCTCGGCTTCATTCTGGGGCCGATGATGGAAGAGAACCTGAGGCGCGCGATGTTGCTGTCGCGCGGTGATCCCACGGTGTTCTTTACGCGGCCATTGTCGCTGGGGCTGCTGCTGGCTGCCGCTGCGCTGATCGTGATCGTGGCGTTGCCGAACATCAAGAAGACCCGCGAAGAGGCTTTCCAGGAAGACGTTTAGAAGGCGGCGCTTCAGGGGTTCGTTGGCACACCGTCGAAAAAATCGACCACGCCGCTTTCGAGCGAATATTCGGCGCCGACAACGACCAGCTCGTTGCTCTGGATCAGTTCTTCGATCATTTGCGATCCGTGCCGCAGGTGGTTGGCCGAGGCGCGAATGTTCGCGCGAACGGCCTGCTGCACCAGATCCTGCGCTCCGGGCCGAAGTTCGGTGGCGAGTAACGCTTCGACCGACGGGCGAATCCGGTCGACAATAGAGCGCAGGTTGCGCGACCGAATCTCGGTGGGCCGCCGCAGCTCTTCCAGCGTAGCCAGAATTGCGCCGCACCGCGAATGGCCGAGCACCACAATCAACCGAGTGCCGAAGCGCTCGGCGGCGAACTCGACGCTGCCGACCTGCGAGGGAGCGACGATGTTGCCGGCCACGCGGATCACGAACAATTCACCCAATCCCTGATCGAAAACGATCTCGACGGGCACACGCGAGTCCGAGCAACCGAGGATCACCGCAAACGGCTCCTGCCCGGTCACAAGCTCGTCACGCCGCGCGTGATCGGTCGGTGTCGCGCCGCTCCGCTCGTTGGCGACAAATCGCAGATTGCCCTGTTGCAGGCGATGCAACGCTTCGCGCGCGGGAATCATCGGAGCTTCTCCGAGCTCGATCGCCGAAACCAGAACTCGACTTCGGATGTCTCGACTTCAAACCGCGCTGCGTGCACCGCGGCGGCGGCCACGTGATACCAGTCGCCCGCGCGATAGCGCCGCTCACCGCCATCGACAATCAAAATCAGCTCCCCCTGCGTGATGACGCCGACATTTTCCGTCTCGTGCGAGTGCGCCGGAATCACAGTGCCGGCGGGATACGATGCAAACAACACATCGCACTGCCTTGCTTCCAGCTTGAATGCTGTAAACGCGCCGTCGAAAGGCGGCAGGTCACGAATCAATTTTTGAAAATGCACGCTGTGGCCTCACGTGTTTGAGCCGGGTTACTTTAAGCTTTACGCTGATCCAGCTTCCCCACTGCGCTTAAACGACGGCGTGCGCCGCATTACGCGGGCTGCCGCGCCCGAGTACGATTGCATGCTGGTGCCTTGCCTTGCCGCACCCGCAGACCGCGTTAAATAAATCATTCGATCCCAGCATACCTTCTGATGAATCTCAATCGTATCTTCGCAGCGGTTGCATTGATCCTACCGCTGACGGCACTCGGGCAAACATATCCATCCAAACCGGTTCGCCTAATTGTTCCATTTCCGCCTGCCGGTGCAACCGACATCCTGTCGCGCGAGCTCGCGCGGCAGTTGTCGGAACGGTTGAAACAACAGGTGATCGTCGATAACAGGCCCGGCGCCGGCGGCAGCCTCGGCAGTGACCTCGTTGCCAAGAGCGCGCCCGATGGATACACGATTCAGATGGCGACCAGCTCGACGCATTCGATCGGCCCAAGCCTCAATTCGAAGATTCCCTATAACGCGCAAACCGATTTCACTCCAGTTGCACACGTCGCCAACTCCGTCAACGTGCTGGTGATTGCACCCAACGTCAAGGCGAACAACGTCGCAGAGCTCATTGCATTGCTCAGAGCAAACCCAGCCAAGTTCAATTACGGCTCCAGTGGCAATGGCACGATCGTGCACTTGACTGGAGAGTTGTTCAAATCGATGACGGGCACCTACGTTCTGCATATTCCCTATCGGGGTACCGCGCTGGTCATTCCCGACATGATCAGCGGCCAGATTCACCTGCTGTTCGACAACATCGCCTCGGCAATGCCACACATCAAGGACAGCAAGCTGCGAGCGCTCGCAGTCACATCGAATACACGGTCGCCGCTATTGCCGGGTCTGCCCACGGTCGCCGATACCGTGCCGGGGTTTGAATCGGTGACATGGTTCGGTGTCTTTGGGCCAAAGGGAATGGCACCCGAAATCACGCAGCGCATGAATTCGGAGATCAACGCAGTCTTGAAGTCGCCCGAGTTTCTGGAGCGACTGCGTGTGCTCGGCTATGACGCAGCGGGCGGAACACCGGCCGATTTCGCGCGAGTGGTAGCCGCCGACACTGCAAAGTGGGCGAAGCTGATCAGGGAACGGAACATCACTTCCGAGTAGCGGGTGGAAAAAAAGTGCAACTTGCATTGCTGTTCGAGGTGACGCCAAAGCCCGAAGCCTTCGACGAATACTTGGCCATCGCGGCCAAGCTTCGCCCCGCGCTCGACGCATCGGGCGGGTGCCTTTTCATCGACCGGTTTCGCTGCGTCCGCGAGCCGGCCCGCATCCTGTCGCTGCAGATCTGGCGCGACGAGGCCGCGCTCGTCAAATGGAGAGTCGATTCGCAGCACCACAAGGCGCAGACGCTCGGACGAACCCGCGTCTTCGACGACTACCGGCTGCGAATCGCGCAAGTACTGCACGCGGAATCGAGCGAGGGCGAGTGGCAGCCACCTCGACTGAATACCTACAACGACCCGTCGGCTCGGCCGCCGCGCTACCTGACCATTGCAGAATCGCGGCAAGCGCTCGGTGCCGGCGAGTCGTACGAGAGCCTGTATCGCCCCGGCGAATTTGCCACCGTGATCGATGTGCCTGCACCGACAACGGCGCCGAAAATGACCGAGATGCCCGGTGCGTTCCGGGTGCGGCTATGCGAAACCGAGCGCGACTATGGCATGTTCGATCGCCGCGAGTCGCCGCAGTACTACCCTCCGCTCGAACGCCACACTCCATAGATGCGTTTCGACTGGGACAATCCGTACCCAACGGTGCGCACGCCGGTATTTGCGCGCAATGTCGTCGCGACATCACAGCCGCTGGCCGCACAAGCGGGGTTGCGCGTGCTGCAGGGCGGTGGCAATGCGGTTGATGCCGCAATAGCGGCGGCTGCCGTCATCACGATGACCGAGCCGTGCAGCAACGGCCTCGGTTCAGATGCATTCGCAATCGTGTGGGATCCGGAAAGTCGGCGCCTGCATGGGCTTAACGCGAGTGGCACTGCGCCAGCCGCCTGGTCGCTCGACTACTTCGAGCGCAAGTACGGCAAGCCGCCAAATGTCCCGAACCGGGGATGGGATTCAGTGACAGTGCCGGGCGCCGTCGCCGGATGGTCCTTGCTGCATGGCAAGTTCGGCAAACGCACATTCGCCGACGTGCTCGCACCCGCAATCGAGTACGCCGAGCGCGGATTCGCGGTCAGCCCGCTTGTGCAAAACAAGTGGCAGCGTGCAACACCTCTGTTACGCAATCAACCCGGCTTCGCCGAACACTTCTTGCCCAAGGGCAGAGCGCCGCACATCGGCGAGCACCTTTCGCTGCCCGGCGCAGCGCGGACGCTGAAGCTGATTGCCGATACGCGCGGCGAAGCGTTCTACCGCGGCGAGATTGCCGAGGCGATCGCACGCTTTGCGCAAACCGCGGGAGGCGCGATGACAGCGGCCGACCTCGCCGGCTACTGGGAGTTCGCGCACGTCCACGGCTGGGTCGGCACGATCAGCACACGCTTTCATGGCCACGAAGTGCATCAGATTCCTCCCAACGGACAGGGCATCGCGGCACTCGGCTGCCTGGGAATCTTGCGACACACGCGTTTGGCTGACTATATCGTCGACTCGGCCGACTGGCACCACGTGATGATCGAGGCGATGAAGCTGGCATTTGCCGATACGTATGCGTTTGTCGCCGATCCGCGCAGCATGACCGTCACGCCCGCCGAGATGCTTGACGACGACTATCTGGGCAAGCGCGCCAAGCGAATCGATATGCGGCAGGCAGCCGCCGCGGCCGCGGGCAAGCCGCCGCTCGGTGGCACGGTCTACCTCAGTGCAGCCGATGCGAGCGGAATGATGGTGTCATTCATTCAATCGAACTACATGGGCTTCGGCTCGGGAGTCGTGGTCCCGGGTTACGGCATTTCGTTGCAAAACCGCGGTGCGGGGTTTGCGTTCGAAGCGGCCAGTCCCAATTGCGTCGCGCCGGGCAAACGGCCGTTCCACACCATCATCCCCGGCTTCCTGATGAAAGGTGACGAGCCGATGATGAGTTTCGGTGTGATGGGCGGCAACATGCAGCCGCAGGGTCATGTGCAGACGCTGGCACGCATGCTGGTGGCCGGGCAGCAGCCACAAGCGGCGTGCGACGCGCCGCGCTGGAAAGTGATGGCCGACCTCGACATCGAAATCGAGAACGGTATTTCACCAAACGTGTCGAACGAGCTCAGCGCGCGCGGCCACCACATCACGCGTGCCGAGGATACGTACATGGATTTCGGATCCGGACAATTTACCTGGCGCTTGGGCAATCCCGCAGTCGACGGTTATGTTGCTGCCAGCGATTCCCGACGCGACGGGCTCGCGGCGGGTTTTTGAACGGACCGTTTTCAGCGCAATCTAGAATTAACCTATGATCACAAAAACCTACGAACACGTCACCCCGCACTCGGTTGCGTTTCTCGGCCTGGGAGTGATGGGATATCCGATGGCCGGACACCTGGCGCGCGCCGGCCACCGCGTAACTGTCTACAACCGCACCCAATCCAAAGCGCAGCAATGGGTGAAGGAATACGGTGGAAGCAGCGCGCCAACGCCGCGCGAAGCCGCCGCCGGAGCGCAGATCGTGTTCTCGTGCGTCGGCAACGACGACGACCTGCGCGGTGTGATGACGGGTGAAGCTGGCGCGTTCAGCGGTATGGCCAAGGATGCGATCGCAGTCGACAACACCACGGCGTCGGCCAAGATCGCGCGCGAGTTGACCGTGCAGGCATGCCAGCACGGACTGCATTTCATCGATGCACCGATATCCGGCGGCCAGGCGGGCGCGGTCAACGGCCAGCTGACGGTGATGTGCGGCGGTGATCAAGCGCCTTTCGAGCGCGCCCGCCCGGTGGCCATGGCGTTTGCAAAGGCCGTCACGCGGGTCGGTGACTCGGGCGCTGGCCAGTTGGCCAAGATGGTCAATCAGCTGTGCATCGCAGGACTGGCACAGGGACTCTCCGAGGGAATCTCGTTCGGGCAAGCGGTGGGGCTCGACATGAAGCTCGTGCTCGATGTCATCGGCAAAGGCGCTGCGCAAAGCTGGCAGATGGACAATCGCGGCGCCACAATGGTCGACGGAAAATTCGATTTTGGCTTTGCGGTCGACTGGATGCGCAAGGACTTAGGCTTGTGTCTCGATGAAGCGCGCCAAAACCGCGCGCCGCTGCCGGTCGCCGCACTGGTCGATCAGTTCTACGCCGAAGTGCAGGCAATGGGCGGCGGTCGGTGGGATACCTCGTCGCTGATTCGCCGCTTGCGCAGGGACAAGTAGCCATTGGACCCCACCACGCTCGAAGGTTCGCTCGCCGCGATGCGGCCCACTTTGCTGGCGATTGCCCGTATGCAACTGCGCAACGAAGCGTGGGCCGAAGACGTGGTGTCCGAAACGTTCGTTGCCGCGCTCGAGGGCTCGCGCACGTTCGCCGGCCAGTCGCAGGTCAAGACGTGGGTGATCGGCATCCTGAAGCACAAGATTCTCGATCAGTTCCGCCGGATCAGGCGCGAGGTGTCGACCGACGCACAAATGGAAGCCGCGCAGGTCGAGACGTTCGATGAATTGTTCGCAGCCGACGGCCACCGGCTGACGATGCCGCTTGACTGGGGCGATCCCGAGCAGACGCTATCGCGCGGCCAGTTTTTCGACGTGCTGCAAATGTGCATGGACAAGCTGCCCACGGGTCTCGCGCGTATTTTCATGATGCGCGAATGGCTCGAATACGAGACTTCGGAGATTTGTAAGGAATTGGGGATTACGTCGACCAATTGCTTCGTCATGCTTTTCCGCGCACGCATGCGACTACGGGAGTGTCTTGAAATGAGCTGGTTTGCCGGGAAGGTGGAGCGTTGATCCTCAGCTGGATCCGCATTCCCTGCACGCGCGCGCATCGGCTCCTTTCGGAGCGTCTGGACCGCGCGATCGCGCCTGGCGACCTCTGGCGGCTAAGGCTGCACGTGATGGTGTGCGCGATGTGCGCGCGCTTCGAGAGCCAGATCGAGTTCATGCGTCTTGCGATACGCAAGTTCGGAGACTGAGCCGATGCACGCGACACTGCCGCTGCTGAGGGCCACCGACTTTCCCGCGATCCGTCGCCGAGCCATCGCGTGCCTGCAGGTCAACCTTGGCTATACGTGCAACCAGACCTGCGTGCATTGCCATGTCAATGCCGGGCCGAATCGAACCGAGCAGATGGACCGCAACACCATCGATGTCGTGCTTGAAGTGATGAAGGCGCGATCGATCCGCAATCTAGATCTGACCGGCGGCGCCCCCGAGCTCAATGTCCATTTCAGATCGCTGGTCAGTTCCGCGCGCAAGCTCGGTGCCGAGGTCATCGATCGCTGCAATCTGACGATTCTGGAAGAGCCTGGTCAGGAAACGTTGGCCGAATTTCTGGCGGCCGAAGGCGCCCATGTGGTGGCGTCGCTTCCTTGTTACTCGCAAGACAACGTCGACAAACAACGCGGCGCAGGCGTATTCGAAAAGAGTATTCGCGGATTGCAGCGATTGAATGCGCTCGGCTACGGCGCAACCGGCTCGCAGCTCGCCCTCGATCTCGTTTACAACCCGCAAGGCCCGGTGTTGCCGCCGCCGCAAGTCCAGCTTGAGGCCGACTACAAGCGGCTACTCGCCGAAAATTTCGGGGTTCGCTTCAACCGTTTGCTGACGATCACCAACCAGCCGATCGCACGCTTCGGCAGCACGCTGGTCAGCAAAGGTCAGTTTCGCGACTACATGGCGTTGCTGCGCGGTGCGCATCGGGACGACAACCTCGATGGCCTGATGTGTCGCACGCTGGTTTCAGTCGACTGGCAGGGATTTCTGTATGACTGCGACTTCAACCAGATGCTCGCGATTCCGCTGCGCGAAAAAGGACGCCGCGCGAACCGCGTTCATTTGGCGGATCTGCTTCTTACCGATCTTGCCGATAACCCGATCGCCATCGCAGATCACTGTTACGCCTGCACGGCGGGTCAGGGTTCGTCGTGCGGCGGTGCGCTCGACGCGTAGAGGCGATGGACACCGCGCGCGTAGCCGTTGCGGGCCGAGTGTGCCCTTCGTCCTACAGCTACTCGCCGTCGATCTTTGCCCGACCCGAAGAATTGTCGGCTGACGTTCTCTATGTGGTCGGCGGTCTCTACGGAAATCGGTTCGCGCTGAGCGAAGTCGAGCGGATGGCTGAAAGCGAGGAAGCGTCGGCACAGATTGTTTTCAACGGCGACTTTCACTGGTTCGACGCGTCGCCAGAGCAGTTCGCGTTGATCGATCGCGCGGTCGAGCGTCACACGGCGCTGCGCGGCAACGTTGAAACAGAAATCGCTGGCGACGAGACCGGCAACGGATGCGGTTGCGCTTATCCCGAGTCGGTGCCCGATGGCGACGTCGAACGGTCGAACGCAATCCTGCAAAGGCTGCGTGAAACCGCTTGCAAGGTTGAGCTGTCGGATGGTCAAGTCCGGCAACGGCTGGCTGAATTGCCGATGCATTGCGTCGCACGGGTCGGCGACGCGCGGATCGGCTTGGTTCATGGCGATGCCTGGGCGCTCGCGGGCTGGAGTTTTTCTCACTCGTTCCTGCACGATGGAGGCAATTTGGATCATCTGAGCGCCGTGTTCGAGCAAGCGGCGCTCGACGGGTTTGCGTGCTCGCACACATGCGCGCCCGCGTTGAAAGCTTTTGACACCGCGCTCGGCGAGCGCTTCGTGATCAACAACGGCGCGGCAGGAATGCCCAACTTCAAGCAGACCCGATATGGAGTCATCACGCGCCTGGCCGTGGTCCCCGTGCCTCCCGCTTTGACTTCAGCCCGGCTCTATGGCGCCGATGTGGCCGGTGTTTACGTTGACGCGATGGCAGTGCGTTTCGATGCTGCAGCCTGGGAAGGCGAGTTTTCGCAACTTTGGCCGTCAGGATCGCCGGCGGAGATCTCGTATCGACGCCGCATTGTCGAGGGACCTGCTTTTACCATCGACGACGCCCTCGGTCGCGAGCCGCTGCGCGCCTGCACCTAACAAAACGCGTGCTGCCGCTTTGGGAGCACTTGTAGAACCCCGGGGGATTCACAGTGAATAAGAAGCGCCTGCTGATAGCACTCGCCTTGGTCGCCGCGATCGCCGCGTTTTTTGTGTTCGATCTGCGTCAATACTTCACTCGCGAATTTTTCGACGCCAATCGGAGTGCAATCGACGCATACCGCGCCCAACATCCGCTGGCCGCTGCTGCGATTTTCTTCGGGGTGTATGTCGCCGTCGCTGCGCTTTCTTTGCCGGGCGCTACCATCCTGACGCTTCTGGCAGGCGCGGTTTTCGGTCTATTGCCCGGCCTCGTCTTGGTTTCATTCGCGTCTTCAATCGGAGCGACGCTCGCGTTTCTTGCATCGCGAATGGTGCTGCGTGACGCGGTACAGAGCCGGTTCGGTGATCGCCTGGCGAAGATCAACGCCGGCGTGCAACGTGAAGGCTGGTTCTATTTGCTGACGCTGAGGCTGGTGCCTCTGTTTCCCTTTTTCGTTGTCAACCTGCTGATGGGGCTCACGTCGATTCGCACATGGACGTTCTACTGGGTGAGCCAGCTCGGCATGCTGGCCGCGACGGCTGTGTACGTCTACGCCGGGACGCAGCTCGGGAAATTTGAGGTCTCGTTCGGATTGCTGCTCGCACTGTCACTGCTGTTGATCTTTCCACTGGTCGCTCGCTGGGTCATCACGGCAACCAAGGCGCGCAAGCTTTATGCGCGATGGAACGATCGGCGCCCGCGTTCGTTCGATTACAACCTCGTGGTTATCGGTGCGGGTTCAGCCGGACTGGTGACGGCCTACATTGCCGCCGCCACCAGGGCCAAGGTCGCACTGGTCGAAAAGCATCGCATGGGAGGGGACTGTCTGAATACCGGTTGCGTGCCGTCGAAGGCACTGATTCGATCGGCGAAGTTTCTGTCTCATGTCGCGCGCGCGCAGGAGTTCGGCATCGCACGGGCGACAGCGGAGGTGAACTTCGGTGAAGTGATGCAGCGCGTACAGCGCATTATCGAGAAGATCGAACCGCACGACTCCGCCGAGCGCTATAGCGCGCTGGGCGTCGATTGTGTCAAGGGCACGGCGAAGATCACCACGCCCTGGACGGTCGAAGTCCAGACCGCCGCGGGCGTGCGGACGCTGACGACCAAGTCGATCGCAATTGCAGCCGGCGCGCGTCCGTACGTTCCACCGATACCGGGTATCGAAAAGATTGCCTATCTCACGTCTGACACAGTCTGGAATCTGCGCGAATCACCGCAACGTCTTCTGGTGCTGGGCGGTGGGCCGATCGGCTGCGAGCTCACACAGGCATTCGCGCGGCTCGGCAGCCGCGTGACTCAGGTCGAGATGCTGCCAAGGCTGATGGTGCGCGAGGACGCGGAGGTGTCGCAGCGCGTTCACCAAAGATTTTCGGCGGAGGGTATCGACGTACGGCTGGGACACAAGGCGGTTAGAGTGGAAACCGACAATGGAACGCATCGATTGATCGCCGAACACGGCGGAACGCAGGTCGCGCTGGAGTTTGATCATCTACTGGTCGCGGTAGGCCGCGTCGCCAACACCGCTGGCTATGGACTCGAAGAGCTCGGCATCCCCGTGACCCAGCAGAACACGATTGAAACCGACGAAGCGCTGCAGACGCCGTATCCCAACATTTATGCGTGCGGCGATGTCGCGGGGCCGTACCAGTTCACCCACACCGCCGCGCATCAGGCGAGGTATGCAGCGGTCAACGCACTCTTCGGGGCGTTCCGCACGTTAAAGGCGGATTACCGGGTGATTCCGTGGGCAACATTCACCGATCCCGAAGTTGCCAGAGTCGGGCTGAACGAGCAGGAGGCAAAGGAACGGAACATTGCATTCACCAAGACGGTCTACGGCATCGACGATCTCGATCGAGCTATCACGGACAGCGAAGCCGACGGCTTCGTCAAGGTATTGACGGTGCCGGGTTCCGACAAGATTCTCGGCGTGACGATCGTTGGCGAACATGCCGGTGATCTGATTGCGGAGTACGTCCTCGCGATGAAACACAACCTGGGCCTGAACAAGATTTTGGGCACGATCCACATTTACCCGACGCTTGCGGAGGCCAACAAGTACGCCGCAGGTGCATGGAAGCGGTCGACCGTCACGTGCGGGCAGTGGGCGGCGCTCGCTGCGTTCCAGCAGTGGCGACGTGGCGCGGGTAGTTTCGCCAAGGTGCTCGCGGCCGCGGTTGCCATTAACGGCGACAAGCGACGCGCCTACGCGGAAGACGCCGCGCATGCACACTGAGCGGTCACCTGCGCATCGGCGCAGACGACAGCTGATCTTCGCAGCGCTCGCGGCCGCTGCCTCGTCGCGGATCGTCGCTCAGCCGGCATTCGATCATTCGCACGCAGGATGGGACGCTCTGCTGCGCAAACATGTGCGCCTTCTCAGCGATGGCAACGCGAGTCGCGTCCAGTATGCCGGGTTCGCCGAGGACCGGGTGGCATTGGCGGCGTACCTGAAAGCCGTGTCCGACGTCACACCGGCGCAATACTCGAGCTGGAACAAGCCGCAGCAGTTCGCGTTTCTAGCGAACGCCTATAACGCGTTGACGGTTGAAAAGATCCTGACACGATATCCGAATCTGAAATCGATCCGCGACTTCGGTACGGTGTTCGGAAATCCTTGGAAAGACCGTTTCTTTACCTTGCTGGGCAAGCAACAGCATCTCGATGGCATCGAGCACGAGATGTTGCGCGAGCCCGGTGTGTTCAACGACCCGCGTGTGCACGTCGCGGTCAACTGCGCATCGGTCGGCTGTCCGATGCTCGGCAGCCGCGCGCTGATACCCGAAAAACTCGACGCGCAGCTCGACGATCTCCTTGCTCGTTTCATGTCGGACCGCTCGCGCAACCGGTTCAATGCGCAGTCGCGGACCGTTGAGCTTTCGCGAATCTTCGATTGGTACGGCAAAGACTTCATGCAAGGTCATAAGGGGTTCTCGTCGCTGGAGGATGTCGTGGCGCGGTATGCGGATCAACTCGCGGATGCGCCCGCGGACCGTGCGCTATTGCGCTCGGCGTCGGTGCCGATCCGGTTTCTCGAGTACGACTGGTCGCTGAACGACGTGCGCTGATGCGGCTTGCAGTCATCGTTCCGGTGCTTGACGAAGCCACCGTGATCGAATCGACTCTGGCGAGCCTGGCCCCGGCACGCGCACGCGGCACTCGGCTGATCGTCGTCGATGGCGGCAGCACTGACTCGACTATAGAGCGAGCGCAGCCTCTGGCAGACCGCATTTTGAAATCACCGCGCGGCCGTGCGCAGCAGATGAACGTCGGCGCAAGAGCGGCTCTGGAAGACGATGCCGATGTGCTGCTCTTTCTGCATGCTGACTGTCAACTGCCCGACGACGCGGACCGCATGGTGCGCAGTGCGCTGCAAAGCAGCGGGTGCGCGTGGGGCCGCTTCGATGTCCGCATTGAGACGCACCGATGGTTGCTGAAAATAGTTTCAACGATGATGAATTTCCGTTCGCGACTGACCGGCATCTGCACCGGCGACCAGGCCATCTTCGTCATCCGGTCAGCGTTCGAGACGCTGGGCGGCTTTGCACCGATCCCGTTGATGGAGGACATCGAGTTCTCGAAGCGCGCAGGGAAGATCTCACCGCCAGTCGCAATCGGAACGCGCGTGCGGACTTCTGCGCGTCGCTGGCAAACGTACGGTGTGTGGCGCACGATCTTGATGATGTGGCGATTTCGCCTCGCCTACTTTTTCGGCGCTGACCCGCATCAACTTGCGCAGCGCTACCGCGATGCGCGCTAGGCGCTGCACCTGACACCCGTGAAGCGATTGCTGCTCGCAGGTGGCGGGCAAACGCATGCCCTCGTGCTGCGCGAGCTCGCGCGCGCGAAGCCCGCGGATGTCGAGATCGTTCTGGTGACGCCGTCACGCCACCTGCCTTACAGCGGCATGCTGCCAGGATGGATCGCCGGCCATTACTCGCTCGAAGAAATCGTCATCGATCTTGACCCGCTGGTGCGGGCCGCCGGTGCGCGACTCATCTCGGCCCATGTTCAAACTCTCGATTTGGCCAGCAGAACCGTCCGCACCGATACCGGCGAGACGATTGGCTTCGACACGCTGTCGATTGCAACGGGTGCCACCCTCGACGTCGATGCGATTCCCGGCGCACGCCAACATGCATTGTCGCTGCGGCCGCTCGATGGTTTCATTGCTGGATGGCAACAGATACGGCAGCGTGCCGCAGCTGCACGGGACACATTCCACCTGACGGTAATTGGCGCCGGTGCGGGCGGCGTCGAATGCGCACTCGCGGCCGCGTATCGTCTGCACAGTGTGCCTTCGGTGCAGGTACAACTCGTCACCGGAGGTCTTCCGATTCTGCCCGGACATGGCGCGCGAGCGCGCTCGTTGATGCGCGCCGCGCTGCGCCAGGCGAACGTGAATCTGATCGATGGCGTCGCTACGAAGCTCGACGGCGCGATGATCGAGCTGGCTAACAGTCTCGCCGTATCGACCGATGCAACGCTGCTCGTGACCGGTGCGTCGGCGCTGGCATGGCCCGCGCAAGCCGGTCTCGCGGTCGATGACCGTGGGTTCATTGCGGTCAACGCGTTCTTGCAGTCAACTTCGCACGCGTGGGCGTTTGCGGCAGGCGATGTTGCCTCGCTGACTCACGCGCCTCGGCCGAAATCCGGTGTGTACGCGCTCCGTGCAGCCGTAGCTCTCGCAAACAACCTGATCGCCGCAACGACCGGGCAGCCCATGTCTGCGTTCAGGCCGCAGCGCCTCGCGCTTTACCTGCTGACGACCGGCGCGAGAAACGCGATCGCGTCGTGGGGGCCTTGGGCTTTTGCAGGCAAATGGGTTTGGCGCTGGAAGAACAGCATCGATCGCGGCTACATTGCGAAGCTCAGACGTCCGACCAACCCGCAAACCGATCCTTAATACCATGCGCACACTCGCAGTCCTCGCCTTTGTCTTCCTAGTGTTGCCGCTGCTACTGCTTGCAGTCGGCCAGTTTGGACTGCTGATGGGTCGACCGCCCGGTGAACCGGGGCTGCGTGAAGGCAAGCTCAAACCCCCCTCGCGCACCGAAAACAGCGTGAGCAGCCAGGCAGCGGTGTGGCCCGAAGGAGAGTACGCAGTCAAATACGCGACGATCGCGCCGCTTGCATTCAAGCAGGATTCAGCGCTCGCAATGAATCGGCTGCGTGAAGTGCTGGCCGCATGGCCTGGCGCGCGCATCATTGAGAACAATCCGGATTACCTATCGGTGCAGTTCGAAACCCGCTGGCTGCGCTTTGTAGATGACGCGGAGTTCCTGCTCGATCCTGCAGCCCGCGTCATCCACGTGCGTTCGGCGTCGCGGCTTGGCCGCAAGGACTTCGGCGCTAACCGAGCGCGGATCGAGGCGATTCGCAAGCGGGCTGACCTGCGCTGAGCACCGTCAGATCATGCCGGCGCGCCGGTCGCGGAATCCGCCGGCGAATCTGCACGGAGTTTCTTGCGCACCATATCGATATGGCTGCGCAGCGCATACAGCTCCTCGGCGTATGACAACGGCACGCTGACTTTTTCGACGCGATGCTCCAGCTCGTCGAGTCTCGGAAGCAGCTCGGCGGCCTTCGGATCGGCTTCGGCGGCCTCCTCAATCTCACGCAGCTGCCGGTACCAGCGAAACACGCGTGAGCGGATGCGAAACTCGTAAAGCGGTGGTACGACTCGCGACAGCGGAATCAGAATCACGATGATCGAAGCCAGCACCACCCACATCCGATCGATCAGGTTCGCCAGCCAGAACGGCAGGTAGCGCTGCAACACCGGCGGGCCATCGCGATAAAAGCGCGATGCTTCCTTGGCGAGCGGAAATTCTGCCGCGCTGCCATTTGGAAACTCACCCGCCGGTCCGAACCACGTGCTTTCGCCATGAATCCGCTGCGCGGCCTGCACAAACAGCTGGATCAGCGCCGGATGCAAACGATCGGTCGTCACCATGCTCGCAGTGGCGGCCACCAGTGGCACATCGGACGGCGGTACGTCCTGCGCCAGATCGACGGTGCCGCGCGGCATCGTGACGCGCTTCAGAAATTCGAAGCGACGCGCGTAGGCATCGGCTTGGGGAAACTCGAGCAACTGAATGCCGGGCGTCTGCAGCAGCATCCGCACCAAAGCCGATTCGGGCGACGACACAAATACAAGTGCGTCAAGCTCCCCGTTCAGCAGAGCAACCACCGCCGGTGTCGGTGCCAACCGCTCCAGTTTCATCTGCGTCGGCTCGATCTTGTTTGCGTGCAGCAGCTTGTCGAACAGGTTTGCCGCACCGCTCCCGGGGGCGCCGATATTCACGCGCAACGGGACAACCTGTTGCAGATGATTAAGCTTTCCGTCCGCCACGGTGCGATGCGCAGCATCGGTCTGGTAGAACAGCCAAACCGGCTCGAAAAACAGATTGCCGAGCGACACCAGCGGACGGCCACTCTGGTCTTCGTCGACCGCATAAATCGCATCGCCGGCACCGCTTTGCATGAATGCAATGTCGACGCCGGAATTGGAGTCACGCAGCAGCCGTCGATTTTCGGCGGCGCCCGCGGTAGGGCGGAGTTCGACGCGAATTCCGTATCGTGCGAGCTCCGCCACGTAACGCTTGCCGAATTCGGCATACGCGCCCTGCTCGCTGCCGGTGGCCAGCACGACTCTGTTGGGCGGAGTCGGATCGAGGATCAGATATGAGAGCCACAGCAGCGCGAGCGTCAGCAAAACGAACGGTCCGGCGCTGATCACCAGTTCGCGCAACGACACCAACGAAACTTGCGATGGACGTAGCATTCGAACCATTATGCCGCCGTAAGTCGGCGGCGCCCCTACCCAGCAGTTCGCAGCCCTGAAGGAGGCTCCTATGCACTTTGAAAACGACCCCCAGGGATTACGGCTTCCAATCAAGCTTGATACAGCGACGAACGGCGAGTACGCGCCGATTCCGCTCGCCCCGATCCACCTTCGCGCTCGCCACCTGGCGTTCGAGTCGGCCACCGCGCATGCGAAGCGGCTCGCGATGGACCGTCGCAGCTTTCTGGTTTCGGCGTGCGGGGCAGCATCGTCATTGCTTGCGATGAACGAGGCTTACGCGAGTCGCGGTCCGCGTGGCGGGTTCTATCAGCTGCAACCCGAAGCCGCGCTCGATCTGCAGCTCGCACGCTCATCGGTTGACGGCAACGAATTCATTTTTGACGTGCAAGGCCATTTCGTGAATCCGACCGGCGCGTGGCTCACGCGCATGCCACCCGGCGCAAAACCAATGCAGGGGTTCACGTCGTCGGACCGTTGCGCGCCGCACCGCGGCGCCGGCGAGCTGGACTATCTGCGATGCATCGGACCCGATCAGTTCATCAAGGACGTATTCATGGATTCGGATACTGATCTGATGGTCCTTTCGTTCGTTCCATCAACGCGAGAAGCTGAGCCCTTGACGATCGAGGAGGCTGCCGCCACTGCGGGCATCGTCGAGCAACTGAACGGCACCCACCGACTGCTGCTGCACGGCCGCGTCAATCCCAATCAGCGAGGCGATCTCGAGGCGATGGACGAGCTCGCGGCGCGCTACCCGATCTCGGCGTGGAAAACGTACACGCAGTGGGGTCCCGAAGGCAGTGGGTTTTTCATGGACGACGAGCCTGGCATTCGCTTGATCGAGAAAGCGCGCAAGCTCGGCATTCGCAACATCGCAATTCACAAGGGACTTGCATTCGGTCCAAAGTCATACGAACACTCGACATGCGTCGACATCGGCCGCGTCGCCAAGCGTTACCCCGATATCAACTTCCTTATCTATCACTCCGGTTTCGTCGCCAACAAGGCCGAGGGTGCATACGATCCGAAGCGCACCGACGGCATCGACGCGTTGGTAACCAGCCTGCTCGACAATGGAGTCAAGCCCGGATCGAACGTCTACCCCGAGCTGGGTTCGACCTGGCGCCTTGGAATGCGTGATCCGGACACTGCTGCGCACACGATCGGCAAGCTCGTCAAATACTGCGGCGAGAACAACGTGCTGTGGGGCACCGACTCGATCTGGTACGGCTCGCCGCAGGATCAGATCCAGGCCTTTCGCACGTTCCAGATTGCCCCCGCGTTGCGCGACCGGTACGGCTACCCCGAAATGACCCCAGCGCTGCGCGCAAAAATCTTCGGTGCCAACGCGCTGAAAATTTATCCGGTCGCCCCGGAGGTGGTCAAAAAGCACGTGCGGCAGGACAAGGTCGCATTGCAAAGGCGCGAATACCGCGCACGGCCCGACCCTGCGTTCGTGACCTACGGTCCGAAGACGCGCCGCGAGTTCCTCAATCTTCTGAGCCAGCAGGGTTAGCGGCACCTTGTCGCCGCAACGGCGAACAGTCTATGCTTGCCCGCATCGGCAGCCGCTCGGCAGCCTGTCTAACGAGGAGACTCAATGATTTCGTATCGCACCGTAATGCAGAGCACGCTAATGGCTGCGGCCGTGACGCTCGGCGGCTGCGGCTGGATGTCGTCGATGATGGGCTCGGACATGATGAGCATGAAAAATCAAATGACCGGAGCCCATGAAGTGCCGGCGGTTGCCACCAGTGGCACCGGTACGGTCGACACCACTTTCGACAAGTCGACCAACGTTCTGACCTGGACCGTTACGTACTCCGGCCTCAGCGGGCCAGTCACTGCCGGCCACTTTCATGGGCCCGCATCGCCTGGCGCCAACGCTGGCGTCGCCGTGCCGTTCACCGGCGATATGGCAAGCCCGATACGGGGCAAAGCGACGCTGACAGCCGCGCAGGCAGCCGACTTCACCGCCGGCCGTTACTACGCGAACTTGCACACGGCGAAAAATCCTGGCGGAGAAATTCGCGGTCAGGTAACCAAGTAGTCGATCCTTGACGCGGTGGGCTGAAGCGTTTAGCCCACCGCCTTTCCCATCTCCTCGACCACCTTCTTGGCATCGCCGAACACCATCATCGTCTTCGGCATGTAGAACAGCTCGTTATCAAGGCCCGCGTAGCCGGACGCCATCGAGCGTTTGTTGACGATCACCTGCTTGGCCTTGTAAGCCTCGAGAATCGGCATCCCTGCGATCGCCGACTTCGGATCTTTGGCGGCGGGATTGACCACATCGTTGGCGCCAAGGATCAATGCAACATCGGCCTCTGCGAACTCGCCGTTGATGTCGTCCATCTCGAACACCTGGTCGTAAGGCACTTCGGCTTCGGCCAGCAGCACGTTCATGTGGCCGGGCATGCGCCCGGCCACCGGATGGATTGCATACTTGACCGTTATGCCCTTCGCAATCAACTTGTTGGCGAGCTCCTTTAAGGGATGCTGCGCGCGCGCGACCGCGAGTCCATAGCCCGGAACGATGATCACGGTCTCGGCGTTGTCCAGCAGAAACGCTGCATCGTCAGGCGAGCCCGAGCGCACCGGGCGCTGTTCGGCTGCGCCCGCTACCGCGCTCACTTCGCCGCCAAAGCCACCGAGGATGACGTTGAAGAATGAGCGGTTCATCGCCTTGCACATGATGTACGACAGGATCGCGCCGCTCGACCCCACCAGCGAGCCGGCAACGATCAGCATGAAGTTGTTCAGTGAAAATCCGATGCCCGCCGCGGCCCATCCCGAATAGCTGTTCAGCATCGACACCACGACCGGCATATCGGCGCCGCCGATCGGAATGATGATCAGCACGCCGAGCGCAAATGCAATCGCCAGCATCAGCCAGAAGGCGACCCATTCCTGCGTTATGGCAAACCACGCCCCACACGCAAACATTGCAATCGCAAGCGCGAGGTTCAACATGTGCTGGCCGGTGAAGACGACCGGCGCGCCCTTGAAGAGCCGGAACTTGTACCTCCCGGACAGCTTGCCGAACGCAATCACCGATCCGGAAAACGTGATCGCACCAACGAATGCGCCGATGAACAGTTCGATTCGGTTTCCGGTTGGAATTGATCCGCCGCGCTCTGTAATGCCGAACGCCCAGGGTTCTGCGACGGCCGAAATGGCAATGAACACGGCCGCCAGCCCAATCATCGAGTGCATGAATGCGACGAGCTCGGGCATCTTGGTCATCTCGACCCGATTGGCCATCACGGCGCCGAAGGTGCCGCCCACGAGCAGTCCGATCAACACCCAGACGATTCCGCCGGTGGCAATCTGCGGCGCAAGCTTGTAGATCAACGCGATGGTGGTCGCCATCGCGATCGCCATGCCGACCATACCGAACGTATTGCCTCGGCGCGAGGTGATCGGATGCGACAGCCCTTTCAGCGCCTGGATGAAACAGACCGAGGCCACCAGGTACAGAAGCACGACGACATTGATGCTGAACGTCATCGCCGCTACTCCTTGGCGATCTTCGGCTGTTTCTTGCGGAACATCTCCAGCATGCGTCGCGTCACCAGGAATCCGCCAAACACGTTGACCGCCGCCAGCGCGACCGCGAGCACCCCCATAGTCTTGGCGAGCGCGGTTTCAGTCAGCGCCGCGGCGAGCATCGCGCCAACGATGATGATCGCGGAGATTGCGTTGGTCACGCTCATCAGCGGCGTGTGCAAAGCGGGAGTGACGTTCCACACGACGTGATAACCGACGTAGACCGCCAGCACGAAGATAATCAGATTGATGACGATCGGTCCTACCGCTTCCATCGTGCGCCCCTAGTTCTTGCGTTTGATTTCGCCGTTGGTGCACAGAAGACACGCGGCAACGATGTCGTCATCGGCCGGAAGCACGAAGCTACCGTCCTTGTCGACCACCAGCTTCAGGAAATCCAGCACGTTGCGTGCATAGAGCGCCGACGAATCAGTCGGCACCGTCGCGGCAAGATTCGGCTCGCCGATGATCTGCACGCCATAGGCGTAGACCGTTTTGCCGAGCTGCGACAGCGCGCAGTTGCCGCCCTGCTCGACCGCCATGTCGACAATGACCGAACCGGGTTGCATCGCCTGAACCATGGTTTCGGTAATCAGGATCGGAGCCTTGCGGCCCGGAATCAACGCGGTGGCAATCGCGATATTGGCCTGCTTCAGGCGCTCACCCACGGCTACAGCCTGCCGCTGCATCCATGATCCGGGCATCGGGCGCGCATAACCGCCGATGCCCTGCGCAATTTCGCGTTCCTCGTCGGTTTCGTACGGCACATCGACAAACTTCGCGCCCAGCGATTCGATCTGCTCCTTGACGGCAGGGCGCACATCGGACGCCTCGACGACCGCACCCAGACGCTTCGCGGTCGCAATCGCCTGCAGGCCTGCGACGCCCGCACCCAGAACCAGCACGCGGGCAGCTTTGACGGTGCCTGCGGCGGTCATCATCATCGGCATCATGCGGCCGTAGATGGCCGCGGCCATCAGCACCGCCT
>JBDUCU010000001.1:0-100522 GCA_040003315.1 Burkholderiaceae bacterium | reverse complement strand
CGCGTAGAACCCGCCCGCGGTGGCAGTGAAGCGCGCCGGCGTCGCTCCAAAAAAACTGTTGCCATGCTGGTAGCGCTTGAAGCGATAGTGGATGTACGGGAGCACCGCGGCATATAGAAGAAAGGTGATGCCAAATGCTGCGCCGAACCAATCGGGAGGCAACCCGTCCTCACGCGCAAAGGCTCCGGCCAGCACGCCCGGGAGCGCGACGATCAACACTGGTGCCGCGATTAGATACAACTCGCTAACGCCGCCGGCGAATCGAAATCGGATCCCGCGATAACTGGAATACCGGAGCCTGAAACGGAGCGACTGCCGGATCAGCCACGGAAAAACTGCAGCCAGGATGACCAGCGTGACCAAGCCAGCGATCAGCGAAAACTTGAAGCTGAAGTTGTAGGCGATCAACAAGACGAGCGCGATCAACCTGCCCTTCAGGATCGCGACCGGCGAGCCGTGATAGTCAAAGGAGGACCCTCCGATTTGCGTGTTGCGATACATGTACTTCAGGCGGCGCACCTTGGCCCAGGCCGAATAAATGCCGAGCGTCACGATCGTCAACAATAGATTGACGATCCAGATGCGGAAATATTCGCTGCCGGTGCCGACGAAACGCACTGGGTATTCCGGTGGAATCGTGCTACCGGCAGGAAATGGTGCCGGTGTCGCGGGTATTGCGTTCATGTAACCCCCTTCCATTTCTTATGCTGCGTTTGTAGCCGAGTGCTGGCGCCGCCGCAATCAGCAGGCGAAAAAAAGCCCGCCGAAGCGGGCTTGTTGCAGATCGGTGCGGCGAACTACATATCCATGCCGCCCATTCCACCCATTCCACCCATGCCGCCGGGCATTCCACCGCCACCCGACTGTTTTTCCTCGACGAGTTCCGCAACCATCGCGTCGGTGGTCAGCATCAACCCCGCGATCGAGGCAGCGTTTTGCAGCGCCATCCGGGTCACTTTGGTCGGATCGAGCACACCCATCGCGACCAGGTCACCGTACTCATGCGTCTGTGCGTTGAACCCGAAGTTGCCCTTGCCGTCGGCAACCTTGTTGACGACGACGCTGGGCTCCTCGCCCGAGTTCTCGACAATTTGGCGCAGCGGCTCTTCCATCGCGCGCAGCACGATCTTGATGCCGGCATCCTGATCGGGGTTGTCGCCCTTGATCTTGGCTACCGCCTGCTTGACTCGAATCAATGCAACGCCACCACCGGCGACAACGCCTTCCTCCACTGCAGCGCGGGTCGCATGCAGCGCATCTTCAACGCGCGCTTTCTTTTCCTTCATCTCGACTTCGGTTGCAGCGCCGACCTTGATCAGCGCAACGCCGCCCGCAAGTTTTGCAACGCGTTCCTGCAGCTTTTCCTTGTCGTAGTCGCTGGTCGCTTCTTCGATCTGTGCGCGGATCGCCTTGACACGGCCTTCGATATTTTTCGAATCGCCGGCACCGTCGATGATCGTGGTGTTTTCTTTCGCGGCTTCAACACGCTTGGCTTGGCCGAGGTCGTTCAACGTCGCTTTTTCGAGTGTCAGACCCACTTCCTCCGCGATGACAGTGCCACCGGTCAGAATCGCGATGTCTTCGAGCATCGCTTTGCGACGATCACCGAAGCCCGGCGCCTTGACGGCCACGGTCTTCAAGATGCCGCGAATGCTGTTGACCACCAGTGTCGCCAATGCTTCGCCTTCAACTTCTTCGGCGACGATCAGCAGCGGACGTCCGGCTTTTGCGACTTGCTCCAGAATTGGCAGCAACTCCCGAATGTTGCTGATCTTCTTGTCATGCAACAGCACATAGGGATTTTCGAGGACCGCGCTCTGCTTGTCCGGCTGATTGATGAAGTACGGCGACAGATAGCCGCGGTCGAACTGCATACCTTCGACCACTTCGAGTTCGTTGTTCAGCGACTTTCCGTCTTCGACGGTAATCACGCCTTCCTTGCCGACCTTGTCCATCGCATCGGCGATAATTTTGCCGATCTCTTCATCAGCGTTGGCCGAGATTGCGCCGACTTGCGCAATTTCTTTGCTGGTAGTCGTTGGCTTCGACAGCTTCTTCAGTTCGTCGATGGCTGCCACGACCGCTTTGTCGATACCGCGCTTCAAATCCATCGGGT
Organism: Burkholderiaceae bacterium; assembly: GCA_040003315.1. GTDB lineage: Bacteria > Pseudomonadota > Gammaproteobacteria > Burkholderiales > Burkholderiaceae_F > JACCZX01. The sequence goes on along the minus strand of JBDUCU010000001.1, from coordinate 98,406 downwards.
TCATTCCGGCGGCGACGTACTTCATGCCTTCGGAGATGATCGACTGCGCCAGCACTGTGGCCGTAGTGGTGCCATCACCCGCGTTGTCAGACGTCTTTGACGCGACTTCCTTGACCATCTGCGCGCCCATGTTCTCGAACTTGTCTTTCAGTTCGATTTCCTTGGCGACCGAGACGCCGTCCTTGGTGACCGTAGGTGCGCCAAAGCTGCGCTCGAGTACGACGTTGCGGCCCTTGGGGCCCAGTGTGACTTTGACTGCATTGGCGAGGATGTTTACGCCACGCACCATGCGATGACGTGCGTCGTCGCCAAAAAATACTTGCTTGCTTGCCATAAAAACTTCTCCTGATTTGCCGTACACGTCGGTCCGCTTCGCAGCCCGACGACTTAAGTTGTAGGTGCAGTGCCTTTACGCGACGACGCCCATCAAATCTTCTTCGCGCATGACCAGCAGTTCCTCGCCCTCGACCTTGACGGTCTGGCCCGAGTACTTGCCGAAAAGCACACGGTCGCCGACCTTGACGTCAAGCGTGATGACCTTGCCGTTGTCGTCGCGCTTACCCGGTCCGACGGCGACGATCTCGCCTTGATCCGGTTTTTCGGCTGCGTTATCGGGAATTACGATTCCCGAGGCGGTCTTACGCTCGTTGTCCAGGCGTTTGACCATTACTCGATCGTGCAGAGGACGAATCTTCATAAAGTCTCCAGGTTGGTTAGGCTCTCGGATGCTCGAGGAATCGAGGTGGGAAAGCGCGATCATGCCACTTATTAGCACTCTTCGCTTGCGAGTGCTAATTGTATGGGCGGGTGGTGCATCTTCAACCACCTAGAAAATGGGATGGACGTCACCTGCCGTTTGGACGCCAAAGCTGCGCGCCGGTCACATGGAAGTGACCACTGACATTTGGTGTGAAAAAGTGCTTTTATGAGGTGTTTGAACGGATAAACGCGGCGCGCCGGATATGCGGTAGCAAGTCCGCTCGCAGTGAGCCGAAGAAATACCGTAAACCGTAATGGGGTAATACGTGGCTATTGATATTCCGCTTCGTCTTCCGCAGCATTGGCTGGGTTCGGCGGCGCCCAAAGGAAAAGGGCCCAAGACGCTGCGCGCCTTTGTGAACAGCGTAATGAGCTATACCAAGATGGACGTGCCGACGGTCGAGCTGTTCGAGACTGCGGTGACGTTCGATGAAAAACACCGCGATCCCCTTTCGGCGCATCAATGTCTGTCACGAACGTTCGGCAAAAAGGCCGGCATCAGCTTTGTGTTCCGTGCCGATACCAGCAGCGAGGGGCGTTACTGGGTTTACTCCCCCGATCCCTGGCTTGAGCCCCCCGCCGAAGCGGTCAGCGCGCTGGCGCCGAAGAGACTCGTCGTGCAACTGTGCGAAGGGCTGCCATACCGGTTCGCCCTGGAGGCCTGCGTAGGCCGCGAAAAACTGGTTGCAGGTGAGAAGGAAGTCGAGCCGTTTCGCACTCCGCAAGAAGTCGAAGCATGGATCAAGGTAACCGGCCCCAAGTTCGGCTTCAGGCCCGATTTTTTCAACGTTGCCATCAAAGAGCTTCAGTTTCCATACGGCGACCGCAAGATCAAGCTGCCGTACGCGTCGATTGAGGGAGTACTGCAGGTTACGGACGCCGAGCTTTTGAAGCGGCCGCTGTTGCGAGGGATCGGGTCATATCGCAGGGTCGGCTTGGGCTTGCTGCAGTTATCGAACTAGCATCAATCGAAAGCTGTTAAGACGGCGCTGCGGCGCCGTTTTTCTTGCGCCGCTCTTTTTGCTCGTTAAGCTTGATACAGGACGTCAAAGCGTGCGGGCCATGTCGGATCGAATCTTTCTTGTCTCAAGAGTTGTCTGCGCCTCGGTGCTGGTTGTCTTTGCGTGGACGTGCCCCGCGCGTCTCAGCGCGCAGGTGCGTCAGGACGCGTCGATGCTGCCTGAAGGGACAGCCGCCGCTCTACGAACGGCCAATGTTCCGATGTCGGCGGTGGGCATCGCCGTCGTTCCGTTGTCTGGCGCTGGCTTGACGCTGAATGTCAACGAGAGTCAGCCTATGAACCCGGCGTCGACCATGAAGCTAGTGACAACGCTGGCTGCGCTGGAGCTCCTAGGCCCGCAATATCAGTGGCATACCGACGCGCTGGTGACCGCTCCGCTGCGCAACGGTGTGCTTGAAGGCGATCTATGGCTGCGTGGTAGCGGTGATCCGCAGCTCGTGATCGAAGACTTGTGGCTATTGGTGCAGCGATTGCGAGGCGCGGGTCTGCGCGAGATCCGCGGCAATCTGGTGCTCGATCGCAGCGCATTCGAACCGGCGTCGCACGATCCAGGTGCTTTCGACGGCGAAGCACTGCGGCCGTACAACGCCGGCCCCGACGCACTACTGCTGAACTACAAAGCGGTGAGCTTTTACTTCATTCCCGATGCGGACGCGAAACAGGCGCGCATCTATGCGCTGCCCGTGCTGTCTGGCATGGTGGTACCGAGCACGGTGCGCGCCACTGACGGCGCGTGCAACGACTGGCGGGCGCGACTCGGCGGAGACTTTGGCGATCTGCGACGCCCGATCTTTCGTGGCGCCTACCCACTGTCGTGCGGAGAAAAGGTTTGGCATGTCAGTGCGCTTGGCGCCAAGGAGTACGCCGAGGCCGTTTTTCGCGCGCTGTGGGAGAGTAGCGGCGGTACGTGGCGCGGCCATGTTCTCGAAGGCACGGTGCCGCCGGACGGCAGACGCCTTGCACAGCACGAGTCTCGACCGCTCGCCGAGATCATTCGCGACATCAACAAGTACAGCAACAACGTGATGGCGCGTCAGTTGTTTCTGACGATAGGAGCAGAAACGAGTCATCGTCCAGCGACCACCGAGCGCTCGCAGCGCGCCGTCGGCGACTGGCTGGTCTCCAAGGGGCTCGACCGCCGTGAATTCGCGCTTGAGAACGGCGCGGGATTGTCTCGTGTCGAGCGGGTGACGGCAGCTGGACTGGCTCGCTTGCTGCAAGGCGCGTTCGCCACACCGCTGATGCCGGAGTTCGTGTCATCGTTGCCGATCGTCGGTGTCGACGGCACGATGCGCCGCCGGAGCGGCGCAGCCGGCTCGGCGCACATCAAGACAGGACTGCTAACCGACACCCGCGCGATTGCAGGGTATGTACTTGCCGCAAGCGGGAAGCGCTACGTTGTCGTTGCGCTAATCAATCATCCAAACGCCGGCGCCGCGCAGCCGGCGTTGGATGCACTACTCAACTGGGTTTATGTGCAGGGGTGACGCCGCGTGGAGCTAGCTGTACTTGATCGAACAGCCGTAAGCGCTGCTGCTGGCCTTTGAGATGGGCTTACCCAAGTTGGCCTCTGTCAGCGCAGCGGCCACGAAGTTCGCCGACGTTTTGACATCAGCTGGATTCGCGCTGCGCTTGTCATCGATCGCGCCCGCGTAAACTAGGGTGCCGTTTGGATCGATCACGTACATGTGCGGAGTGACCCTCGCACCGAACGCTCGACCCACCTGGCCGTCTGTGTCCACCAGCACGGCGGCCGGGGCCGCATTCTGCTGCTTGAACCATGCGGCAAGCTTTTCCGGCGGCATGTAGTCAACGCTCGTTTGCGCGGTCGAATTGATCGCGAGCCACGCCACGCCTTCTCCGCCGAAGCGCTTTTGCAGCGACTGCATATTGCCGCTGTCATAGTGCTTGCGAACGAACGGGCAGCCGGGATTGTTCCATTCGAGAACGACGTATTTGCCCTTGAAGTCGGCCAGCGAAACCGGTTTTCCTGCCACATCCGTTGCGCGGAAGTTGGGAGCCGGCTGCCCAGGCGTCGGCTCTGCAGCGACCGTCGAAGACACCAGCAAGGCCGTGGCGAACAACGACACAAATTTCATCGGGATGCCTCCTTCAATCGCAGCTTGTCCAAGGCAGCAAGCACGATGCCCTCGGTCAGCAATTCGGGCAATACGACCGGATCGCCCTTACGATCATAGAGCACGTAAAGCGGGACACCGTTGCGACCGAACTGCGCAAGCGCCTGCGTAATCCGCTCGTCGCGATTGGTCCAATCGGCGCGCATCAGCACCACGTTGTCGGCGGCAAAGCGCGCCTTGACGGCATGGGCACGCAGCGCAACGCGCTTGTTGACCTGGCACGTGACGCACCAGGCAGCGGTGAAGTTGACAAACACCGGCTTACCCTCGCTGCGCAGCTGCGCAAGTTTTTCAGGCGAGTAATCGATCCATCCAGCATCTGCCGTTGAGCGCGTGCCGGGCGCGAGCGCTTCGCTTGTGGCAATCGGCGCAAACGTCAGCGCAGCGAACAGTCCGCCGACCGCCGCAACCCATCGAAAGACGCGCGCTCCACGCTGCGACAAACCCAGCGCCCACAACGTGAATCCGACAGCGACCAAGACTCCCAGCGCAAGCGCGATTCCGCCGGCGTCGACTTGTTGCGCCAGCACCCACAGCAACCAGACGCAGGTTGCGAACATCGGAAACGCCATGAATTGCTTGAATAGCTCCATCCAGCGGCCGGGACGAGGCAGGCGCGCGAGCCAGCTTGGGAAAAGCGTCAACAGCACATAAGGCAGCGCCATACCGACTCCGAGCACTGCGAATACCGACAAAGCAATCACTGCCGGCTGCGTGATCGCGTATCCCAGTGCAGCCCCCATGAACGGAGCGGTGCACGGCGAGGCGACGATCACCGCTAGCACGCCGGTGCCGAAGCTGCCGCGCCAGTCTGACTTGTGTGCCAGGGCATCAGCGGCCTTCAGATTGGCCACGCCTGTGGCCATCGTGAATTCGAAGACTCCCAGCAGATTTAATCCGATACCGAAGAACAACACGGTGAGCGCAGCGACGACCCACGGAGTCTGCAGCTGAAACCCCCAGCCGAGTGCGCTGCCGGCCTGCTGCAGGCCGATCAAAAGCGCTGCGAGCAGAACGAACGAAAGCACGACGCCGGCGGCGAAAGCGACTCCGTGCGCCGCCATCGGACCCGAGTGCGTGCGGTGCTCGGCAAGCCCGATCAGCTTGAGCGACAACACGGGAAACACGCACGGCATCAGGTTCAGAATCAGCCCACCGAGCAAAGCGGTGGCAAGCGCGGCCAGCAGCGACATCGACGAGTTGTTCGCGCCGCCGGACATCGATGCGCCAGCGGCTGCCACGGTACCGACCACCAAAGGTGCCTGCACACTGTCGACCCAGCCGTTCGCGTACGCGGGTCCGCCGTTGGCAACGACGACGCCTTTCAGCGTCTTGAAGTCCGCGCCGACCGGCTTTGCCGCCGTCAGGTAAACCGCAAACTGATTCCCCTCGCGCTTGAGCTCTTGGGGTGCGGACGCCTCGATCCGACCTTCCTCAAGAGGAAAAAATTCAATTTTGTCGAGGGTTTTGCCCGCGGGTGGAGACAATGTCAAACGGATGTGGCTCGCATCGATCGTTGCATTTGCGACCAATGCCGATTGGGGAACACGGGTTTGCGAGCTGATGAAGAGCGCCGCGGAAGTAGATGGCGACGATTTCGCCTTTACGGGCAACGTTAGCTTGAGCAAAGCGTCGCCGGGAATACAGACGTCGTTGCATTCCAGCCAGGAGGCCTTCGCTCCCAACGTCACAGGGGAGCCGACGGGCAAGTCGGCGGGAACCTGCAGCGTCGTCAGCAACAGAGTTTCACCTTCATATCCGAAGTTCACCAACGGGCCTACGGGTAGCCGCTTCGGGTGGGGCCAATCGATGGTGCCGGCATTGAACCCGGCTGGCAATTGCCACTTGATTTGAGTAGGTATGCCATCCGTTTTCGTGCTTCAACCGAAGCCCGACCGTCAGAGGCTGGCCCGGGACGATCGCGTCGGTTGCGGCGATCAGCTCTGCATCGACATGCTTCTCGGCAGCGCCGAAACGCGGCAGCGATTGGCCGCTCGCTGGTGTCGCAACGAGAAAACCGAGCGCGAAGGCGAGAGTGATTGGAAACTGCATGATGGCTTTCGTTTGACGGTTCGTCCGGCAATTCAACATCAAGTTCCCGTAGCGTCGGCCCTTATTGCATCCGCCGTTCAGCCGATTTCAGCAAACGCCTGCTCAGCGGCGGCGATCGTGGCGTTGATCACCGCATTATCGTGCGCAATCGATACGAAGCCTGCTTCGTAAGCTGACGGCGCGAGATAAATTCCGCGCGTGAGCATTGCATGAAAAAAACGCTTGAATCGCTCGATATCGCACGTCATTACGTCGGCGTAGCGTCCGGGCACATCGGCCGCGAAGTAGATGCCGAACATTCCGCCGACGCTATCGCCGGAAAACGCTAAGCCGACTCCACCCTGCCTGGCCGCTGCAATCAACCCGGCAACCAGCGTTTGCGTCCGCTGCACGAGTTCTTCGAAAAAGCGCGGCCGTTGAATCTGCGCCAGCGTCGCGAGACCGCACGCAACGGCGACTGGATTTCCCGATAACGTTCCGGCCTGGTAGACGCGGCCCAGTGGCGCGAGATGTTGCATCACCTCGCGCTTTCCGCCGAACGCAGCGAGAGGCATCCCTCCGCCGATGACTTTGCCCAGCACTGTGATGTCCGGATCCACGCCATAGAGTGCTTGCGCACCTCCCGCGCCCACGCGAAAACCCGACATCACTTCATCGAAAATCAGCAGCGATCCGTGAGCCGTGCACTGCTTGCGCATCGTCCGCAAGAACTCGGGCGTCGCGCGCACCAGGTTCATGTTGCCGGCGATGGGCTCGACGATGACGCAAGCAATGTCGTCGCCGTGGTTTGCAAAGGCATCTTCGACTTGCTGCGCGTCGTTGTAGTCGAGCACCAGCGTGTGCTGCGTGATCTCGGGTGGCACGCCTGCGCTGCTGGGGTGGCCGAAAGTCAGAAGGCCCGAGCCCGCTTTGACGAGCAGACCGTCTGCGTGGCCGTGATAACAACCTTCGAATTTGATGATCTTGCGTCGTGTGCCATCCCCTGCAGCGCCTCGCGCAAGCCGGATCGCGCTCATCGCGGCCTCGGTGCCAGATGACACCAGTCGAACCTGTTGCATCGACGGCACGAGCTTTATCAGGGTCTCGGCCAATTCGACTTCGGCCTCGGTCGGCGCGCCAAACGAAATTCCGCGCGATGTGGCGTTTTGGATCGCCTCAATCACCGCAGGGTGACGGTGGCCCAGGATCATCGGTCCCCAGGATCCGATGTAATCGACATAGCGAGTGCCTTCCGCGTCCCACAGATACGGGCCATCAGCGCGCTCGATGAAACGCGGCGTACCGCCGACCGACCGAAAGGCGCGTACCGGCGAATTGACCCCGCCCGGAATCGAACGCTGGGCCCGCTCAAACAACTGCTCGTTGCTCTTCATGCCTCAGCCTTCCCTGTTCGAATCGCCTTACCAGTTCAAGCGCCATCCGCGCGGGATCGCGTGCGCCAAAAACTGCGTCCAACACGGCTGCTGCATGCGCGCCCGCCTCGGCCACTGCGGCGATGTTGGATGTGTCGATGCCACCGATCGCAATGACCCTGCGCTGAGGCCACGACGTCCTTGCCTCGCTCAACAGTTCGAGTGAAGCCCGCACCGCTTCGGGCTTGGTCCGCGACGCGAAGACCGAACCAAAGGCGACGGCGTCGGCACCTTCGTTAATCGCCCGCCGCGCGCGGTCGAGCTGGTTGTAGCAGGAAACACCCAATAACCTGCGACCCATTCGGCGTCGCGCTGCCGCTACATCGCCGTCGTCGCGTCCCAGATGCACGCCGTCTGCATCCAGGCTCACCGCGAGTTCAGCGTCGTCGTTCACGATCAACAGTGCACCGGCGGCGCGGGTCACCGCCCGCAACCGCGTCGTGCGCTCGAATTGGACTGCGAATTCGGCCGTCTTCTCGCGATACTGCACAACGCGAACGCCTGCATCGAGCACGTGCCGCACGATATCGATGACGCGGTCAAACCCGTGGTTGCTGGTATCCGGCGTCAGCAGATAGACACCGGCGAGGCGGCTTGTATCAATGACCATAGAGAAGTGCGCAGGGCGGTAGAGGGCAAGGGCTGAACGCAATTGAAAGCGTGGCGACGGTCGAATGAGTCACGCAAAATGGTTAGCGGTTACTTGTGACCCCACGTTATGATGCCTCGCTAACCTCTTGATTTTAGCCGTCGAACTGGGCATTGACGTCGGTTTCTCTTGCTTGGCTACTGGTGACACCCGCGGCACGATGAAAACCTGGATGTGCCTGATCTGCGGCTGGATCTACGACGAAGCCGCGGGTCTGCCGGAAGCAGGCGTGGCGGCAGGAACTCGGTGGGAAGACATACCGCCCAATTGGACATGTCCGGAATGTGGGGCGCGCAAGGAAGATTTCGAAATGGTTGAAATCTGACCTCGGAACCACGGTATTCGGCGCTGAGGGTGAGCAGGCTTCGAGTACAACGCAGGCTCGGTTATTAGCGTGAATGGGTTGCAAAGATGGCGGCTCTGAATATTTCGGAAATCCGCGGCAAGAAAGTGATGGTGATCGACGATTCGAACACCATTCGCCGCAGCGCCGAGATTTTTTTATCTCAAGCGGGCTGTCAGGTCATACTGGCGCAGGACGGCTTCGAGGCGCTTTCCAAAATTAACGATCATCAGCCCAACATCATTTTCTGCGACATCCTGATGCCGCGGCTGGACGGCTATCAGACGTGCGCGCTGATCAAGCGAAGCCCTCGTTTTCACAAGACACCGGTCGTGATGCTGTCGTCGAAGGACGGCCTATTCGATCGCGCGCGCGGCCGAATGGTGGGTTCGAGCGAATACCTGACAAAGCCGTTTACAAAGGACAGCCTGCTGACTGCCGTACGACAGCATTCGATGAATTAAGAGCTGTCGGGGAGGGGAACCCATGCCAATCAAAAAAGTATTGATCGTCGACGATTCGCCGACGGAACGCCATTTTCTAACCGAGATACTCACCAAGCAGGGCTTTGCCGTGACGACCGCCGAAAACGCCGACGAGGCAATGCTCAAGGTGAAAACGACAACGCCGGATTTGATCTTGATGGATGTCGTGATGCCGGGTCAAAACGGGTTTCAGCTGACGCGCGCGCTATCGAAGGATCCCGTCACACAGAATATTCCGATCATCATGTGCACCAGCAAGAATCAGCAGACCGATCGCATCTGGGGTCTGCGGCAGGGCGCCCGCGATTACGTCGTCAAGCCGGTCAAGGCTGACGAGCTGCTTGAAAAAATCGCTGCGTTCAACTAGAGGCCGGAAAGCAATCGAACATGGCAACGGCCGGCGAAGCCACCAACCGACAACTCGTCAAACTGCGCGAATTCTCCACGCAGTTGGCGCAGCGTTTGAAGGAGGCGCCCAACAATCCAACCGAGCCCACGCGTCTCGCGGTGCGTATTGGGGCCGAGAATTACCTGGTCGAGATGGCGTTGGCTGGAGAAATCGTCAGCCTGCCAAGTATTGCGCCGGTGCCGTGGACGCGGCCCTGGTATCGAGGCTTGGCAAACGTCCGTGGCCGGCTGATTGGAGTGGTCGACCTGATGCAGCTGGCGGGTGGCGACCCACTGCCGCCGGAGCAGACGAGTCAGGTGCTGGTGTTCGGCGAAGTGCTCGGCGTGAACGCCGGCATTTTGGTGACGCGTGCGTTCGGCATCCGCAACCTGAAGGATCTGACATTGCTTGACGAAGTCACGCCGTCGGCTCGCGGAAGCTGGGAACGTGCGCGTTATCGGGACAACGACGGACTGATGATGACCGAGCTGGAACTGCGCGAGCTTGCGACGTCGCCTCACTTTGCATCGATCGGAGTTTAAGTGACGCTTCCCAAGGATGCTGCATACGAAATAAAAACGCGACCGCTACATGCGGCGCCCATAGGTAGACGGCGGAGTTAGGTTGGCGGAGGGTTAAATGGCACTCGACATGGGATCGACCGTAAGCAGCAAGAGACCAAGGGAGCGATCGGCGCGCAGTCGCGGCGAATCGTCTCGCATGTCAAGCGCGCTCGACACGATATCGCCGCGCACCACGATGGCGTCACCCGCACCCAAAACCGTGATGCTCGAGCGCCCCGGAACGACCGGCCGCGCGATGCGTTTTATGGATCGGTTGATCGAGATGCGCCTTCCGGTCATCGGCGACCGGCCGGTCAACTCGCAGATTCAGATCTTGCTTGCAATTCTCGTGACTGCGCTGCTGCTCTTCGTGCTGGTGCTGATCATCGACAACAGGCTTGCCGCCAACGGCGCGATGCAGATCGAGATCGTCGGCGACACGCTGATGCATACGCAGCGGCTGGCCAAGGCCGCGCCCAACGCGGTTGCCGGTAACCGCGGCGCGTTTGCCGAAGTCAAGGGAAGTCGCGACGCGATCGCGGGCAACCTGAAAGCGCTCAACGAGGGCGATCAGACCCGCAATCTGTCTGCGTCGAGCGGTGATGCGGTCAAGCCTGAACTCGAAAAACTGATGAACAACTGGCGCGCGAGCGAATCATCAGCGTCGGTGATCATGGCCAATGAAAAGACGCTGATGGCGTTCGGCGAGGTGATCAAGAAAATCAACGATGCAAGCCCGCGCCTGCAACAGCTCACAGAAGAGATCATGGCTTTGAAATTGCAGGTGGGAGCGTCGGCGCGCGAAATCGCAACCGCCGGTCAATTGGTCACGCTGACGCAGAGGCTTGGCAAGAGTGCGAACTCGCTGGTTGCCGGCAACGTCGCGAATGCCGAGGTTGCGCTGACGCTCGGACGCGACATCAATCAGTTTCGCGATCTGACGCAGGCGCTGCTGTCGGGTAGCGAAGCGCTCCGCATCAATGCCTCGACCGATACCGAAGCGCGGTCACGGCTGCAGGAATTGCTGAAGGTTTATGGCGAATTCCAGAAATCGATCGAAGGCGCGCTCGGCAGTTTGCAGGCCATCGTTCAGGCGAAGGAAGCCGAGCTCGGAATTCTGCGCGACTCCGAGATGCTGCGCGAAGAGGTTTCGCAGCTCGGCGGGCTGTACACAGGCGAGCAGCGGATGCGGATCGTCAACTTCCTGCTGATGCTGTTCTTCGGCGGCAGCTTGCTGCTCGCCGGCTTGGCGATTTTCAAAGTTCTGCTCGAAGACACGCGACAGCGTGCATCGGAAGCCAACGTTCAGCGGATGCAGGCCGAGCGACTCGAGCAGGACGCAAAGAAGACCAATGATGTCAACCAGGCCGCAATTTTGCGGTTGATGAACGAGCTGCAGGAGGTGGCCGACGGCAACCTGACTGTGCAGGCGACGGTCTCGGAGGACATCACCGGCGCCATCGCCGATTCGGTCAACTACACCGTCGAAGAGCTGCGCGGCCTCGTCGGCCGCATCAACAACACCGCCGAACAGGTCAACACCGCGTCCACGCAGGCGCGCGACATTGCGACACGCTTGTTGACAGCGTCCGAGGCACAGTCGAAGGAGATCAAGGACACCGGCGACAAGGTGCTGAAAATGGCATCGCAGATCAACGACGTTTCGAAAAACGCTGGCGAGTCCGCTAAGGTCGCACGCGCCTCGCTCGAGGCGGCAGAGCGCGGTCAGCGCGCGGTGTTCAACCAGATCAGCGGCATGAACGAGATCCGCGAGCAGATTCAAGAAACGGCAAAGCGCATCAAGCGACTGGGTGAGTCGTCGCAGGAGATCGGCGAAATCGTCGAGTTGATTACCGATATCACGGAACAGACCAACGTGCTGGCGCTAAACGCCGCGATTCAGGCCGCATCGGCCGGCGAAGCGGGACGCGGTTTCTCGGTCGTTGCCGAAGAGGTGCAGCGCCTGGCCGATCGATCGGCCGAAGCCGCCAAGCAGATCGGTGCGCTGGTTCGCACCATTCAGACCGACACGCAGGATGCGGTCGCCGCCATGGAAAAGAGCACGCAGGGCGTGGTCGAGGGCGCGAAACTATCCGACGCGGCGGGCAACGCTCTATCGGATATCGGGCGCGTCTCGCGTCAATTGACCGACCAGGTCGAACGCATCGCGACCGCGACCAATGATCAGGCGCAGTCGGCCGGCGGTGTGGCGCATTCGATCGAGCGCATCTTGTCGGTGACCGAACAAACTTCGCAGGGCACGCGGCAGGCGGCGCAATCGATTGGACAGTTGGCGACGCTCGCGCGTGAGCTCAAGGCTTCCGTGGCACGGTTCAGAGTGGGATGAGGGCGCCGATGCTTCGTCGTGCTGTTACGTTCGAAAAATTGTCTGGCGCTGCCAGCGATTTTTCGCCAACTAATCGCGCAAAGGTAGGTTTGTACTTTTGCGCGCGAGGACGGTGATGGCTGAAAAGCACGACCCAAACCAACTGGTAGGCGCCGCGCCCGACATCGCACCGCTGGCATGGGTCATCGATGAGATTCGGACTTCGCTCGCTGAAGCAGTCAGCGGGCTGAAGGCATTCATTGCCAACAAACAGGATCTCGACAGCGTGCGCAACGCGCGCAATCAGATCCACCAGGCAAACGGCGCGCTGCAGCTGCTCGACCTGCGCGGCGTGGCGCTGGTCACCGAAGCAATCGAGCAGCTGACCCGCCGTTACGAGGCCGAGCCGAAGGAGTGTTCGCCGGCACCGATCCGCATCATCGAGACCGCGCTGTCGGCTGTGATGGCTTACCTGGATGGTCTGTTGTCCGGGCGTCCGAACCAGCCGATCAAGCTGTTTCCGTATTACCGCGACGTGTTGCAGCTGAGTCAGGCAAGCCGCGTCCATCCGGCCGATCTCGTATTTCCCGACCTGTCGCGCAGGCCTGCGTTTCATCAGATCGAGGCGCGCAACTTCACTCCGCGCCAGTTGCGCGATCGCCGCGCGCGTTTCGAGCTCGGGTTGCTCGGCTTTCTGCGTAACTCGGACGACGCCGCACCACGCAAGCGGATGCGCGAAGCGCTGTCGGATCTGGAGCACATGCCGCAGCGCGGGCTGGCTCGCAGCTTCTGGTGGATTGCGCGCGGATTGCTCGAAGCGCTCGAAGCGGGCGCGGTCGGTGTCGACGTCGACCTGAAGCGGGTGCTGGCGCGGCTCAATCTGCAGCTGCGACGCATGATCGAAGGCGGCGGGGCGGTGGCCGAACGTCTGATGGTCGACGCGCTGTATTACGTAGGCCGTGCGCAGGGCACGTTACCGCGTGTCGTTGAGGTCAAGCGGCTGTATGGGCTCGATGCGCTGATCCCGGCTGACTTCGAGCGGGCCAGCTTGACTGCGCTGGACGCGGACGCTCTGCGTGCGCTGAAGGAAGCGCTGGTGCAAGCGAAGCAGCTTTGGGGACAGATCGTTGCCGGCTCGCCCGACAGTGCCAAGTTCGAGCATGAGATCGCGCTCGCTCGCGAGACGTCGCACAAGCTTCACGCTCGTCCGCTGGTCGCTGCGTTCGAAGCGATCGCGCGCGTGACCCAAGAATTTGCGAAGCTCGCGCCGAACGTGCGCGAAGCGGTTGGACTCGAAGTGGCCTCAGCGTTGCTGTTCGTCGACCTCGGTGTCGAAGAGTTGCCGCAGATCGAGGCCGAGTACGAAGGACGTGCGCTGCAGGTCATCGATCGGCTTGGCAAGGCGCGCAACGGCCAGCCGCTGCCGCAGGCCGGGCCGTGGATGTCCGAGCTCGCACGTCGCGCCCAGGATCGCCTGACGATGGGCACCGTCGTCGCGGAGACGCAGGCAACGCTGCGCGATATCGAGCAGCGGCTCGATCGGTTCTTCCGCAACCCACTCGAGCGTGCGGACTTGCCGGCGACGACCGCCATGTTCGATCAGGTTTGCGGCGTGCTGTCGCTGCTGGGCTACGACGAGCCGGTCGCAGCGCTGCGTAACGTGCAGACGTCGATCGCGCGCTTTTCCGATGCAACGGTTGCGCCTGAGCCCGATGAGTTCGGCCGGATTGCGCAGAACTTGGGCGCGGTAGGCTTCTTTGTCGAGAGCGTGGGGCAGGATGCCGACCGGCCGCGCGGCATGTTCCGCTATGACCCGGTCACCGGAATTTTTAGCGCCGATCTCGGGCAGTTGCAGTCGTCCGATACAGTCAGTGCGCTGGCAGACGACGACTACATCGCGCCGCGCACCGTGGATATTCGGCTTCCCGACACGCGGCGTGGCGACAACGTCGAGTCGGCAGCGCGCAAGACGCTCGCGGCGGCACATGTGCAAGCCACGCGCTTGCGGCATGTCGCCGGCGACGCGCGCGCGATCGAGGAGCTCGAGCGACTGCTGCCCACATTGGCCAACGAAGCCGACCTGCTCGACAACGAGCGGCTGAAACAAAATGCCGCGCGCGCGACTCATCTGTTGGGGCAGCTGAAAGAAACGCATGCCGCTCACGACGCCGCCGAGCTCGAGCAGTTGCTGGCACCTCTGGGTGCGGCCGAAGCGCCGAAGCCCACCGCGCCGCTGCCTGTCTCGGAGGCTGCGGCAGACGACGAGCTGAGGCAGATTTTCGTCGAGGAAGCGCGCGACGTGCTCGACAGCATCGTCGAGCAACTCGAAATGCTGCGCACGACCCGCGACGATCAGACCACGCTCACCACGGTGCGTCGAGCGTTCCACACGCTCAAAGGTTCGAGCCGCATGGTTGGCTTCAAGACGGTGGGCGAGGGTGCCTGGGGCGTCGAACAGTGTTTCAACCTGTGGCTGGCGCAGGAGCGTGCGGCGAGCGATGATCTGCTCGACCTCGCCGCCGGAGCGCAGCGCATCATCCTCGATTGGATCAGCCAAATTGCGAATGACCCTGCGGCCGAACCGGATCCGACGGCGTTGGTGCGAGCTGCGCAGGCGGTCCGCGAAGGCGGCGCGTTCGAGTATCCGCATCCGTTACCGGGGATGCCGCCCGTCCCAAAGTCTGACGGCAGCGCGCCGGCAGCGGCCATGGACGCGCTGCCTTGGAAAACGAACGACGCGAACCGGCTGGCCGGTGCTCGCCCCGCTGAACAACTAATCGAGGGATCGCCAACGCACGAGGACATCGAAGCGGCGGCGCCGCCGCTCGAAGTGACCGCGGCAGAGCATGGACTGGAATTCAAAGCTGATTCGGAGGCGGTCGAGACTGTCGCTGCCGGAGTCGATCAAGAACTCGGTAGTGAGGAGATCAAGCGCGTCGGTCCTCTGGACATCAGCCACGGCCTGTATTCGATCTTCCTGACCGAGGCGGACGAGTGTATCCGCGTGCTCGCCAACGACATCGCCGAATGGCGCTATGAGCCGACCCGAGCAGTGACGCCCAACATCATGCGCCGCGCTCACTCGCTGTCAGGAATTTCAAAGACGGTCGGGCTGGCACCGGTCGTTGCGATTGCCGAACCGCTGGACGACTTGATGCGGACGCTGACGGTGCACGGCACGCGGCATCTGGCGTTGACGCCTGCGCAATTCGACACGCTCGAACGAGTGACCGATCGGGTGCGCGGCATGCTGCATCAGTTTGCAGCGGGAATCTATCCTGATGAAGCGCCGCTGGAAGCCGGGGCACTGCACGACCTGGTATCGGTTGTCCGCGCGCACAGCTCGCTGCATAACGACATGCACCCGAGCTCATCGCTGCATCTGGTGGCAGCCGATCCAATCCACGGCAGTGCCGATGCGGATGCGGATCTCGAGATCGAAGTCACCGACGTTTCGGCGGCCGATGTAGCGACACCCGATCTGTCGTTCAGCGATCTCGAACTTGCCGATGTCGACGCGGCCGAACCGCTGGCGGATGAAGAAGTGGTGGCTGAGCCTGTCGACGATGCGGCGGAGTCGAGGGAGGCACCGCCGCGGCAAGAAGAAGCGGAAGAGGCGGCAGACGATCGGAGCGATACCACATCGGATGGCGAACAGCCCTCAGCATCGCGCCTGCGTGACGAGCTCGACGCCGATTTGCTCGAAGTTTTTCTGACTGAGGCCGCTGAGCTGTTGCCGTCGGTTGCAACCAACTTGCGCGGACTGGCGAGCAATACGAACGATGCCGAGCTGGCGCGCGACCTGATGCGCAAGCTGCACACCGTCAAGGGCAGCGCGCGGATGGCGGGTGCAATGCGTCTCGGGGAAGCAGTCCACGAGATGGAGACCCGGATGGAAGCCGCGATGCAACTCTCCGACATTCCGCCCGCCATCATCGATGACCTGCATACGCAGTACGACCATGCGATGGCGCTGTACGACGAACTGCAGAATCCGGCCGCGTCCAGCGTTGCTCCATCGGAGGTTCAATCAGCAGGCGAACCTTCGCGTGCACCGGTGATCGATATCGCTGCCAAGCGAGCCGACGGCAAGCCCGATCAGCGTGTCGATTCGCGCCCCATCGCGAATGTGGTTCCGCTGTCGGCGGCCTCGCTGGCCTCGCCGGGCGAACTCAGTGCCACGTTGACCGCGGCAACTCCGGGCGCTCAGCCCGCTGCAACCTTCATCCGTGTACGTGCAGACGTTCTCGACAAGCTGGTCGACCAGGCTGGTGAAGTATCGATCGCGCGCTCGAAGCTTGAGAACGAGGTCGGTACGATCAAGGGTTCGCTCGTGGATCTGACCGAGAACATCTCGCGCCTGCGCGCGCAGCTACGTGAAGTCGAGATTCAAGCTGATGCACAGATCCAGGCACGGGGCGACAAGCTGTCGCGCGAGTCGGCCGATTTCGATCCGCTCGAGTTCGACCGCTATACAAGGCTGCAGGAATTGACACGCATGCTGGCCGAATCGGTCGAGGACGTGGCGATGGTCCAGAGCAACATGCTCAAGGGGCTGCAGAGCGCGGATACCGACCTGACGTCTCAGTCCCGACTGACGCGCGACCTGCAGCAGCAACTGATGCGCGTGCGGCTGGTGCCGTTTTCCAACGTGTCTGAGCGTTTGTATCGTGTGGCACGGCAGGCTGCGAAGGAACTCGACAAGCGCGTCAACCTCGATATCCGCGGCGCGGCCACCGAGCTCGACCGCGGCGTGCTTGAAAAAATGGCCGGCCCGTTTGAGCATCTGATCCGCAACGCGATCGTGCATGGCCTCGAAGGTCCCGCCGACCGACGCGCCGCGGGCAAGCCCGAGACCGGCGAATTGATGCTCGATGTGCGGCAGGAAGGCAACGAGATCATCGTTGTCATCAACGACGATGGTGCAGGCTTGAATCTCAAGCGCATTCAGGCCAGGGCCATCGAGCGCCAGCTCGTCACGCCCGACCAGGTGCTCGGCGATCGCGAGCTGATGGAGCTCATTTTTCAACCCGGATTTACCACCGCAACCGAAGTCACCGAGCTTGCGGGCCGAGGCGTCGGAATGGACGTGGTGCGCGCCGAGCTGGCTTCGTTCGGTGGACGCATTTCGATATCGAGCGAAAGCGGACGCGGCACACGCTTCACGCTGTATCTGCCGATGACGCTGGCAATTGCGCAGGTGGTGCTAGTCGGCATTGCTGGACGGCGTTACGCGATCCCCGCGGGCATGGTCGAGCAGGTGCGTCGCTATCGTCCGGCAGTTTTGCTCGCGGCACTGACAGACGGGCTGATTGAGATTCCGCCGGTCGGCGCTGTCGTGCTGCGACCACTGACCCAGTTGCTAGGCGAGGAAACGACGCCGCATCTGGCACGCCAGACGCCGGTCGTATTGCTGCGCTCGGGCGACGACCGGCTTGCGATCGCAGTCGATGAAGTCTCGAGCAATCAGGAAGTGGTGGTCAAAAGCGTGGGCGTGCAGGTTGCGCGCATGGCCGGCATTCTCGGTGCCACGATTCTCGGTAACGGTGAGATCGTGCTGATCATCAACCCGGTGCAGCTGATCACGCGTGCGCCCGAGCCACCCGCGGTGTTCGACGTAGCGCCCGATGCGCGCGACGAGGCCAAGGCTGCGCAGAAGCGGATCGATCACGTTACAGAGCTGTCGACCTCGTCGGTTCCGACCGTGATGGTGGTCGACGACTCGCTGACGGTTCGCCGCGTCACGCAGCGTCTGCTCGAGCGCCAGGGTTACACGGTGTTGTTGGCGAAGGACGGTGTCGACGCGCTGCGGCAGCTGCAGGAGATCAAGCCCGACATCATGCTGGTCGACATCGAGATGCCGCGGATGGACGGCTATGACCTGACGCGCAACGTACGCGGCAACATGAAAACAGCCGACATTCCGATCATTATGATCACGTCGCGCACGGCCGAAAAACACCGCAAGATGGCATTCGAGCTCGGCGTCAACGAGTACCTCGGCAAGCCGTACCAGGAGGACGAGTTGCTGAAGTCGATCAAGCAGTATCTGTCGGAGCGCGTGACGGCGTAGTCGGCGTCGACCTGCCGTTAACGCTTCACCACCGCGAAGCGTGCAAGCGTCCGCTTTCTGGCTTCGACGTGATCGACGATCGGTTGCGGATAGTCGCGACCGATGATGCAGCCCACGGCCTTTTGGCGCGCGGGTGAAACCCTCCACGGCGCGTGAATCTCGTCCGCGCTGAATTGCGCAAGCTGCGGCAGGTACAGACGTATGAAGTCGCCGTGGGCGTCGAACTTCTCCGACTGGGTGATCGGATTGAAGATTCGGAAATAAGGCTGCGCATCGCTGCCGGTTGATGCGGCCCACTGCCAGCCGCCGTTATTGGCCGCGAGATCGTAGTCGTTAAGTTGGCGCGCGAAGTAGCGCTCGCCTCGACGCCAGTCGATGCCGAGGTCTTTGGTCAAAAAGCTCGCAGTCACCATCCTCAACCGGTTGTGCATGTAACCGCTGCGATTGATCTGGGCCATGGCCGCGTCGATCAACGGATAGCCGGTTCGGCCTTGGCACCACGCGTCGAACAGGCGATCGGCTTCGGGACCGGTTTCCCACTCGATGGCGTCATACTCTGGGCGGTAGGCGTGGTCGACCACATGCGGGTGTTGCCACAAAATCATCTGGTAAAAATCGCGCCAGATCAGCTCGGTGAGCCACGTTTGCGCGCCTCCAGCGCGCGGTCGCTGCCAGGCGAGCCGAGCGAGCGATCGCGTCGAAATCGTGCCGAAGCGAAGATGCACCGATAAGTACGATGGACCGCGGATGGCCGGATAGTTTCGCGCTGCTCCATAGTTATCGATGCGCGATTTGAAATCCTCGAACATGCTCGCGGCGCCAGCTTCGCCGGTGGGAAGCGGCAGGTCGTCAAGATTGGTCGGCGCGAAGCCAAGCTGCGCGAGGGTGGGCGTCGGCCCCGGATCCGGCGCAGCGATCAAGCGATTGGCGTGGATCCTGGTGTCGGCTTCTGCCAGGTCTGCCGCGCTGACGCGTTGCAGCCAGCGGTTCTTGTAAGCAGTGAAAATGCTGAACGGCCTGCCGTCGCCGGAAAGGATTTCGCTCTTCTCAAAAATCACATGATCCTTGGATAGAAGCAACGGCCGGCCCGTGCGCTGCAAGCTGCGCTGGACGCTTTCATCACGCCGCACCGCGTCGGGCTCGTAGTCGGCATTCGCAAACACCGCATCGACACCCAGTTCAGCGGCTAGCTGAGGAATTAGGTCGGCTGCATTCGCATGCCGCACGATCAGCGCAGAACCACACGCCCGCAACGAATCGCCCAGTTCGACGATCGACCGATAAATGAACTCCACGCGCCGGTCGGCGATGATCTGTTCCGCACTGAGCTGGTCAAGGATTGCGCGGTCGAATATGAATGCACAGACCACGCGACGGCAGCTCGCGAGCGCTGTCGCGAGCGCTGCGTTGTCACTGAGTCGTAGGTCGCGCCGGAGCCATACCAGCCCGTAGTCGTATTGCATCGTTGCGCATAAACGCCGTGATGCAGTCTACAATCCCGCCTCATGCCGAGCGAACCGAAGGTCCATAGCCCGATGGACCTGAAGCATCAGTTCCTGATCGCCATGCCCGCAATGGCGGATACCAATTTTGAACGTTCGGTCGTATATGTCTGCGACCACAGCGATCGCGGCGCACTGGGCCTGGTGATCAATCGTCCGACCGACCTGACACTTGGAAAACTGTTCGACCGGGTCGACTTGAAGCTCGAGATCGCGCCCCGCAAGGACGACCCCGTGTACTTCGGCGGCCCGGTCCAGACCGAGCGCGGTTTTGTGCTGCACGGCGCGGGCTCAACCGACAAGCCGACGCTGTACAGCTCGACGCTGGCGATTTCTGACGAGATTTCGCTGACGACATCCAAGGACGTCCTCGAGGCGATCGCAGGCGGAGGCGGCCCCGACAAGGTGCTGGTGACCCTTGGATATTCGGGCTGGGGTGCGGGCCAGCTCGAAAGCGAAATAGCGCAGAACGCATGGCTCACCGTGAGCGCCGCGCCGCAAATCATCTTTGATGTTCCGGCCGAAGAGAAGTACAACGCGGCGTTGCGACTGCTCGGCGTCGACAGCCTCCAACTGACTGGGCATGCCGGTCATGCGTGACCTGAACGGTCATGCACCCTTCAGCTTCCGGACTCCTCCCTTCTTTACTTTGCCACGCGCGATGACCCAGGGCATCGTGCTCGGGTTTGACTACGGCGCGCGACGGATCGGCGTGGCGATTGGCAATAGCCTGACGCGCGAAGCACGACCGCTGAGCACGATCCACGCACTCGACAGCACCGCGCGCTGGAATGCACTGACGGCGGTAATCCAGCAGTGGGAACCCTCACAACTCGTGGTGGGAGTTCCGCGGCATCCAGACGGTGCGTCGCACGCGATGACTGAACGCTGCGAGCGTTTCGCACGCCAGCTCGAGGGCCGCTACCGGTTGCCGGTGGCACGTATCGACGAGCGATATAGCTCGGCGGTCGCCGAGCGCGCCGACGATGTCGATGCGGCTGCTGCGGCGATCATCGTCCAGCAGTGGCTGGACGGCAGCGATGCTTGAGCTCGACGCCGAAGCGGTGTACCGGCAGCTCGCGCAACGCGCGCGCGAGCATTACGCAAACACGCCGCTGCACCTGGTGGGCGTTCATACCGGCGGCGTGTGGCTGGCGGAGCGACTCAGGCGGGATCTTCATATCGACGCGCCGGTCGGCATTCTCGACGTTTCGTTCTATCGCGACGATTTCGATCAATCGGGACTGAAAGCCGCCGTGCGACCTTCGCAGATCGCATTCGACGTTGCAGGCAGCCATATCCTGCTGGTCGACGACGTGCTTAATACCGGGCGTACGGTGCGAGCGGCGATGAACGAGCTCTTCGATTACGGGCGGCCGGCGAAGATCGACCTCGCGGTGCTGATCGACCGCGGCGGGCGCGATCTGCCGGTAGCGGCCACGCTGGTCGGCGCGACGATCGAGTTGCCGCCAGCCGTCAGCGTCGTTCTCACGCGGGATGATGATGATCGGCTGCACCTGACAATGGAAACGCGCAGTGACGATTAGTCAAAGCGGAAATCCGCAGCTCAACAAGGACGGCGGGCTGCATCATCTGCTGTCGATCGACGGTCTGCCACGCAGCGTGATCGAACGCATCCTGTCTACAGCCGACAGCTTCATCAACGTGGCCGAGCGCGAGGTCAAGAACGTGCCGCTGCTGCGCGGTAAGAGCGTCTTCAATCTGTTTTTCGAAAACAGCACGCGTACGCGGACCACCTTCGAGATTGCGGCGCGGCGGTTGTCGGCGGACGTTTTCAATCTCGACATCGTGCGCTCGAGCGCCGCCAAGGGCGAGTCCCTACTGGATACGATTAACAACCTGACGGCGATGCAGGCCGATACGTTCGTCGTGCGCCACGCGACCAGCGGTGCGCCGTATCTGATCGCGCGTCACACCAGCGCGCACGCACCGCATATCCACGTCATCAACGCCGGCGACGGACAGCATGCACATCCGACGCAGGGCCTGCTCGATGCGTACACGATTCGCCATTACAAGAAGGATTTCAGCAGACTGACGGTGGCGATCGTTGGCGACATTCTGCATTCCCGGGTCGCGCGCTCAGATATTCATGCGCTGACCACACTCGGTGTACCCGAGGTGCGAGCGGTTGGCCCATGGACCTTGCTGCCTGCGGGGCTCGAGCAGATGGGAGTGCGCGTGTGCACCCGGCTCGATGAAGGAGTACGCGACGCCGACGTCATCATCATGTTGCGACTGCAGAGCGAGCGGATGCGGGGCACGCTGCTGCCGTCAGCTGCGGAGTACTTCGCTCAATACGGGCTCACCGCAAAGCGGTTGGCGTTGGCCAAACCCGATGCCATCGTGATGCACCCGGGGCCGATGAATCGCGGCGTCGAGATCGATTCGCACGTGGCCGATGGAGCGGCAAGTGTGATCCTGACGCAGGTGACCTTTGGGATCGCCGTGCGGATGGCGGTGTTGTCGATCGTGGCTTCGTCGGCCAGCATTCAATGAATATCGCGATCGTCAATGGACGTGTAATCGACCCGGCGTCGGGCTTCGAGCAGGTCACAGGCGTCTACATCGGCAACGGACGGATCGCAGCAATCGGTGCTGCACCCGACGGTTTTCGCGCGGACAAGACGCTGGATGCATCGGGCCGTGTGATTGCACCGGGTCTAGTTGATCTCTGCGCACGACTGCGCGAGCCCGGCCGTGAAGGCGCACTGAAGATCGAGATGAAGGCGGCACTGGCCGGCGGGGTGACCAGTGTGGTGTGCCCGCCTGACACTGATCCGCCGCTTGATGAGCCCGGGTTGGTTCGCATGTTGCGACAGCGTTCGCGCGAGTCGGCGGGCGCGCGGACGTACCCGCTTGGAGCGCTGACGGCCGCTCTGAAGGGCGAGGCGCTGGCCGCGCTGAAGACACTCGCCGAAGCAGGGTGCGTGGCCTTCATGCAGACGCGCAGCCTGCCGAATGACAATTCGGTGTTGTTGCAGGCGATGCGTTATGCGAAAACCTTCGAGCTGCACGTCTGGCTGCGACCTGTCGAAGACACGCTCGCTGGCCCGGGCGTCGCCGGCGCGGGTGCGGTTGCAACGCGGCTCGGTTTACCGGCAGTGCCGGTGGTGGCCGAGACCGTCGCCCTGCACACGATCTTCGAGTTGCAGCGAGCCACCGGCGCGCAAATTCACATCTGCAGGCTGTCGTCGCGCGAAGGAATCGAGCTGGTGCGGCAGGCCAAGCGGGAAGGACTGCCCGTGACCGCCGACGTGGGGGTCCATCATGTGCATCTGGTCGATGTCGATATCGGTTACTTCGATCCGAATTTTCGACTCGATCCGCCGTTGCGCGGAGTGCGCGATCGCGATGCAATCGTCGCCGGCCTGGCCGACGGCACCATCGACGCCATTTGTTCCGATCACGCGCCGATCGGTGAGGATGACAAGCTGCTGCCGTTCGGCGAGGCCGAACCGGGCGCCAGCGCCCTTGAGACGCTGCTTTCGCTGACCCTCAAGTGGGCCACCGAAAACGGCGTGTCGCTCGCGCAAGCGCTGGGCAAAGTCACCAGCAACGCGGCCGACGTTCTGAGCAAGGGATCCAGCAAAGGACGGCTGGCAGCGGGCGCAAAAGCCGATCTGATCATTTTTGATCCATCCGCGAGCTGGGTTGTCGGTCGCGAAACATTGACCAGCGCCGGCAAGAACACCCCGTTTGCCGGCTACGAATTGCAAGGTCGCGTGCAGGTCACGCTGGTGGGCGGCGAAATCCGTTACGAGGCACCCGGCCGCTGATGCGTTGGCTGTTGGCACCGCTGCGGGCGGTGGTGTTCTCGGCGCATGTGATCCTCGGCGTCGCGATCGTCCTCTTCATTTTTCCGCTCGCGGGCCAGCTTGCTCGCAACCGCATCAACAAACGCTGGTCGCGCGTCCTGGTGATGCTGTGCGGAGCGCGCGTGGTGGAGGCCGGTGTCATGCTTTCCGGACGCGTGCGGCGCGACGGCATCGATCATCACACTGCTGGCCGGCTCGCACTCGCCAATCATGTTTCATGGCTCGACATTTTCGCGATCAACGCGGTGATGCCAGGCCGCTTTGTCGCGAAGTCGGAAATCCGCCGGTGGCCGCTGCTCGGCGTGCTGGTGTCGCGCGCAGGTACGTTGTTCATCGAGCGCGGACGCAGGCATGCAGTAGCCGCGATCAATCACGCGGTCAGCGAGCACCTGAGGCTGGGCGAAACGATCGTCGTATTTGGCGAAGGCACCACCACTGATGGCAGCCAGCTGTTGCCGTTTCATTCGAACTTGATTGCTCCGGCGATCGAAGCCGGAGCTGCGATATGGCCCATCGCTGTCCGCTATACCGAACGCGGCCAGCGCTCGCCAGTCGCGGCGTTTGTTGGTGATATGGGACTGCTGACGTCGCTCGGACGCGTACTGGTCGCGAAGGAACTGGTCGTCGAAGTCGCGGTGCTGCCGCCTGTTGATCAATCGCAAGCGACCGACCGCCACGCGATCGCACGTGCCGCTCGTACGGCCATTGCACAGCATCTGGGCCTGCATTCTTCAATGCCGCCTCACTCCTCCTCTTGAGCTTGTTCCTGCGGGCAATCGCGCTGAAACAGCGCGCGATCCGAAAGCCTCAGCGCGGTGAGCTTGCCGCCCCACACGCAGCCGGTGTCGAGGCCGATCACATTCGACCGCGCAACCAGTCCTTCGGCTGACCAATGTCCGAAGATGACCGGCGTATCACGAGTGGCGCGCTGCGGGTGATCGAACCATGGCATCTCCTCGGGCGCCGCCTTGCTCGCTTTGTCTTTGTGCTTCAGATTCATGCTGCCGTCGGCGGTCAGTACACGCAGCCGCGTCAGCGCGTTGACGACGCAGCGCAATCGGTCGTTGCCGCTTAATTCCTCGTTCCAGCGGCGCGGCTCGTCGCCGTACATCTGACGCAAGAAGGAGTTGTCGTCGTCGGCCGCCAGCGAATTGTGAACCTCACCGGCCAGCGACAGCGTCTGCTGCACGGTCCACGCGGGCACCACACCCGCGTGCACGAAGAGCACGCCATCCTCGAAATGAGCCAGCGGACACGTGCGCACCCAGGCCAGCAACTCGTCACGATCCGGGGCAGCGAGCACATCCTGGAAAGTGTCCCCCGCCTTCACAGGCCGCACCCCGGCCGCGACGGCCAGCAGATGCAGATCATGATTGCCGAGCAGTGCAATCGCCTGCCGATGTTCGACGCGTGCCTTGACGTAACGCAGCGTGGCCAGCGATTCGGGGCCACGATTGACCAGGTCGCCGACGAAGATAAACCGATGCGCGGCCGGCAGCCGCGCGCTAAGGTGTTTGAAACTCGACAGGCACGCCTGCAGGTCGCCGATTACGTAGGTTGCCATGGCCGAATGAGGTGCCTTGTTAGCATGCGAACTGAGCGCACTCGCGCGTGGAGCAACAATGAAGCCCGTACGAAAGGCAGTTTTCCCGGTGGCAGGCCTTGGCACCCGATTCCTGCCGGCCACCAAGGCCATGCCCAAGGAAATGCTGCCGGTCGTCGACAAGCCGCTGATTCAGTACGCGGTTGAGGAGGCTGCCGCCGCGGGCATCACGCTGATGATCTTTATCACCGGGCGCAGCAAGCGCGCAATCGCAGACCATTTTGATCGCTCCCCGGAGCTCGAGGCCGAGCTTGCGGCCAAGGGTAAGACTGAACTGCTCGAAATCGTGCGAAACATTTCTCCGGAAGCCGAGACCTTCGTTTATATCCGCCAATCGGAACCGCTCGGGCTGGGCCACGCGGTGCTGTGTGCGGAGGCGGTCGTCGGCGATGAGCCGTTCGCCGTCATTCTTGCCGATGACCTGATCGACGCCGAGCAATCGGTTGTGCAACAGCTGGTCAATGCGCGCGCAGCGCGCGGCGGCGGCAACGTACTCGCCGTTGAAGACGTGCCGCTTGCCGAGACGCAGAAATACGGAATCGTCAACAGCGTCCCGGTCGACAGCCGGACGTCGCGCGTATCGCACATCATCGAGAAGCCGGCGCCCGCCGAAGCACCGTCGACGCTCGCCGTGCTGGGCCGTTACGTGCTCGAGCCCGAGGTGTTCGCACACCTGCGGGCCATTCCGCGCGGCGCCGGCGGCGAAATGCAGCTGACCGATGCAATCGCGCGCATGGTTTCTGCGGGGACGACGTTCGCTTACCGTTACCGTGGCCGCCGCTTCGACTGCGGATCGAAGGAAGGCTTTGTCGCCGCCACGGTGCACTTTGCGCGCAAGGCTGGATATTCGATATAGGCAAGTTCGCAGCAAGATCAGTCGCCGTTCAGGCGAGCGCGGCGACGATAAAGGCGCAAAGGCATAAAGAACAGCGAGAAATAGACCGCGCACACCGCCATGAACGACCAGAAAATCCACCAGTCGGCCACGCCCGCCCGCCATTGCGCGGTTCCAATGGCTGCCAACAGTACATTGATGCACACCAGGATCACCAGCGTGCGGCGCGCAGAGTGACCGCGACGCATCAGAATGTGATGGATATGATCGCGGTGCGGCGCCATTGGGCTGCGTCGGCGTACCAGCCGCCGAACGGTGACCGTGAAAACATCCATCAGCAGAACACCCAGCACCCACAGCATGACCGGCGGCGGAACCGGGCTCCCGGCCTGCTGGGTCAGCGCGACTGAGAACCAGGCAATCGCAAATCCCAGCACCATGCTGCCAGCATCACCCATGAACGTGCGGTTGTGACCTCGCAACGGCCATGGCAAGTTAAAGAACAGGAACCCGACCAGCGCGCCTACCAGCACCAGCGTGATCTTCGCCGCGTTGACATCGCCTATCAGCAGCGCGAACGACGCGAAGAACGCCAACATCACGAAGGCCAAACTGCCGGCCAGGCCATCCAGGCCGTCGAACATGTTGATGGCGTTGATGACGGCGACAGTCGCAAAGACGGTTATCGGAATTGCCCAGTATCGGGTGTTGACAGGATTGGTGCCGAAGAGATTGCCCAGGTTGACGAGGAAGTTCGCGCCCCAGGAGGTCATCAGCACAGCGACGAAAACCTGCACCAGCATCTTTGCATTGGCAGACACTTCTCCGAGATCATCCATCAACCCGGTCAAGGTCAGGATCACCATGCCGGAAAAGAATGCGGCGTAGTCGCCAAACGCGGTGAACGAGGTCGCGAGCGCGAGCAAGGTTGCAGCAGTGATGGCCACGCCTCCGGTGACGGTCACGGGCGCTGCGTGGCGCTTTCGTCCCCCCGGAACATCGACCAGCTTCCAGCGTTCTGCCGGCCGGCGCAGCATCATGATCAGCAGGCCTGATACGAACGCAGCGAACGCGGCCTGAGCAAGATAGGTGGGGGATATTTGCACCATAGGCAGATTATCGGATGCCCGCCATGGGGCTTGTTTCGGCCAACACCCGACGATAAACGTCGACCGTCTTGCTGACCATTTGCTCGACGGAAAACATCTGGAGTACGCGCGCCCTGCCGTTGTCGCCTAATTTTTTACGCAACGGAGCATCTTCAAGCAATCCGCGCAAAGCATTGGCGAGCTCGTCGGCCCTCTTGGGCGTAACCAGCCGTCCGGTAACGCCATCGATCGTCACGTATTCGACGCCGGTTCCCAGGCGGGTCGCAACCACCGGCTTGCCGCAGTACATCGCTTCGAGCTGCACCAGACCAAACTGCTCGGCGCGCTCCACCGACGGCATGCAGAACACGTCGCACGCCTCGTAGTAGGCCACCAGCAAGTGATCGGGAATGAATCCCGCGAATGTGATGCGTCGATCGAGCCCCAGTTCGGTGGCTAACCTCTGGAGGCTGGCAGTCAGCGGACCTCGTCCGCCGATGATCAGATCCGCATCGACGTCGCGCATCGCGCGGATCAGCACATCGAAGCCTTTATAGTAGACGTGCCTGCCCACCGAAAATATCAGCGCACGATTTTCCCGCTGCGATAACAATTCATCGCGTCGACGGCGCGATTCGTCAGAAGGCGCGAGCGGTGCGGGATCAAAGCCATATGGAATGACTTCGCGAATCTGTCGCGGCCGGCCGTTGGGGATCTGCCGGGAACTCGAAAAATGCTGCGGAGTGGCGCCGATCAGCGCATCTGCATTGCGCACGAACGATCGAAGAAAGGGCTGATACGCGGCCAGGAGCCAGCGCTGTCTGACGATATCGCTGTGCCACGTAATAACGCGCCGCACGGTGGGTGGCAGAGCTAACGCGGTGAGGTGGCCCAATGGATCAGGAAAGTGCAGATGAACAACGTCGAACGGCTGCTCGCGATGCAGTTTGCGGGCGAGAGCGGGCATTGCCGGCGACAGCGCAACACTGGCGAACGAGCCGTAGTTTGCCGACCGCACCGTCGAAATGCCGTGCTTGAATTCGCTTTCTGCAACTGCACCGTCGTTGGCCACCAAGTTGACCACCTGTATCTCGGGCGGCAGTGACTGCAGCAACGCGCGAACATGTCGTTCGATTCCGCCGACATCGCCGTGATATTTGCCGAGGCTAAGAACTTTCAATCAGCTCTTCGTGCGATTAAGGACATGACGATAGATCGCCACCGTCTCCTGGGCGCAGCGTTCCCACGAAAAGCGTCCGGCCTGCACCACAGACGCTTTTGCCTGCTGCTCCCAGAGAATTGGGTCATCAGTTAGTCGGAGCATCGCCTCGCGCAGCGCGACTTCATCGCTCGGATCGATCTGTATGCCAGCAGAGCCGACGACCTCGGGCAGTGTCGAGCGCGTCGAGACGATTACCGGCGTTCCACTCGCCATCGCCTCCAATGGAGGTAGACCGAAGCCCTCGTAGATCGACGGGTATACCAACATTTTGGCGCTTGCATAAAGAGCCGCAAGGTCATCGTCTGATGTGAATCCCAGCGGTCTGACCTGTCCCAATGAAATCAAAGGCTGCATCACGGCCTCGAGCGATGACGTAAGCCAGCCTTTCATTCCGACCAGCACCAACGGGAATCTGCGCCTGAAATCAGCGGGCATTGCAGCGTAGGTTCGAATCATCAGCTCCAGATTCTTGCGCGGCTCCAGGGTGCCCACGCACAGAATGAACCTGCGATACGAAAGATCTCGCGCGGACATCACACGGGCACACTCGGCGGCTGACCGGGGCCGGAAAATGCGTCGGGCCGCCAGCGGAATCGAGGTGACCCGGTCAGGCGAGACACCGAATTCAGCGATCACTTCATCGCGTATGAACGCAGCATCGGTGATCACGTGATCAGCGCGTTCCAGACATCGCGGAAAGAGCCGGTTCATGATTGCCACACGCTCGGGTGGATGTGTCTCGGGAAAGCGGATCCAGGAGAGGTCGTGCGCAGAGATCACGATCGGATTGGAAAACTCGTGAGATAGGAAATTCGGCTCGTGGTACAGAGCAATTCCTCGAGCGCGTGCGCCCTGGGTGAACTTCACTTGCTGAATGAAGCGGCTGACCGCGTAAGGATGTGGCACGACCTTCTTGATGAACTCCTTCAGCTTTGTAATGCGCCGCAGCGGCTTGGTGCGAATCTCGGAGCTCCACGCCGTCATGTAGAAAAGATGCAGATCGACCTCGCCAGTGGCAACGAGCGCTTCGGCCAAGTTCTTTGTGTATTGACCGATACCGGTGAGTGGGAACAGAAGCGCGGACGCGTTGAGCCCGATGCGCAGACGCGAATCCTCGCTCACTTCACAACACGCAGATCGAAGAATATGTTGTAGAGGGGATAGAGAAATGCATAGCGGTTCTCGTAATGGTCCTTGTTGCGATTGGCCCAGTCGAGCGCCCACCGATGGAAGCCGCGGCGAAGAGGACGTGCCTCTGCGTCGTATTCGCACCGGATCATCTCGAAACGCGCCTTCGAATACCCAAACGCGAAGGTCGGTCGACCTGGTATGAAATAATCGAAGCTGCGGGAGGTGAAAGCACGCTTATGCGTCGGATCGGAAAAGTAGTTGACGCTGCTCATGAACGGTGCGCGGACCTCGACGGTCGCATTGGCGGTGGCTATGCGCCAGATCTCTTCGACGGTGCGAACGAAGTGTTCCACGTGCTCGAGGACATCGAAACAAACGATGCGATCCCACGCATCGCTCTCGAGCGGATACGGGAACACGTCGAGATCGTGGATCAGATCGGCTTGGGAGTCTGCAAGAATGTCGACGCCGAACGCGCCCGGCAGCTTGGTAAAGCCGCAGCCGAGCTCAAGCACGCGCGGGCCCATCGTGGCGGCCGGAGGCGTGGCAGCGGCAACCGTCATTTTGTCAGGACGCAAAGCCCACCGTTTTTCAGACTTTGATCCCGCAGCAGGCGAACCAGGCTGATCGCCCGTCGCCACCACGGAAGAGCAACGCCCTGCAGGGCCGCAATGTTGATTCCATACACCGCGATCACTGCCTGCGTCGGATCGAGATGAAACTTGAAGTTCGAAAAGCCGATTTGCGCACCCAAGTCACGAATATGCGCCGGCGGCATGTCCTTCTCAGTAACACCGTATAACTTCATCGCATTGATCGCATCCGCACTGGTCGAGTGGCCGGTGCCAGGCTCGTGAGTTATCAAGACGCCACCGGGGCGCAGTGCTTTGTAGACGGCTTCCAAGGCAGCCCGCTCGTCGACCGCGTGATGCAGCGAATCGTAGAAAACCGCGCAGTCGAACGGCTCGGAGAAGCTCATCGACTCGTAATCCGACACGATAAATTCCAGCTGCGATGCTTCGTAGCGCGCGCGATTCTGTTCAGCAAAGCGAATCATTTCGGGCGCGATGTCCTGGCCGACTACCTGATAACCGCGCCGAGCAAAAAATGCGCTGGTCCAACCCGTTCCACAGCCTAGATCCAGCAACCTCGCGGGCGGCTGCGGGAGCAGTGCCATGATCATGCCGAGGTCAACCAGATTTTTTGAACAGGTGAAATGCGAGAACGGCTTGTCGTAGGCGGAGCGCGCACCTTCTTCGCCGATCTGCTGCATGTAGTCAATCTCGCCCTGCTTCATAGGCTCTCTTCGCCAGAGGTAACGGGGAAATCTGCCAGCACCTGTTTCAGATGCGACAGGCTCGGCGCGTGGCCCGCTCGGAGGGCCGTCAAATGAAAGCGCGGTCGCTGGTAGACCATCTCGGGCGGATACTGCTGAAAGCGATCGGCAAGATCGGATCGAACGAAAAATGAGTTGGTGCCCGCCAGGTTGCAGCTAACCAACTGATACTGGGGAGCCAGCTGTTCGATCCATGCGGCCAGCGACGCCCCATGGTAGTCGTCACCGTGCCATTGATGCTGCGGAACATAAGCGACCTCCACCACCATCGGATAAGGGAATTTCGCGTTGTACTCGCCAACGACGATCTTCGGGTGCAGCGATGCGATCGCCGCTCGTGCAATCGCGAGATCATTGCCGTCAATGTCGATCGACAGAAGGTCCAGAGCCGATCCGAGCGATGCGACCGCAGGCTGCAAAGTCTGGACGACGCTTTCGCGGGTCACCATTGCTTCGATCACGCGCAGGCGGCTGCTGGCCGGTAAGGCGGCGCGAATGGCGCGGATGTTCGATGAATCAGCATCTATCCAGACACCGCGCCAACCCTTTAGCAGCAAGTAATGTGTATTGTTTTCACGCCCGTCACCGCAGCCAATTTCAGCAAACGCACCGCTTTCAACGCCGAGCCTCGAGCAGATATCTTCGAGAATGCCATCTTCATCGGATTGGGAATACACCTTGAAACCACGCGAGCCGGGATTGTGCGGCATCGAAGCTCGAAGCTCGCCTTGCAGACGACTCAACTCTCGCGACAGCTCCAACTGTAATGCTGCGTCGAGTGTTGCCGCGGCCGATGCGCTTGATGGGATCAGCCCGCCAATGCGTCGCCTCAGACGCGTTAGGAATTTCATTTTCCGCGGGCTCCCCTTATGGCGGGGATCAGCCGATTCAGCAGTTGTGCTTCTTCTGGCGACAACATGCGCAAAACGACGCGCACCAGATAGAAAATAAACCACGCGCCGGCCGCGGCCGCGAACAGCGTGGGCCAGCTTGCGATGCCACCGATGCACGCAAGCACCGCACCCTGGGCAACAACTCCGAGTCCTATTCCCAACCAAAACCGGCGAAAGCCGCTGGCAGCATGAAGCCCCAACGCGCGCTGCGCCGCAAAGCGAAATAGAAAGGAGGTCGACATGCCCAGCAACATTGCAGTGGTGGCCCCGAGCAGTCCGTAGTTGGGAACAAGAAGAAGCATCGATCCCAGCACGACGATGGCGGTCAGCCAGGAAAAACGGGCTGCGAGCTCAGCGCGCCCACTTGATATCAGAATGTTACCAATCGGCACCGCGAAGGCGGGGATTGCAAAAGCCAGCCACAAAATGCGAAACGCCATGATGAGCTCAGCGCTGCTGAATTCGCCCAACCACAGCAGAAGAAAGGGCGTCGCGAGCACCCAGCCTGGAGTGAGCAGCGGAACCACGAGCACGATAACCGCGCGATTGAGCGCGTGCGACAACTCTTCGATTTCGCGCACACGGTCGGTGCTATGCAGCGCAGCCGCATGCGGGAACACGAAAGAGGTCAGCGCGACGACCGCCGCCAATGTCTTGTTGGCCACGTTTGCGCACAGCGAGTAGGCGCCGACGATCGCCGGCGAACCGAGGGCGGATATCAGAATACGGTCGCCCTGATAAACGAGCATGCTTGCGACCTGCGATCCGAAGATCCCTGCGGAAAATCGCCGGTCCTGCGTAATCAACCGATAGTCGAACCGGGGTGCGCCGCCCCAGTCAATGCGTTGGCGCATCGCGAAAGCCATCGTGACGCCCACCGCGAGGCTGAGTCCGATTCCAAGTACTACGACGTCGGTTAACGGCTGCCCCGAGCGCACAATCAGCAGGGCACCTAGCCAAAGAGACACTGCGGCCAGGGTCTGGAGCGCCGTAATCCATACCAATGCCTGCGCTGCTCGCGCCACGAGCCCGGGCAGCAACGTCGCCATGCTGATCGCGATCCACACCGCACACGCGCGCACAAGCTCGCTTCCCGACGAAGCTCCGAGCACGGTATCGAACCCCAAGGCGGAACTGATCGCAGAGGCACCGAACCACACCGCCGTAGCGAGCGCCGCTCCGATCAGGCCGAGCGCCAGGCTGAAAGTGACCAGCGTCCGACCGGCATCAACATTTCCGATGGCCATGGCTGCCGCCAATTGTCGGATCCCGTTCGAGGCGATACCGAGGTCGAGCTGCGCCGCAATCAGCGGAGTGACGAAGACAAGCATCAACACGCCGAACCGGTCCTGGCCAAGCAGACGAAGCAGTGTGGGCGTGAGTACAAAGACGACGGCGAGCGGCAGCGCCCAGGCCGCAAAACCCCATAGAGCACGCGCGGAAAAGCGGCGCGTCTGCATCGGAGCGGAGGGCCTAGCAGCCAGACGCGCGAACGCGTGCGAGCAGGTCGGTAGTCGAGCGTTCGTGGACGAATGGAATCACGATCGTGCGACCACCCCACAACCGGACCGCCTCGGCTTCCGGTAGCGATTCGATCTTGTAGTCGCCGCCCTTGACATAGATATCGGGGCGTATTGTTTCCAACACTTGCAGCGGGACTGGATCGTCGAACAGCGTGACCAGGTCGACGCATTGAAGCGCCGCCAATAGCGCAGCGCGATCGTCATGATGATTGATCGGCCGGTCCTTGCCCTTGCCGAGTTTTCTGGCCGAGGCGTCGCTGTTTAAAGCGACGACAAGCGACGCGCCGAGCGCGCGCGCCTGTGCCAGATACGTCACGTGACCGCGATGCAGAATGTCGAACACACCGTTGGTGGCGACCAGCGGTCGAGCCAGTTGCTGCACGGCTGCCGGTAAATGCTCGCACGTGACGATCTTGTTTTCGAAATCAGGACGATAGGACATCGTGTCAGGCCACGGTGAGCGTTCCGTTTGCTTCCATCGCAGAGGCTGCTTCGCGTAGCGAACGGAAGCGGCCGGTCGCTAGACCTGCAACTCGCGGTGTCGGAGGCACTGCAGTGGCATCGGTGCCAAGCAAGATCCGCGTGTTCAAGCCGGCTGCCTTGGCCGCTTCAAGATCCGATGGTCGGTCCCCCAGCATGATCGAACGTGCCAGATCCAGGCCATGTTCGCGGCTCGCTCGCACCAGCATGCCAGGTGCGGGCTTGCGGCAATCGCAATCGCAAAGAAAGGGTGCGATCGCTTCCATTGGGTGATGCGGGCAATAGTATGTTGCCAGGATAGGGGCTCCTTCGGCAGCAAAGCGCTCGCGCATCCATGCATCCAGCGAGCGAAAGTCGGCTTCGGAGTACAAGCCACGCCCGATTCCTGACTGGTTCGTGACGACGACCAGCGCGTAGCCAAGCCTCTTCAACGTGCGCGCGCCATCAAAGACGCCGTCGATGAACTCAAAATCCGAGCGGGTGTACACGTAAACGCGATCGATATTGATCACGCCGTCGCGATCGAGAAACGCAGCGCGGACAGCGCTCATGACGGATGTTGCAGCAGCCAGCGCGTGTATTGGGCGACGCCGTTCTCGACCGACCTGAACTCGAGTTCGCAGCCGGCAGCGCGCAGTCGCGTTAGATCAGCCTGCGTGTACGCCTGATACTTGGTCTTGAGGTCGCTTGGAAATGGCACGTATTCGATCGATCCATTGCCGACGGCCTTATCGAGTGGCAGCGCCGGGGTTCCGTTGGCTTCGCGCAGTGTATTAACCACCGTCAGCGCGATATCGTTAAAGCTTTGCGCCCGTCCGGTCCCGACGTTGTAGACACCCGAAACGGGTCGTTGCCAGAAGTGCAAGTTGACGTCGACGACGTCGTCGACGTGGACAAAGTCGCGTCTCTGCTCGCCATTGGCATAGCCGTGGCTGCCCTCGAAAAGCCTGACGCGGCCGTGCTCCTGGAACTGCAAGTAATTGTGAAACGCCACCGATGCCATGCGCCCCTTGTGCGATTCGCGCGGTCCGTACACATTGAAGTAGCGCAGCCCTACCACCGGAGTCCTTAGATCGGACAACCGTCGGCGCAGATAGCCGTCGAACAGAAGCTTGGAATAGCCGTAGATGTTCAACGGCTTCTCGCCACCGTGGCGCTCGACGAATTCAGGCCCGCTGCCGTATACGGCTGCAGACGATGCATAGATCAGCGGCACGCGATTTTCCTGGCACCAGAGAAATAACTCCACCGTAAATCGGTAGTTGTTATCCATCATGTACTGGCCGTCGGTCTCCATTGTGTCCGAGCAGGCTCCTTGATGAAACACGACGTCGACTTTCGGCAGGGCGCCGCGACGCACGCTCTCGAGGAACTCCTGTTTGTCAAGATAATCCGAGACGTCGCAGCCGACTAGGTTGCGGAACTTGTCGGCTTGAGCCAAATGGTCAACGGCGAGGATGTCTACCGCGCCACGCTCATTCAGCGCTCTGATGTTGTTGGCGCCGATAAAGCCGGCTGCGCCCGTTACGACGATCATTGATCTGCGCCGAACAGCTCGTCGTAACTCACGGTCGTCGCCCCGAACTTCGAGACGGCGATGCCGCCAGCCCGGTTGGCCGCCGCCACCGCGTCGCGCATCGGCGCCCCCGATGCCAACATCGTGGCAAGCACTGCGATGACCGTATCCCCCGCGCCGCTGACGTCGAACACCTCGCGCGCCTGCGCCGGGACGGACCATGCGCCGTCATCTGTGAAAAGCGTCATGCCTTCTTCACTGCGAGTCAGGAGTAATGCTTGCAATCCAAGGTCGCGTCGTAACTTCTGCGCACGCACTTCGAGATCCGCTTCGTCTTTCCAGCGCCCAACCACTTCCCGCAGCTCGGCTCGGTTCGGCGTCAGCATCGTTGCGCCGCGGTAGCTTGCGTAACTATCCCCCTTCGGATCAACCAGCACTCGCTTTCCTGCCGTGCGGGCAAGTTCGATCAGCTGCGTAATGTGCGCGAGCCCGCCCTTGCCGTAGTCCGATAGCACAACCAGCTGATAAGGCGGCAAAGCGGAAGCGAACGTATCAAGATGCTTCAGAAGCACCTCTTCTTGCGGAGCCCGCTCGAAATCGGCGCGCAGCATCTGCTGGCTGCGACCGATCAGGCGCAGCTTGACTGTGGTGGTGACTGCGCTCTCGGTGTGAACGTACGACTCGATATCGGACGCCGCAAGCATGGCCACGATTGCACGGCCGGCCTCATCGTCACCCACTGCGGCCAGCAGGCCGGCCGCCCCTCCGACCGCGGTGATGTTGCGCGCGACATTTGCGGCGCCCCCGAGCCGCTCTTCCGTATTTCGTATACGAACGACGGGAACCGGCGCCTCCGGTGAAATTCGGTCCACATCGCCGAACCAATAACGGTCGAGCATGACATCGCCGACCACCAGCACTCGGGCGCCACCGAGCGTTGCGCGAGAAGGTGCATTCATGCCGGCGCTGGAACTTGCTCGAGCATCCATCGCAAAGTGGCCTCGAAATCCGAATAGGCCAGGTCTCCGACAACGTGGCGCAAATTCTCGCTGCTGCCGACTAACCGCTTGACTTCGTTGTGGCGCACGAGGGCTGGATCAATACGCGTGGAAAGGTGGTGCCCGGTAATGCGTGTCAAATCGTCGAGGATGCTCGCGAGACTCCGCGCCACTCCAGAAGCGATGTTAACCGCCGTGGACTGCAGCCGCGACTCGAGCAGCTTGACGTAGATGTCAGCAACGGCGCGGACATCGAGGAAATCACGCTCGACGCCCAGGTTACCTAACGCGATGACGGAGGCTTGACGACGAAAATGATCGATCAGTTTCGGTAGCAGAAAGTGCTTGCCCTGGCCCGGTCCAATGTAGTTGAACGGCCTCGTGATCAAAATCGGCAGCCGAGCAAACCAATGGTGCGCCATGTGCTCCATGGCTAGCTTACTGCACGCATAGTGATTGATCGGTGCGGTAGCCGTTCGCTCGGTGATTGGATCGTCCGTCGCATTGCCGTAGACCTGAGACGTGCTGGCCAGGATGACCTTCCGAAGGCGGGGCGCAACGACCTCGAGTGCGCTTAGCAGCGACGTGGTGCCGACCGTGTTTACCGCATACAGTGCAGCTGCGTCTTCATGCGCTACGAAGCTAATGCCAGCCAGATGGATCACAAATTCCGGCTGCGCCGAGGTAATCACCGAAGCAATGCTCTCCGGCCGCAGTAGGTTGAACTCCGGCTCGCCTGCGCCGATGACTTCATAACCCCGTTGTCGCAGCAGCGGGCCGAGATAGCTGCCTGTAAAACCGTCCAGGCCCGTAACCAAGACCCGACCGCGATCAGAACGAGAAGCCACTCGCGTTCCGTCGCAAATCCGCTTGCACCATCATTGCGCAGAGTGATTCCACGGGAGTTCTGGCCATCCAGCCCAACTTGTCCCTGACGAAGCTCGGATCACCGATCAGTAAATCAACTTCAGCCGGCCGATAGAAGCGTGGATTGATGCGCACCACGGTTGTTCCCGTATCGACGGCAATGCCCACCTCATCGAGACCCTCGCCCTGCCATCGAATGGTGGTTCCCGCGGCGTCAAAGGCCATGCCGACAAAACTTCGAACCGTCTCGGTCCTGCCCGTCGCCAGCACAAAAGTCTCGGGCTCAGGCGCCTGCAGCATCATGTGCATGCCCTCGACAAACTCTGGTGCGTAACCCCAATCGCGTTTGGCGTCCAGATTTCCGAGTTCCAAACACGCTCTCTTGCCCAATTTGATTTTCGCGACGGCGTCGGTGATCTTGCGCGTGACGAATTCGAGGCCCCGCAAGGGAGACTCGTGGTTGAAAAGGATGCCGCTCGTGGCGAAGATGCCGTAAGCTTCGCGATAGTTGACCGTCATCCAATGTGCATACAGCTTGGCAACGCCGTATGGGCTACGCGGGTAAAACGGCGTGCGCTCACTTTGCGGCACCTGCTGGACCTTGCCAAACATCTCCGACGTGGATGCCTGATAGAACCGAATATCACGGTTGACGATCCGTATCGCTTCAAGCAGATGCAGTGCTCCAATGCCAGTGATCTGGGCAGTCGTTACAGGCTGATCAAACGATACCCCCACGAAGCTTTGTGCAGCGAGGTTGTAGACCTCGACCGGCTCGGCGCGCTGCACAAGATTGATCGTCGCGCCAAAATCGGTCAGGTCGTACTCAACCAGTTCAAGGTTGGGACGTTGATCGATTCCCAATTCCTCGATGCGCCAGAAGTTAACGGAGCTTGTCCGTCGATAGGTGCCCACGACGCGATAGCCTTTGTCGAGCAACAAGCGGGCGAGATAGGCCCCGTCCTGCCCCGATATGCCGGTGACGATCGCGGTTTTCATTCGCTATAGCTCACCGAAGCCTCTTCGCGCCGGCTAATCAGGTGAGTGGGCGTGACGTGCTGATAACCATCGACTCGCGCTGGCCACGCGATGCGGAAGTCTTCGCTCTCGACCGACAAGTTTGGTGAATATGCGGGGTCATTCTGCAACACCGCTGGCCATCGTTGCTTCATTACGCGGGTTTCCGCCTCGACCCGCGCTCTGGCGCCGGGTGAGCTATCGGCGCCCCGCGTTGCGCATTCGTGATGAATGATCTCGGCATACGGAGTCCACACGTTCCGATAGCCCGCTTTGCGCACGCGCAGGCAGAAGTCGATATCGTTAAACGTGACAGGGAGGTTCTCATCGAGCCCGCCGACTTCGTCATAGAGCGATTTCCGGATCATCAAGGCCGCCCCGGTTACTGCGCTGAAAGACTGATGAATAATGGCGCGCCCAAAGTATCCGGGGTGCCCGCGACGAAGATGGCGATGCGCGTGATGCACAACGTGCAGCGGACCTAGAAAGACACCTCCGTGCTGCAGTCCACCGCTGGGGTACCAGAGGCGACACCCCACCGCGCCCACATCTTGCTGAGCCGCGAACGACAGTAACTCTTCGATCCAGTCGGCAGTGATGATCTCGGTGTCATTGTTCAGCAGGCAAACGAAATCTCCGCTGGCGACTCTTACTGCACGGTTGTTCAACGCTGAGAAATTGAAGGGCGATGCATCACGCATAACGCGAACCCGGCCGGATTGCACGCGCTCGAAGAGCCGAAAAGTTGCCGCTTCGGTGCTGCCGTTGTCGACGACGAGTACCTCATAGTTTCGGTACGTGGAGCGTTCGGCGATCGAGTCGATGCATGCGGCAAGCAGATCGGCACGATCGCGGGTGCAGATGACGATCGAAACCGTGGGAGCTGGATCGGGAAGTGCATATCGGACTCGATTCATCTCTGGCAAGTCAGGAGCCGGCGCGACCGTTGCGCGAATGCCTCTTCGTTGCAAGTGCTCCTCGACGGCACGGCGACCGGCAAAAGCCGCGTACGGCTTAGCTTGAGACGACAACGCCGTGCTGCCGGGATGAGCGCGCCAGTGATACAAAACCCGCGGCAGATGCAAAATTTGATCGCTCGAAAGATGTTCGGTCGCGCGCAGTACGAGATCGTAGTCCTGCGCGCCCTCGAATCCTCTCCGCAGTCCGCCGAGATCGTTGACGAGACTTCGCCGCAATACGGTCAGGTGACAGACCATGTTGTATGCGAGGAGTAATTCGTAGTTGTAGTCACACTTGAAATATGGGTCCTGACGGCGATCCTGCGCATCAATTTTGTCTTCGTCCGAGTAGATAAGGGATACATCGGGATGCGTGGCGATGGCTTCTGCCACGAAATGAAAGGCATGCGGATGCAGCCGGTCATCGTGGTCAAGGAAAGCGACCCAATCGTTGGTTGCCAGCTCGAGGGCGGAATTGGATGCTTCGACGATGTGCCCGTTGTGTTCTCGGTAGACCACGCGTATTCGCGAATCGCGCTTGGAATAGTCCTGCAGGACCTTGCGGATGTGCGGTTCGGTCGAGCCGTCGTCTGCGATGCAAAGTTGCCAGTGGGGATAGATTTGCGCAAGTACCGAATTAAGCGCAGCGCGGAGAAATCTTTCCTCGACGTTGAAAACGGGAAACACGATCGATACGGTGGGTTGGCACCTCCACTGACTGTGGGCGGAAGCCAAGTCGGCGCGATGGGAAGGTTTCGGCTCGAACGCGTCGATCCATTCGGCATAGGTGTACTGGCCCAATCGAACCTGCATGTACCGTTGAACGATG
This sequence comes from Burkholderiaceae bacterium, assembly GCA_040003315.1. GTDB lineage: Bacteria > Pseudomonadota > Gammaproteobacteria > Burkholderiales > Burkholderiaceae_F > JACCZX01. The sequence continues at coordinate 58,559 of JBDUCU010000001.1, read as the reverse complement.
CGCTGACGCGCTCGATGCCGGGCTGCCGCGTTGCGGCCCGGGTCAACGGCATCACGCAGCAGCGCCGCGCTACGAAAGAATCCGTCGACTGTCGCAACTGCGCGCAACATTTCAAAGATTGCGCGCGCCCTGCCGATTACAAACGCTCGAGCTCCATTAAGTCTGAAACGCCCAGGCCGGGCATTTGCGCAAAATCGCACCGACTGGAAATTGGGAGGAACGTTGAAGATCAACTCAATTCGCCGCTGATCACTGGCAGGACTGGGAAGACCGAGCGTGTGGATTTCAGGGTCATCGGCCTGAAGCTCGAACTGAAGATTGGGAGAACTCCATTCGTCGCGATCGACTTCCAGAAGAACTTCCAATCTGACCCATTGGCCCCGCAATGCATCGAGGCCACCGACGTCGAAATCGGAACTGTCGCGGCGGGCGGCACAGGCATCCGCCGGGTGGTTCGACGTTCCGGCGTCGATGCCGTTTGCCGGAACCAGAGGTAGCGTTATCGCGTCTGAACTCGCGCTGCTAAACATCATTTGCCGACCATCGGCGCTGGGAGGTTGGGGCGACAGTGCTGATTGCATTTTGGTGCGCCGAATTGTACGGATCGGCGCAGTCTCTGCTGCGTGCTCATCCACTACAATGCGGGCCTCCGCAAACCCTGCATCACGATGATTTTCGTTACCGGCGGCGCGGGCTTCATCGGCGCCAATTTCCTCAGCGACTGGTTTGCGCAATCTGACGAGAGTGCGCTGGTGATCGACAAGCTCACCTACGCCGGCAACCTTGATAATCTTTCGTCGTTCACTGCTGACCCGCGCATGCAGCTGGAGCGGCTGGACATCTGCGATGCTGAATCGATAGCAGCGCTGCTGCGGGAGCACCGCCCGCGCGCCGTGATTCACCTGGCGGCCGAAAGCCACGTCGACCGCTCGATCCTTGGCCCTTCGGATTTCGTGCGCACCAATGTCAACGGCACATTTTCACTGCTCGAAGCAGCGCGCGCGTTTTGGGAGAGCGCGAGCACCGCCGAACGCGCGGCGTTTCGCTTCATTCATGTGTCGACCGATGAGGTTTTCGGCTCGCTTGAGCCCGAAGAACCCGCGTTCAACGAGGCGTCCCCGCATGCTCCGAACAGCCCTTATTCGGCCACCAAGGCGGCGTCTGATCACCTGGTGCGTGCCTATCACCGTACGTATGGGTTGCCGACCATCCTGACATGTTGCAGCAACAATTACGGTCCCTATCAGTTCCCTGAAAAGCTGATCCCGCTGACGATCCTGAATGCTTTCGAGCGCAGAGCGCTGCCTGTTTATGGTGATGGGCTGCAAGAGCGCGACTGGCTGCACGTGGCCGATCACTGCTCTGCGCTGCGGCTGGTGCTTGAACGTGGAATTCCCGGAGAGGCCTATTACGTCGGCGGGCGAAATTGCATAAAGAACGTCGACGTCGTGCATTCGGTATGCCGCCTTCTCGACGAACTCAGTCCGCGCGCGGGCGGGTTGCACGCCGAGGATATCCGCCATGTACGCGACAGGCCGGGTCACGATCGCCGGTACGCGGTCGACCCCAGCAAGATCGAAAGCGAGCTTGGATGGCGTCCGAAGGAGCGGTTTGAATCTGGCTTGCGCAAAACGGTCCTCTGGTACTTGAACAATCGCGCTTGGGTGCAGAGGGTTCGCAGCGGCGAGTATCGGAGCTGGATCGAGCGGCAGTACGGCACTGGCGCGGCGCATCCTCGACATTGAAGTGGTGACTCGCACGAGACGGCTGTTACTCGCGACGCGCGACCACTACAGCGAACATGGATGGCACAGCACCCTGAATAAGGCTGCACGCTGGTTACGCCGCGTGCGACACGATCGTGGCGATGCTCTAGAACGTGGGGATATCGACCACGCGGCCAGCTACCGCTGGCCCACGCCGCCGCGCGTGGTTCCAGCGCACCGTTCGCCGCGTACTGCCTATCTCGGAGCGCCGCATCATGATCTGCTGCGGGGCATCACCTGCTTCGCCAGCAGCAGCGAGTTGTTGCACGCGCTCAAGGGCGACCGAATCGACGTGCTGATTGTGGCGGATGTGCCGTGGACTCCCGAAATTGCAGCGATTTTCCGAGAGGCTTTTGCGCTCGGTGTGCCAACCGCCTATGTGGGCGAGGCCCGGTCGCTGGAGCGCGTTATCTTTGCGCCGCCTGCCGAACTCAGTAGCAGCAGTTGGGTCGATCCGAACGAACTGATCGGTGCACGCCGTAGCACGATGGTTGCTTGTGACGTAGTGCTCGAGACCGACCAGACCATGGCAGATGCGGCCCGCTCGGATCGCAAACCCGTGCTCGAGTGGACGAGTGCAGGCGGCGCACTGGGCCGCGCGCTCAGCGACTGGTACGTTCGCATGCGTCAGCCCAGGGTCTTGGTCGCCTCTGTGTCAACGGGCACCGGCACGATGCCACCGAAGCCGTGGTCGTACCCGCCGCAGTCGTACCGTGGCGAAATCGAGGTGGCCGCCACGATTGCCGATGCGACGGATGGCATCCTGATCGTTCCAAGACCCGATTTGAAGCCAAGTCGCGATTTCGTACAGACACACGTGGATGCTCACGCGTTTGGCGATTGTGAGGTTGTCGTTAGGTCGTCGAACGACGAGGCTTTCGAGCAAGAGGTGGTGTCCTGCCTGCTTAAGTGTGTATCGGCCCGGACCGCGAAACCCGACGAGCTCAGCCGGACTGCGGACGGTATTGGCGGCGACTTCAGCATTCGGCGCAGCAAGCTTCCGGCCGATACACCGTCGCCTGATCATTCGGAGCACCAACCGGAATTGCGCATCAAATTCGTGGCGGAAGCAGATGATAACTACGCGACCCTGCTGCCCCTGGCCCGCTCGAACCCTCGGCCGGGCCACGCACGTCTGCGGGTTTTGACGTACCACTGGCACACCTCGCACCAATACGAGCTGTGGAAGTTGCCGATCGACGTGACGCTGGTCACCGGCACGGGCAGTCGCGTCGCCGACCAATGGGATTACTCGCGCCGACCTTTTCCGTTGAATGCGAGTTTTCGGCGGATCGATGATGTCGATCCGCGCCAGTATGACCTCGCCATTTTGCATTTCGACGAAAATGTTCTGGCGCCGGAAAACACCAATGGCGCGCTGAGCTCTGAGTGGGGCGCCACTTTCAAGCTGTTTTGCGAGCGGATCGACTTGCCCAAGGTGGCGGTCTGCCACGGTACGCCGCAGTTTCGCGGGCAATACGACGTGAATTATTCTGGAGCCGATTTGCTGCAGCCGATCGAAAGCGAACGCCAACGGTTGGTCGACTATCTGGGCGACACGCATGTAGTTTGCAACTCATACCAAGCGCAGTCGGAGTGGCGGTTTCGGCAGTCGAGTGTGATCTGGCACGGGTTCGATCCCAGAAGCTTCAATCCAGCAGTCTACGAAAAGGGTATCGTCTCGCCGCTCAATCCGATAGTCCCGTCCCGGCCGCACTATCGGGGATACTTGCTTTATCGAGAAGTCTTCGACGGTCATTACGAGCAGCTGCGGCCCGAAACCCTGAGAGTTCCTGAACCCCATCCGAGCTACGTCAGCAATGCTTACGCACTCGCTAAATTCCGCCGGTACGTTGACGAATTGCGCCGCTACTCGATTTACTTCAATCCAACGATTCGATCGCCAATGCCGCGTGCACGGGGGGAGCCGATGATGTGCGGTGTGGTCACCGTCAGTGCCCGCAACCACGACGTCGATCGATTCATCGAAAACGGGGTCGACGGGTTTTACGCGGACAGTGCAGACGAGCTGCGCTCGCAGCTTTACTTTTTGATGCGCAACCCGGATGCGACGCGTCGCATCGGTACCGCAGCGCGTGCCAAGGCAATCGAGGTGTTTCATATTGACCGCTATCTGTCCGACTGGAGTCAACTGCTTGCCCGATTCAGCTGACACCCGCCCGCTGCGGGACTCGATCGCGGTCGTGCTGGTGAGCCTTTATCTGATCGCCGTCGGGGCGTTTCTGGTTATGACGCGGCGGATCGCGACGCCCCCTTTTCGGCGCATTTTTCGCGCGCTCGCCCGTCGTTCCTACGCCGGACCGATTACCACCGTCCGACACGAGGGCGGCCATTGCTATTTGGCAGACTTGCCACCCTATCTGCTGTCTGACTATGAAAGCCATTCATCCCTGGTTCTGACGGAGGATGGCGCCGTGCTGGGCCCCGCGCATGCGGCGCACGACGACATTAGAAAATCCGGCGGCGGTCGATTTGCTCACTGGGGCGCTGGCGTGTACTTCAGCACTTCCGACAACAGCGATCCACGCGCCAACGGACGCAGCTACGCGGTGCGCGAAATGCGCCCTTCATTGTTTTCGGGCACCTAACCATGTGCGGTATCGCCGGTCTGTTTTCAGCGGAGCGCGCCGTATCCGACGGCGTAGCACGCGATGCCTTACTGCGGCGCATGACCGGCGTCATCGCGCACCGTGGGCCCGACGACGAGGGAATCTGGCACGACGCTCTGGGACGTTGTTCGCTAGGGCATCGTCGCCTGTCAATCATCGACACCTCGCCCGCGGGTCATCAGCCGATGATCGATGCGAGCGGCCGATGGGTCATCAGCTACAACGGCGAGATCTACAACTTCGAAGAACTGCGCGCCCAACTTAAGGCGTGCGGAATCAGTTTCCGCGGCCGCACCGATACTGAAGTGCTGTTACACGCGCTCGCGCTGTGGGGTGTCGACGCGCTGCCGCGGCTCGATGGCATGTTCGCGTTGGCGGCTTTCGATCGCGCGTCGGGCCAATTGATCCTCGCCCGCGATGCGTTCGGAGAGAAGCCCCTTTACTACGCAGAGCTGGCGGGCGGTGGTTTGGCCTTTGCCTCGGAGTTGCATGCGCTCGAGACTGTGCCAGGTGTCGGAGGCCACATCAGCCTCGATTCAGTCGCTGAGCTATTGATGTTCCAATACATCGGAGCCCCGCGCACCGTCTACAGCGGTGTCAGCAAACTGCAGCCGGGCCACTGGCTCACCGCATACCCAGGCCAGGCCCCGAAGATCGGCAGGTATTTCGCATTCCAGCCGGGAAGCTCGGGATTCGATCATCGTCCGCTCGATCAGTTGGCGGACGAACTCGAGGACATCCTAGTGCGCAGCTTGCGGCGGCGCTTGATTTCCGATGTGCCGCTAGGTGCGTTCCTATCGGGCGGCGTGGATTCGTCGACGGTTTGTGCGTTGATCCGCCGGCAGCTGAAGGTGCCTCTGAAGACGTTTTCGATCGGGTTCCAGGGCGCGGCCGACAGCGAGCATGAAGTCGCGCGGGTCTTTGCTGCGCATCTCGGCACGGAACACCACGACAAGATCATTGCGCCGAACGCCAGCGAGTTTCTATTGAATATCGGCCGCGTGCTGGACGAGCCGAACGCGGATAGCTCGTGCCTGCCGACTTACTTGTTGTCCGCGTTCGCGAGACAAACAGTGACAGTTGCACTGTCCGGCGACGGCGGCGATGAGCTATTTGCTGGCTACGACCGCTATTTCGCAACGCTTGACGAGTCAACCCGACACCGCGCGCCCGATTGGAGCCCTGGCCGCGACTATTACTCGAACCGCATTTTGGTTTCGGTTGAAGAGCACATCAAGGAGCTGTTCGGATTTGTGCCCGCTCGCGCCGCCGGGCATCTGGAGCGATTGCGCGCCGAAGTCGACCGTACAAACGTTCCGTTGGTGTGCCGGCTACGCCAGACCGATGTGGAAAATTACATGCCCGGTGCGGTGCTGCCCAAGGTTGACCGCATGAGCATGCAGCACTCGCTTGAAGTGCGCACGCCATTCTTGAACATCGAGCTTGCGCGCTTTGCTGAACGGCTGCCGCAAGAAACTCTGTACAACGGCGCGCGCGGCAAGCTGTTGCTGCGCGAGGTCGCTTACCGCTATTTGCCGCGCGCGCTGGTTGATCTACCGAAAAAAGGTTTCGGTCTCCCGATGTCGCGTTGGGGACAGAATGAATTGCTGCAGGTGGCGTCGACTCTGCTGGAAAGTGACGAAAGTCGAATCCGTGCCGCGCTCGGTCGTGATGCCATTGCCCGGTTTATGCAGAGACAACGAAGCGATGGTGGGTGCGTCACCTACCAGGTTTGGGCGCTGACGATGCTCGAGTCCTGGCTGCGCCATCACCCTGGGCGGATGGAGTGCGTTGAAACCGAGCGAGGCTCGGCAATTGCAGTGAACGATCGAGCGGATGAGTCCTCGATACAAGCCTGGAAAATCGCCGACGGCGTGCTTGCGGTCACGGACGCCGCTTCTGCGGGCGACGGCTCCAGCTCGCTTCCGGCATCAGCGTCGGAACTGATGCCTCTGATTGCCGCGCACCGAGATGTCTGGGAAAGTGTCGTCAGATCGGGTGAGTGTCGGCCGCTGCTGCAAACGCAAACCTCCTGGTCGGCATTCATTCAGGGAGAAGGAGGAGCGGGCGGTCGGAGTGCGTTGGGCGGCGCAACGCTGCTCCTCGCCACACGCAGCGCGGCGGCGCTGACCGGTTGGTCGTCGCTCGACCGTCTTCGTCGGATGGGCGTCGCGCGCGTTGTATTGCGACACCCTTATGGCGGAGATGGCAGCGTCGTCACCATTTCTTTGCATAGACCGACGTTATGGCGGCGGGGTATGAACCTGCTGGGCCTTCTACGTTTCGGCTTCGGTCGCGTGATGTTCGCTCGGGCGGTGCCAGAGCAAGGCAATCTGTGGATCGCGGCCCCGCTCGGTGGCCTGGCTGCCGGTGAAGTGGAACTGTCGGATCGCTACGCACTGTTCGAAGGCCTTAGACAGCTGCCGCCGGTTCCGGCTTCGAATGCAGACATCCGGCGCTGGGGCGACGGCCGGTATTCGGTCAAGGGAGGCGCAGTGCGCTTTGCGTCCACGAAGGCTGGCGCGCGAAGCCCGAAATCCTTCTGGATGGTTGAGCGAAATGCTCGCACCGAGCACCGACTTCCGTTTGTGTCGAATGTGGTTACACCGGTTGGATTCGAGCGGCGGCGCCCGTTTATGTTGGAACTTAAAGCTGCGATAGCGGACGCCGCAAAGTTGCCCGACCCAGCGTCGTTACAGCGCGGCGATAGCGTTGTCGTGTTGACGCACGCCTTGCCGCCGGGTGGCGCGGAGCGTCAATGGTGTTATCTCGCCGGTGAACTGAAGCGGATGGGGCACAACGTTGACTTCGTTACGTTATTCCCGCTCGCAGGTGATGACAAGCACTACCTGCCATTGCTCACCGGTGACGGCGTTAGGCTCACCGAACTTACGCAACGTGAGATCAGCGAGCGGGAAATGCTCGCGGCGGCCCATGCGAAGCTCGAGCGCGCGATCCTGGGTGACGCCGAAGCCGGCATGGACAACCCATTCGGTCAGCAACTGCGGGATCTGGTCGAGCTGTTTATGCGGCTCAAGCCGCGTGTCGTCTATGCGCAACTCGATTCCTGCAACTTGATTGCCGCCACCGCCGGCCTGCTGGCGTCGGTGCCCCAAATCGTCCTGTCGTTTCGCAATTACAACCCAAGCCGGTTTTCCTATCTATCGAACGATTGGTTTCAGCCCCTGTATGCATTGCTGGCCAAGTCGCCGAGCGTTTTGATGACCGGCAATTCGCGTGCAGCCAATGCCGACTACGCTCGTTGGATCGGTGTTGACGACTCTCGAATCAGGCTGATCCCGAACGCGATCGATACGGCGGCGCTGACTGCTCCGGCGGCGCTTTCCCTATCGGAGTTGAGGCAACAACTCGGTGTGATGCCCGATAGCCCAGTCATCCTCGGCGTTTTTCGGCTGAGCGAGGAGAAACGGCCGCTTCTCTTCGTTGAAACATTTGCTGCGATCCACGCTCGGCTGCCACAGGCTCGTGCATTGGTGGCGGGCGTGGGTCCGTTCGAACCGGCCATGCGGCAAAGGATCGATGAACTCAAGCTGCAGTCATCGCTGACCCTGCTGGGACGACGCGATGATGTGCCGCAGCTGATGCAGATTTCGTTCGTTCTGCTTCTGACCTCCAGCTTCGAAGGTATGCCCAATGTCGTCATGGAGGCGCAGGCGCTCGGTATTCCCGTGGTTGCGCCGAATCTGGGCGGCGTTCCCGACTGCATGATCGACGGCCAAACGGGCTACGTCGTTGATCGCGACGATATCGGTGGCTTTGCTCGGCGCTGCATCGAACTGCTCGAACACGATGATGTGCGCAAGCGGTTCGGTATCAATGGAGCCGCATACATGCGCAACTCTTTCTCGCGGCAAGCAATGGCGCGACGGTATCTCGAAGTTCTGAACGACGGTGCCGAGGTTGATCAAGAGCTTCCTGAACCGATTCGAGCAACGGCCGCCTAGTGCAATCGAGAACGTCAACGGTTCAAACCGCCGCGCAGCGCATGCAGGCTCGCCTGCGGGACCCGGCAACCGGTACGGTGTTGACGCGCGAAGGCGACGCCTACGTCGGCACCGCTGGTCGACGCTTTCCGATCGTCAACGGCGTCGCTCGTTTTGTCGAAAGCGATCAGTACGTCAAGTCATTCAGCTTTGAATGGAATATTCACGATCGGACCCAGCTCGATATCTATCGCGACGACCGCCCTTCGGAACGCGAGTTCATCGCCAAGACTGGGTTCACGCCGGAGTTCTTGAAAGGCAAGTTGATCCTCGACGCGGGCGTGGGCGCAGGACGATATGCAGATGTCGCCAGCCGGTGGGGTGGCGACGTCGTCGGGGTCGACCTGAGCTACGCAGTAGAGGCAGCGCAACGAAATCTTGGTGAGCGGCCGAATGTGTGGATCGCACAAGCCGACATCGGAGCACTTCCTTTTCTACCTGGCACGTTCGACGTGATCTTTTCGATTGGCGTTTTGCACCACACACCTGACACACGCAAGTTTTTCGAGCGGCTCGTGCCGTTACTTAAGCCCGGCGGCGTCATCGCGATCTGGGTTTACCCCCGCAATGACGCATACATCACGCGAGCACGCTGGGTACCTTTCGTAAACAAGCTTCCTGATTCGATGTATTACGCGTGGTGCCGATGGTTCGTACCGTGGGCCGAGGCCCGGCTCGAACACCCACTAGTGGGCGCCATTCAGCATGCGTTCCCGTTTCCTCGGCACGGGCTCGGCGTCGAGTACGACATTCTTGACACGTTTGACGGCTACTCCCCCGCTTACCACTGGCTGCACTCCCCGGACGAGGTGAACGCCTGGTTTCGCGAGGCAGGGTTGATCGAGATCCAACAGCCGAGCGATTGGGACACATGCTTGCGCGGTCAAGTGCCCGTTGGCAGGTAAGCATGCAGACGCTCCCTTACAAGACTCGGCGCGGACTCAAACGGGCTGGTGCAACACGATGCTGCCCAGTCGCACAGAGGCAGCCGTTTGCGGACCTCGTCTAACGACCTCGCAGTATCGCCTCCGCTTCAGAAAAGACCTTCGGCAATGCCAACGCCCGCCCCCGTCCTGCTCATTGAAAACGTGTCGAAGCGGTACGAAATTTATGCGCGACCGCAGGATCGACTGCGACAGTTTTTCTATCCCCGGTTACAGCGCCTACTACCGGCGAGCTGGCGTCGGCAACGTCCCTTTTTCAACGAATTTTGGGCCGTGCGCGAAGTTTCGATCCATCTCAATCGCGGAGATGCTCTGGGAATCTTGGGAAGAAATGGAGCGGGGAAAAGTACGTTGCTCCAGATCGTTGCTGGTACGTTGGCTCCGACATCTGGCTCTGTTGCGGTGAGCGGCAAAGTGGCGGCGTTGCTTGAGCTGGGCAGCGGCTTTTCACCCGAATTTACGGGACGGGAGAACGTTCGGCTCAATGCTTCGCTGCTAGGGTTGAGCGCGTCAGAAATTGACGATCGATTTGATGCGATCGCTGAGTTCGCCGACATTGGCGAATTCATGGAGCAGCCCGTCAAGACGTATAGCTCGGGAATGCTGATGCGCTTGGCCTTTGCCGTGCAGACGGCGGTCGAGCCGGAGTTGCTCATTGTGGACGAGGCGCTGGCGGTCGGCGATGCGCGCTTCCAAAAGAAATGCTTTGGCAGGCTCGCACAGTTGCGCGAACAAGGCACCACGATCCTGTTCGTGACGCACGATACGTCCACGATTCTTCTGTTTTGTACCCGAGCCATCATCTTGGAGCACGGGCGCGTTTATGCTGAAGGCGATCCACAAAGAATTGGTCGCGAGTATCACAAGCTGCTGTTTGGTAACGTTGGTGAGGGTAAGCGTGCGATCGAGCCGACGGCTAAGGCGCCTGAACCGTCGAGCGCGACCGGCTCGAGTGTTGAGCTCGGAATTAAAAAAACGGGCCGAGAAGTTCGTTACGGCAGCGGCGAAGCAACTATCACCCGAATCGGTCTGCGCAATGAGAGCGGCGAATCGGTCACCATTATCGAAACCTATACAAAGTGCGAAGCTTATTTTCGTGTGACACTTTTGGCTTCGATTCCCCGTCCTATTTCTTATGGATTCATTATTTGCAATGCGCGCGGAGTGGAGGTCTACGGCACGAAGTCGGCGTTACATTTCAAGTCCATACCGCCGAACTCGCCGAACACATCGTACGAATGCCGGTTACGGTTTGACGTTCGCCTGGTCCCGGGACGATATTTTATGAGCGCGGCCCTCGCTCATGACGACGATCGGCCGAAGGATCAGTTTCTAGACTATCGATTCGATGCTCTCGAGTTCGAGGTTATCGGGCTAACTCGGACTTTCACTAGCAGTCTGACTGACCTGGATGCCGAGTTAACCCACGTTGCGTTGTCGCAATCGCAAATACAAGACTTATCTCACTAAAGCTTCGGTAGTCCTGAACGTCGCTAAACCCCGTTATCCCTCCAGCCGCATACATGCAATACAGCGCTTGCCCGATCTGCAAGAGCGATCAGCATGACCTGCTCTTTGATCGTTTGGATCACACACACTACGTAACCAACGATCGCTTTCGCGTCGTGCGCTGTTGCCATTGCTCAATGGTTTTTATTAACCCAAGGCCCGATCCGGGCGAAATTAAAACTTTCTATCCGCCGGACTTTTATGACGTCGCGACGACCGCGGAAAAGCTATTGGAAGAAAAGCGCTCTACGCTGACAGCAAAGGCGAACTTGCTGTCCGCGCTGAAGCCGGGCCAACTGCTCGACATTGGATGTCAAAAGGGCGAGTTTTTGTATTGGATGAAACAACGGGGGTGGAGCGTGCAGGGAATCGAATTTTCCGAAACCCCACCAAACGTTTTTAACATGCCGATTCACTATGGACGTGTTGAATCGGCGGGACTCAAACCGCGGTTTTTCCAAGCGATAACCTTGTGGGCAGTTCTCGAGCATATCCACGAACCGGTGGAGACGTTGCGCCAAATCGCTGACCTGCTAGCAGCAGATGGTCGTGCATTCGTGCTGGTTCCTAACTTCCGTAGCCTGCCAGCGCGAGTAATGCGGCATGACGACATTCCACGGCATCTCTTGATGTTTACTCCATCAACCTTGCGTCACGCTGCGAGGTTGGCAGGCTTGCGTGTCCGACGAATAGTCTTTAGTGATGACATCTTTTCCGGTTCCAACCGCGGACTTCTAAACTTTCTCGTGAAGAGAGCGTCCGGTGAGAGTTACGACGAAATCCTCACTCAAAACAGATCGGCCGAACGATGGAATGACTTCACCGGATCTTTGAACGGCAAGCCCAGTCGATTGGTTAGATGGGTCGACCGAATCGATATAGAGTTGACCCCGCTGATGGATCGCATCATGAGAGGCTTGCGATGCAGTTTCATCATGACTGCCGAACTGGAGCGGGTGTGATCGAGGCTCGACGCACTGCTGCGATACAGTCCTAAAAGTGCGTCCAGAACCGTAAAAGTCTGACCTCATGCCGCCTTTCAGCAGTCCAATGCCCAAAACTGCGTTCGAGCTATCGTTGACAGCGACTCAATATCGCTCCGACGCGCTGTACGCCTCGTTCGCCGAACTGAACAGCTATATTTCGATGTTGCATTCAGATGTGCTCGCCTTGCTTTACCACTATGGGGCACATGCAGAACAGCCGATACTCGAGATCGGACCCTACATCGGTGGGTCAACGATAGCCTTAGTGCGCGGGATCTTGGAAGGTGGTCTGTCAGCGCGTGTGACCTCGGTCGAATTGGGTGGTGAGTACCGTCATCCAACCTATGTGACCACGGATATTGTCGAGAGCCTGCGTGCCAATTTAAAAAACTACGGTGTTGACGTTCAGGTCAATTTGATAGTGGGCCATAGTCGCGATCCATCCGTAGTCGATGCGGTCGAAGAAGTATTTCAACGCGAGGGATCGTTTGGATGTTTCGTTATCGATTCTGACGGTCAAGTCCAGGAAGATATTGCTTTGTACAAGCGTTTTCTTTCCCCTCGGTGTTACCTGGTCGTCGACGACTATTACGCGCCTGGGGCTCCGGGGAAGGAGGCAACAACGCGCAGCCAACTCGCCGTGCTGGAGCAGCAGCACGTTATCGAATCTTTCGGAGTACACGGCTGGGGCACCTGGTTCGGCCGATTCATTTGATGCTGGGACATGCTGCTGCGCCTCCGAACTCGCTGCGTTCCGATGACGAGCGTCTCGATCCAGCCTGTCTGCCACTGCAAATTCGGATTTGGGAGATTGCTGAAGGTGTTCTAGTGGCAACAGACGCCGCAGCCGATGCAGCAATCTTGGTAGCTTCGTCCGAATTGATACAGACGATTGCCGTGTGCAATCGACTATTAGATCGAGTGACCCGATCGTCGCTGTCAGCTTTTCGTCCGGTGTCTGAGCCTGTGCAGTCGTGGACTGCATGGGCACAAGGTCAGTGCGGGATGGAAACCGAGCAGCGCGTCGCGGGTGCCACGCTGCTGCTGATGAAAAGCAGTTTTCGCGAGGCACTGGGCTGGTTCGAGTTGGAAGGATTGCGCCGGCTAGGGATTACGCGCCTGATGATGTCGCACCCCTATCGCGATGATGGGTCTGTTTTATCGATTTCGATGAAACCTGCGGGGGGTTGGCGTGAGCGCCTGGATCTGTTAGCAACGATGCGGCATGCGATAGGCCGTAGGGTTCTTAGATGTGCGTGGCCAGAGCGCGGACTCATGTGGATCGCTGGGCCGACCAACGCCGTTCCGGCAGACGAGCGCGAAATGTCGGATCGCTTCGCACTATTCGAAGGCTTTAGGCAACTTCCACCATTTCCGGTTTCCCACGCCAGTATTCGCCGCTCAGGAGGAGGTCGCTATTCGATTTGGGGAAATCACGTTTTTCTTTCGTCAACCCGACATGTAAGACGCCCAAGGCTAGTCTGGATGGTTCCAAGCAATCGTTCGACGCACGAACGGCTGCCATTCGTATCCGAAGTTGTCGCGCCTTCGAAACCAGGCGACCGCCGGTCATTCCTCGAAGAACTCAAAGACAGAATTGCCATCGATGATGCGAGATCAAGGACGCCTACGTTGAAGCCAGGCGACCGGGTCGTGGTGCTCACGCACGCCCTGCCGCCGGGGGGAGCAGAGCGGCAATGGTGTTACCTCGCGGGCGAGCTGCAAAAGATGGGCTACGACGTTCGCTTCGTCGCTTTGTCTCCGCTTGAGGGCGAAAACCGGCATTACCTTCCGCTGCTTGCCCGTGAAGGTGTTGAGGTTACCCAGTTCGACCACAATGTCGATGAACGCGGGCTCGCGGAGGCTTTGCGATCAACGCTCGATGGCTTGAAGTCGGGCGATCTGGCGACCAGAGTTGAAAATCCATTTGGCACCAACCTGCGCGCGTTGGCGGATCTGTTTGCCAGGCTGAAACCCAGAGTGGTGTTTGCACAGCTCGATCAAACGAACCTCATCGCGGGTGTCGCGGGAGTATTGGCTGCAGTTCCGCAGATCGTTCTGTCATTCCGCAATTACAACCCCACTCGCTTTTCTTATCTCACGAATAACTGGTTTCAGCCGTTGTATGCAGCGCTGGCGCAATCCCCTCGAATTTCGTTGACTGGAAATTCACGGGCGTCCAATGCTGACTACGCTCAGTGGATAGGAGTCGCTGAAAGGCGCGTCAAGCTGGTGCCAAACGCGATTGATGCCGTGCAAATTGGGGGCAAGGATCCGAACTCTGTGGAACGCTTACGAAAAAACCTGGGCGTGAGCTCGTCTACGCCGATTATTCTTGGCGTGTTTCGCTTGAGTGAAGAGAAGCGCCCAATTCTGTTCATCGAGACTTTTGCCGCGGTCGCCGCCGTTGTGTCAGATACGCGCGGGTTCGTTGCCGGTGTAGGTCAGTTCGCGGAACAGATGCAGCGCCGCATAGACGAATTGGGGCTGCACGATTCGCTGACGCTGCTGGGAAGGCGAGATGATGTGCCCGAGTTGATGCAAATCTCTGCACTGCTGTTGCTGACCTCCTCGTTTGAAGGCATGCCGAATGTCGTGATGGAAGCGCAAGCGATGGGGCTGCCGGTCGTTGCTTCCAACGTTGGCGGCGTACCGGACTGCATGGTCGACGGTGAGACCGGTTACCTCGTCGACGTCGACAACATTCCAGGTTTCGCGCGCAGGTGTGTCGAGTTGCTTAAGGACGATCAATTACGAACAAGATTCGGTGTCAAAGGTGCCGCCTACATGCGAAGCGTGTTCTCGCGGCGCGCAATGGCGGAGCGATATTTGCAAGTTCTTCAAGACGAGTCAAGCATGCCTTCGGAGGAGCCTCACACAGTGCGCGCGTCCGCGGTTTGATCAACGCGGCCTGAATCGCATCTGTTCGCCTCTACTCCTAGCGCAACAGATGGAAGATCGGGATGCTAGTGACGCATGCCTGGCGTGCGCACCGGTGCGTCGAGTCACACTTACATCTCAACGAATGCGAAGCCTGCCACCATGATTGATTAGTAATGGTCAACAAACTGATCGAAATAGAGTCGTTCAAAGAGGAGCAGGGCCATTGTTGGGTGGCGGTTCTGCCAGATCACCTGAAGCAGGGCGACTCTGCGGGGCGGACCGCCAGCTCTGAGTTGATGCTTTTTGAAGACGGCACTTCTTTAGGGCCGGCGCGTTCTGCGCATGAGTTGATTCGTGCCACGGGGCGCGGGGCCTTTTCCCACTGGGGAAATGAACTGTGGTTCTCCACATCCGATAACACGCCACCCAATTCGAATCGACGCCGCTACGTGGTTGTTAGCGAAGGCGTCGAAGAAGAGCGTGGCTTAACGACGGACCGCTCGAGCAGTTGCGGTACTGCTCCGGTTAACTATCAACCTCTTGACCCAGAGCGCGGTGCTATCGAGAAGGATGCAACGTACGCGATCGTTACCGCTCAGTCGTACGTAGATTGCTTACCGGGAGGGCAGGCCTACTTGCGCAACCGCGCCGTGCTCGAACTGGGGCCGGGGCCGAATTTGGGTGCGGCGCTTGTTCTGCTGTGTTGGGGGGCTGAGCACGTTGCGGTAGCGGATCGATTTCTCGTTCCATTTACCTTGTCGTACCACGTGCTTCTTTATCAAAAACTGATCGACCTACTCAGCGAGCGCTTTCCTGGAGTTCCGCTCGATCCCGTGTTGGAAGTGATCAAGCGGAAAAAGCATGCCGCCAAAGGTCTAACGACCTACAGCTCTTCTCTGGAGGCCTTAGCTGATGCGGGGGACCGGTCGTTTGATGTAACAGCGTCCAATGCAGTCTTTGAGCATCTCTTTGATCCCAGGGCAGCAATAGGGGCGCTGTATCAGTTAACTGCCTGCGGCGGAATCGGGCTGCATCAGGTTGACTTCCGTGATCACCGCGACTTTTCGCGTCCTCTCGAATTCCTGCTCGATGACGAGCGATCATTTGCGTTGCGGTTCGAACAGCAACACGGTGAGACGGGCAGCCGTATCAGACCGGTTCAGATGCAGGCTATGTTCAAGGAAGCGGGGTTTAATGAGATCAACTTCCAACCGAATCTTTTTGTTGAAGAGGAGTACTTGAGCAGTTTTGTGCCACGCCTGAGGGCTTCTCCCGCGAGCCCCTTCTTTGAAAGTGAGATCCGACATTTGAATGTCTTGAGCGGCCGGTTCGTAGTGACGAAATAGATCACCTTTACTCCGGCAGCTGCTTAATCGTCTTTATTGAGTAGTGTTTGACTTGGGCGAACTCCGTAAAGGATTTCTCGTCGATACACAGAGAATAACGAGCGTTGTCATTGCGAACATCGCCGTCAAGAAGCAATGGTTTGACCGTGAAGGCGTTTTGACCTGAAAGTTCGACGACGCGAATCAGCGAAGACAGCGGCTGCAGGTCTAAGAATTCTTTTCCAAACCACGTCTTTGGCAAACGAGAATCGTCTTGAAGCCTAGTCGGAGTGATGCGAAACGGATCCAGGCTGGCGATCTTGGCATTTGCTTCGACCATCGTTAAGGATTGCGACTCTTTTGACAGTCGTGCCACAACTTCCGTCAAGCCCGTAGGGCATCCAACACCCGCAACCTTGCGTAACTGGCCGATCCTAGACAGCGGTGTAGCTGGCGACACAATCAACATCAGAACAACCGCTCCCGTAATGGTCGCAAGTGATAGCGGCGACTTCGCTTCGGCGGTTTCGAATGATCGGTACGCTTCGTTCGGCGCCTTGATGACGTGCTGCAAAATCCATTGCAGTCCCAGCGCGCAGAACAAGATCCGCAGTGGGATCGTTACAGCGAATATGCGGAGTTCTCCACTGTCGATGATCAACGGCGCAGATAGCAGTTCGGCGATTGCCAGCGCAACGAGTAAACGCGCGGCAGGGAGTTGCAGGTTGAAAGCGCACCGAAAAAGTCCGAGGGCCGCTAGTAGGCTCAGCAGTACATTGACCCGCGTTACCGATATGAAGGCGAACAGAGTCGTGAAGTACAGGCGTGCAGCTGCGATTAGAGCGCCGGCGAAAACATCCGGATTGGCCACGATGTTCTCCAGGGCGATCTTGTATATCCGCCTGAACGCTACCGACTCCGTCTGCTGGAAGAGGTCAGCGAAGTCGCGATACGCCTGACTCCAATCGCGCGAACCGGTCGAGAGCCCATATAGTGAGGCGGCGTAGTTGCCGCCGGTGCCGCTGACATCTGCTCCAAGCAACGACACCAATGCAAATTGAAGTACTGGACCTATCAGGACGCTGATTAAGGTGATAAAAAGGTAGCGAATCCGTTTGGGGTGACTCATTCCCGGAAACGCAAACAGCCCCCACAGACACAACATCGGCAACGCCAAAAGCGCGCCCGCTCTCGCTGCAAGCCCGACCGAGAGAAGCGAGGCGCCTGCCGCTAAATGGTAAGGCTGCTTCGTTTTGCAGAACCCTATGAGCAGCGTCAATCCGAGAAGGCCGAGCACAAATCCCAGCACCTCCGTCATGAACAGGCCGAAGATGAATTCCCAGGCGTAGAAGAAGAGCAGCACCGCGGCCAGGCACGCAGCAAGAGCTCCGGCGAGGGAGCCCACTGCCAGCGAGAATATTGCGATCGCTAGGCCGACCAAACCTCCTTGTGCGATCAGTGTGAGTTGAGAACTCCATGCGGTGAAGTTGAGAAGCGAGGCGAGCATTGCCGGATAAAGCACTCGACGCACGCACCAGACATTGCCTAGGGACTCGCCGAATTCGCCCGAGGCGGCGAGGAACGTTGCGCAGCTGTGATAACCAAAAGCGTCGCTGACCGGCAGGTACCGAGCAATGGCAAGCCCCGTGATCGATGTGTCACCCGCATACCATCCATAAACAACAGCGCCGGCCCCGATGGCGATGCCAATCACCGCCATGAGCATTACTGCAAGCAGGCTAGGCTGACGAGGCTTAACAACCGGGACGAGGATTTGGCGTGCAGCCGTCGCGAACGCGTGCGCGATTCTCTCCGAAAGCCTCGCAGCAGGCCTCAGCGCAATTGCCAACAGGCCGAACGCAAGAAGAACGATCCCTACTAAGTTCCAAATTGGCTGCGCAGATAATTTTGCTTCCGCGGTATATCTGCGACCGTTCGTTCGCGGATCGGTTGCATCGCTCGCGGAAAACCAGAGCGCAGCGCCCCAATGCGAGAACCGGCCTTGGCCTTGCTGTCGAATCTCTGCATGCGCCGAATGCGCAGGTCCCAGTGGTTTTCCATCTTCGAGCAACGCCAGCCGGGACGCGTTGCTGCCAGGAGCATCAAATCGAAACTTAAAAAGTAAGTTCGAACGCACTTCTAGGGGAGCAACGTAGGCGAGTCCGGTCTCGTGAGTTACTTGAGCGGGGTTTAGCTGTATTGAGGCGATTGGCGCGAAAAGCCTTGCGCAGACCAAGAGCAACCCAACAAGCAGAGCCAGAACTGTTAGAACGCTGAACAGCAAAGCGGGTGGCCGCAACACCTTCACGAAGTCACCCGTCAGCTGAGCGAGTCACAGGTGTGGCCGAGCGTTCGCGATCGGACGGCGAAATGTTTTGGGCCGGAGATGCTGGGTCGGTCATTGCCAGTTGGACCCGTCGTGCGCGCCACCTCTCAATCGGCGCGTCCACAATTTGCAACGCAACCCAAGACAGCGCACACGACAGTACCAGGGCAACGACGGCGCCATATTGTCCGTAGGCAGCAGCGGCGGGCCAAGCAAATAGAAAATGGCACAGGTAGACCGGATATGAAAGGTCGCCGACCGCCTTGTCGAATGCCCAGTTCTTGGTCAAAAAAAACAGCGCCGGGAGCCCGATCGAAAACGGAATCCAGGTTGTCCAATAACTTCCTTCAGAGACAACTGCAGTGATCAACGGTGTCGCTGCAAGTAACACGACAAGCCACCGCTTTGAGCTCACTAAAATGGGTGTCAGTCGATAAACGATCATTCCCAGTGCAAAGAAACTTAGATTCCAGAGCGAAAACAGGTGAAGCCACGCCAAGTCGCCCAGCCACAGGGTCAGACATAGCTGAAGAATGGTCAGTGCTACGAAAGCGACAACCAACCGGTAGAGTCTCAACTGTGCCAAGAACGGCACGATCGCGTAGAAGACCACCTCGACCCCCAGCGACCAGATGTGCGGCATCACCAGATATCTGTACCCGCCCCGTAGCTCAGAGGTTTCCGCCATCCCGGTCCGCCATGGACTAAAACTCCCGTTACCAACGTCGATCAGAAATAGACGGATCACATCCGAGCCCAAAAAAAACAGATTGGGGACGACGGCCGTCCAGCTGCCCACACTTCCGTCGCTCGCGTATTTCACCGCCTCCTCAGCGACATAAACCGTTCGAGCTAGCACCGGCGCTCCTGGCTGGCCGATCACCGACAGGAACAGGTAAACAAGCAAGAAAATTAGATAAAGCGGGAACAGGCGCAGTGCCCGGTTGGAATAGAAAAGCCAGAGTGCTCCGGCGGCTCGATACTTTTGATCCAGAATCAATGCCATGTAGAAGCCGGAGATGACGAAGAACGCCGTAACCGCATCCGCACCAAGTCCGCGCCAACCGAAAATCGGAGACGAATGACTGATAATCACCATCCACGCGAGAATAAGTCGTAGGACGCCCACCTCAAACGCTCTGCGGTCGTTCGGAGACTAAGTTCAGAAGCCCAGGTGGCTCAGCCACGATGGATGGGCTCATCGAAAATCTCGAAGCGAGGCGGCTGTCAGCGGTCCGCGTTGCAAAGGCCGGTCGGCTCCTCCGTTGCGCTTTTCAAGCACAGCCATCAGCCGAAAGCCAAGCACCGGACCCAGAAATCCCTCCATGCGGTCCTCGAGTCGAAGGAGAATCCGAGCTCCTGCAGCCGTGATTAGCGACCATTGTTTGAAACCACCAGATAGCGGATAAGCGAACAGGCTCAGACGTCGCAGCGAGATCATCGTAAGCGAGGGCTCCAGTTCTCGCAGACGTTTGCGATAGCGGCCGGTCAGGAGAGTAGGAATCGCCTGATTGCCAACATACGGATCTCTCGTTGGGTCCGGCACCCCTTCGGCCAGGGGATCGACCTGCATGTCCACCGGTTCTTCGTGCGCTGTTCGATAAACAATTCCGCTGACTGCAGTAATTCCCGGCTCAACGAAAATGACGCGGCCCCCGGGCCGCAGCACTCGTGCCGCTTCCCTCAGAAATCGAACGGGGTATTCAATGTGATGCAGCACATCGAGCATGACGATGTTGGCAACGCTTTCGGAGCGCAAAGGGATTGCTTGAGCGTCCGCCACGAGGTCGAGCCACGGTTCGTGCACGATATCGAATGACAGAACATCGGGCGCAAACTGTTTGAAATTTCCGGACCCCCCGCCGACTTCGATCGTGATGCCGGGTCTGCATGCTGCCGCGATGCGCCGATACAAATGACCATAGACCTCGCGCAGTACAGGTTTGGTTTCCCAGACTTGACGATGGGATCGCTGCGTTTCGGCAGCGCTTGTTGGCACCATCTTAGATAAATTTCAGACGCCGCGCGGCAACCGAGAGCATCGCAACCAGAAGCGCGCCATGCCGCCACCTCGAGATATTGGTCTCGCCATATGTTCGTTCGCGATAGGCGATTGGGATCTCGATGAGATGCAGAGCCATCCGTGCGGCACCGAACAGAAGATCGAAATCGCCGAACGGATCAAACTCGCCAAAATAGGCGCGATGGCGCGCCAGCCGTCGGTAGTTGTCGCGCGAAATGACCTTGGTGCCACACAAAGTATCTTTCAAGCGCTGACCTAAGACAAATGAAAAAGCCATCGCAAAAAATTTGTTGGCAACGAGATTCAGAAAGCGCATCGCGCGCCTCTCCATCGGATAGACGAGACGGCTACCGTTGATGAATTCTCCCTTGCCACTCGAGATTGCGGCATAGAACTTCGGCAAATCCTCGGGGGGCACGGTCAAATCGGCGTCCAGGATCATCAAAATTTCATTTCTAGCGAGGGCAAAACCCTTTCGTACGGCGTCTCCCTTTCCTTTTCCCTCCTGTTGCGCGATGACGATGCTCTTAATTCCTTGGTAGCGCGCCTTTGCAGCGCAGATCCGCGCCCATGTG
The DNA here is from genome assembly GCA_040003315.1 of Burkholderiaceae bacterium. Lineage (GTDB taxonomy): Bacteria > Pseudomonadota > Gammaproteobacteria > Burkholderiales > Burkholderiaceae_F > JACCZX01. The sequence goes on along the minus strand of JBDUCU010000001.1, from coordinate 37,588 downwards.
TCGTCTTTAGAGCCGCCTTCCACGAAGATCAGCTCGTCGTCGGGGCCCATTGGCGGCAATCGATTGACGATGGCCTCGATGTTGCCCGCTTCGTTGCGCGCTGGCACGACGACAGACACCGATATGTCTTTCGAGCGCGTCGTTGCTCCAGCTATCGGTCTCGCGATCAACACATTGACCAAGCACAGAGCCGAGACGATCGGCAGAGGTGCGAAATATCGGTTGATGACATAACTAACGACCGGGATGTTGATAGGCAATAGGATCTTTGGCTCGCGGCGGATCACCTCAAGGTCCGCCAGTCTCATGAAATTAGCTACATCCGAATGCGATAGCCAGTTCCACTCACGAGTTTTGCTGCGAAGACCCAATCGCGTTGCGACGCCTAGGATCGGCCGCCACAACGAGCTGTAGTACACGACGATCAATCGGGCTTGGGGAGCCATTACCGGTCGCAAGCGAGACAAATAGGCTTGAATGTCGCGTTCGTAGTGAAGCGTGCCGTTGAGTAGATAGAAATCCGTATCCAGCGCTTGGGCAAGAACCGCGTCGCTCGACATCGATCGGCAATTCGCCAAGTGCGCGTCGAGCTCCGAACTGGGAGGATCAACATTGATCAGCGAATCACCGGGCAGAGCAAACAGACCGATGTATCGCGCTAACAACCGATAGAGATATGCCTTCAACTGCTTCCCTCGCGCATTCTCAATGCGGAGCGGTGTGAAGCAAGCAGCAGCGCGAATGCGGCGCTCGCGCAGAGCCCGATAAAGAAGACAGCGTGGATAGCGATCGCCAGTACTAAACCTTCGGAGGCGGGCTTTCCCAGCAGAATAAAAGCTGAAACGATCGCCGCATGGAACGTGCCGATTCCCGAAGGTGCAGCAGGAATCGCAACACCGATTGCTCCCGCAAACAGCAATACCATGACATCGGTGAGGCGCAGTTCGACACCGATTAGCTGAGCAATCGCGAGGTAGGCCAGTACGTACAGGACGAGCCAGATGAAAGCGGTTTGCAACAACAGGATTGCAGTGCGAGCGGGGGTGGTTGATTGCCGTAGATGAACCAGTGGGCGCAACACATGACGGTACAGCCGCGGCGACAGGCGTATGGCCCGAGACAGATACCGAATCGTGCGGATTAACAACACCGATCGCGCCGTCACCAGAGTGACTATGACTATCAACAGAATTGCGACAGCGATTGCCATGACGTTGAGTTCACCTTGATCGGACTCCAATATCCTGGCTGCCGACGCGAGGCCGAACGCCGCAACTGCGATCAGGTCAAACAGCTTTTCGATTGCGATAGCAGACACGCCAGAATGAATCGAAGGTGCACCTGCCCCGCGCGACGAGATCACAACTCTTACTGCATCGCCGCCTCGGAGTGGAAGAAGCTGGTTGCCGCCTAAACCTAGCGCGGCCACTTCAAGCGAGCGAGACATTGTCAGGCCTTCGATCAGCAAAGTGCGCCAACGCCATGCAAAAGCAACGACGATTGCAGCGACGAAAAACATGATTGAGGGAAGGCGATCCCACTGTGTCCGCCAGGTGAGGTCGCGAAGACCGTGGAGATCGGTCAGCGCGAGCGCTACGCCTACGGCGAGAACGCTGACGGTGAGCGGGAGCCATCGGCGAATGGCAGCGGGGCGTGCAGTTGGGAGCATCTGGGCTACAGAACGTCCGCAAACCCACGCCGCGTCTTCTGAAACCACGCAAAGCCAAGCCACATCGTTGTTGCTGCGGCTACTGTGTATTGAGCTAACAAAGTCCAGTTAGGCAGCTTTCCGAAAATCAGAACATCTCGCGTTTGTTCAATGGAAAAGGCGACGGGATTGACGGCCGACAGCCAACGCAGATCTTCAGGAAGCGCGGAGGAGGGATAAAACAGCGGCGATAGAAACATAATCGCGGTTATTGCGACCCCCAATATCTGATTGACATCTCTGACATACACGCCGAGGGCCGAAAAGAACCACGTCAATCCCAGCGTCAAGCACAACAACGGCAACAGCACGACAGGTAAAAAGACGGCCGTCAACGGAAGCCCTCCTTTCACCAGGAGTATCAAAAGGATCAGTACACATAGGCTGATGCCAGCATGGAATAGTGAAGCTCCCAAAGTTGTCCAAGCCATAATCTCCAGCGGAAAGACGACTTTTTTCACGAAGTTCGGCTGACTCACGATAATGGCCGGCGCTCGAAGAATGCATTCTGAAAAGATGCCGAAGACGATCATGCCGGCGAATAGAATGATCGCGAAGTTCAACCTGCTATCTGTCGCGACACCGGGCCATCGAGTCGTGAATACAACGGAAAACACGAACGTGTAAACAATCAACATCAGGATTGGGTGCGCCAGAGACCAGACGACGCCGAGCGCGGATCCACGATACCGGCCCAGGACATCACGCTTGATCATCTGGTAAAGCAACGCGCGTTGATTCCAACCGCTCGCTGCGAGCGCCTGAGGTGAGATTGAAGGTCGGCTACTCGAAGTGCGCACAGCTACCTAACTGAGTACTTCCGCGTTTGCCAGACTGGGTGCATCACCATCCTTCTTCGAAAGAAGGGGTGCTCCGGAAAGTGGCCAGTCGATCGCAAGCTGCGGGTCGTTCCACAACACGGCCCGATCCGATCTCGCGTCGTACAGCTCGCTCGCTTTGTAGTGCACATCAGCTTCGTCGCTAGTTACAAGAAATCCATGTGCAAAGCCGGGCGGGATCCACAACATCTGCTGATTCCTCTCTGAGAGCACGATGCCGATCCAGCGACGAAACGTCGGCGAGCTTCGCCGCAGGTCAACCGCCACGTCAAAGACCACACCGCGAGTGCACCGAACTAGTTTTCCTTGTGGCCTGTCAAGCTGGTAGTGCAGGCCGCGCACAACGTTGCGCACGGAACGCGAATGATTGTCCTGACGAAAGTGAACCTGCAGACCAGCTCGTTCAAACGCGTGCTCGTTCCATGATTCGAGGAAAAATCCACGCTCGTCGCTCCATACTTTTGGCTTGATCAGCAGGACATCGGGCAGTGCTGTCGGGACGATCTCCATGGGTCCGTGGGTTGCCGAGCTATCGCGAATGGCCGTGAGAGAATACCGGAGCCGATACTCGTCCGCCGCGGCGGCGAAACCGATCGCAGATGCACAAGAATTCCCGCATATTTGTCGCCGGTCACCGGGGCCTGGTGGGTTCCGCGATCGTCCGGCGCCTGCGAGCTCTTGGTTTTGACAACCTTGCCTTGCGCACGCACGCTGAACTGAACCTTGCCGATCCCTTGGCAACGCATGAATTTTTTGAAAGCCAGCGGCCCGAGTTTGTGATCGTGGCAGCGGCCAAGGTTGGCGGCATCCATGCCAACAGCACATTGCCGGCGACTTTCATTCATACGAATCTTGCGATCCAGACCAATGTTTTGCACGAGGCCTGGAGCGCTGGGGTTGAGCGGCTGCTGTTTCTCGGCTCCTCATGCATCTACCCGCGCGAATGCGCGCAACCCATACACGAAGATTACTTGTTGACGGGTCCCCTTGAGCCGACTAATAGTGCGTATGCGGTTGCCAAGATCGCGGGCATCGAGATGTGCCGTTCTTATAACCGGCAATACGGGACGCACTTCCTGGCGGCCATGCCGACCAACATGTATGGCCCTGGAGACAACTTTGACCTTGAGACCAGCCACGTCTTGCCGGCGCTTTTACGCAAGACGTCGGAGGCTGCGATGCGCGGACACGATGAAGTCGTCGTTTGGGGCACCGGTAAGCCGCGGCGCGAGTTCCTTCATAGCGACGATCTTGCTGATGGATGCGCAATGTTGCTGTCTCTTGACACTGAGACATTCGATGACTTCCTGCGCAGCCACTACTACCCGCTGATCAACATTGGGTACGGCGAGGACATCACGATCGCCGATCTTGCACAGTTGATTGCGCGCAAGGTGGGGTACAAGGGTCGCCTTCGCTTCGATGCCACGCGGCCGGATGGCACGATGCGCAAATTGATGGACAGTTCGCGTATGCGGAGCCTGGGTTGGAAGCCGAAGATCGATCTTGAGCACGGCATCGAGCAAATGATCGAGCGGTTGCGGTCTGATTTACCCGCCGCGCAGGCAAAGCGCGCGGCCGTGGCCTGAACGATTCGCGTGGGAAGAAAGGGCATCATCCTGGCAGGCGGCTCGGGTACACGCCTTTATCCGGTGACGCACGTACTGTCGAAGCAATTGCTGCCAGTCTATGACAAGCCGATGATCTATTACCCGCTGTGCACGCTGATGCTGGCGGGTATTCGGGACATCCTTGTTATTTCCACACCGGCTGATACGCCGCGCTTCGCGCAATTGCTCGATGATGGGTCGCGCTGGGGGCTGAATCTCAGTTACGCGAGCCAGCCGTCGCCCGATGGATTGGCGCAGGCCTTCTTGGTTGGCCGAGATTTTATCGACGGTGACAGCGCTGCTCTCGTGCTGGGTGACAACGTCTTCTATGGGCATGATCTCCCCGCCGTATTGCAGCGCGCGAACGCGCACGCTTCGGGCGCCACCGTGTTTGCGTATCACGTCAACGATCCCCAGCGTTACGGCGTCGTCGAGTTTGACGCCGCGGGCAACGCCACGACGCTGGAGGAAAAGCCCAAGCGCCCGCGCTCGAGTTATGCGGTGACCGGGCTGTACTTCTACGATGAGCGAGCGGTGTCTGTAGCCGCCGAGCTCAAGCCCTCAGCGCGAGGCGAGCTCGAGATTACCGATCTAAATCGCCAATACTTGAATTGGGGTGAGTTAAGAGTCGAGGTGATGGGACGGGGCATTGCGTGGCTCGATACGGGTACTCACGACTCGCTGCTCGATGCCTCGACATTCATCGCCACGATCGAGAAGCGACAGGGACTGAAGGTGTCGTGTCCTGAAGAAGTCGCGTGGCGCATGGGGTACATCGACCGCGACGCGCTGCTTCAACTTGCCCACGCGATGCTGGGCAGCGAATACGGCCGCTATTTGACGCGTATTGCGGACGAGCAAATTTTCGGTGCGGGCGCCGCCCAGCGCCATTAGGAATACGAGTGCTGTGCGAATTCTTCTGACGGGTTGTGGCGGTCAGCTCGGTGGCGCGCTGTTGCACGCGCTGGCGTCGGTGGGCGAGGTGATAGCGGCCGACCGATCGTCGATTGATTTGTCAAAGCCCGAGCAGATAGCGGAACGGGTATCGGCATTGCGCCCCGAGTTGATCGTGAACGCGGCTGCCTACACGGACGTTGAGCGCGCGGAGGTGGAAAGCGATGCTGCGATGACTGTCAACGGAGCCAGTGTCGGGCAGCTTGCAAGGGCTGCACGCGATCTGGCGGTGCCGTTGATTCACTACTCGAGCGACTATGTGTTCGATGGGACCAAGGTCACGCCGTACGTCGAAGAGGACTTGCCTGCGCCACTGTCGGCATACGGACGCTCAAAGCTCGAGGGGGAAAACCAGATTCGCGCGGTAGGGTGCGCGCACCTGATCCTGCGCACGAGCTGGGTTTATGCCGCGACGGGCCGCAATTTCTTGACAACGATGTTGCGCCTTGCCGCTGAGCGCGAAGAGCTCCGCGTAGTCGACGACCAGTGGGGCGCGCCGACCTTTGCGGGGTCGATCGCCACGGCGACTGCCGAGTTGATCAAGCAGACCTATGCGAGTGAGGCTGCGCGCGCGCGGTTTCAGAGCGGCGACACCGTGCATCTTGTCGACTCGGGTGTGACCAGTTGGTTCGGATTTGCGACCGAAATTTTCGAAAGCGCCGCGGTGCGGAAGCGCGTGCGAGCGCCTCGCCTAGTGCCGATCAAGGCAATGGAGTTTCCTACAAAGGCGCGCCGTCCGGCGAACTCGCGCCTGAGTATTGAGAAGGCGCAAACAGTATGGAGCTTGACTGTGCCGGATTGGCGTGACGCACTGGCCGAGTGTTTGAGTCAGATGCGATAGCGTGCCCGGCGCTTCACGCTCGCCCGTAATCGTCGGAAAAGCGAACGATGTCGTCCTCGCCCAGATAATTCCCGCATGAGACCTCGACCAGCGTCAATGTCTGATCGGTCGCGTTCTCGATGCGGTGCTTCGTATTCATTGGAACGTAAATCGATTCGTTCGGGCCTAGATCGACCAGACGCTCATCGACGGTCACGCGCGCTGTGCCTTGCACCACCACCCAGTGCTCCGAGCGCTTGTGATGCATCTGCAGCGACAGCTTCTTTCCGGGATTCACTTCGATTCGTTTGACCTTGAACTGCGGTGCTTCGTGCAGCACGGTGTACTTGCCCCACGGGCGATGAACTGTCAGATGCTCGCGTGCGGTGACATGGCCTTCCCTTTTCAGCTTGGCGACAATGTCCTTGACTTGCTGGCTGGAATCCTTGTGCGCGACTAGCACTGCATCGGGAGTATCGATAACGACCAGATCGTCGACCCCGACTGCTGCGACCAGTCGATGGTCGGACCGCACGTAAGTTCCTCGCGCGTTGACGAGGATTGCGTCGCCTTCGGTGCTGTTGCCATCGGCATCGGTTGTGCGAGTTTCTGCCACTGCCTTCCAGCTGCCGATATCGCTCCACCCGAACGCACACGGAATCACGGCGACATTGGCCGCCTTTTCCATGACGGCGTAATCGATCGAAATATCGGGAAGGGCAGCAAATGACGCGGCGTCGAATACAACCTGTCCCGGCACGTCCATTGCGCTGCAGTTCGCAACGCGTTCGGCCACCTCGAGCACCCCGGGCGCGTGCTGCTTGAGCGCAGCCAGAATCGCTGTCGCTGTGAAGCAGAACATGCCGCTGTTCCAGACAAAATTACCGGCGCGCAGATATTGCTTCGCAATCTCGGTCGACGGCTTCTCGACGAAACGCACCACCTCATGTGCGCGCGAATCCGCGATCTCTGCACCCCACTCGATATAACCGTAACCGGTGTCCGGCCCGGAGGGTTCAATTCCGAAAAGAACGAGCCGGTCCTCACGCTGAGCCAGGGCAGCCGCATCGGCGACCGCATCGTTGAAGCCGGTTTGCTTGTCGATCAAATGATCGGCAGCCAACACCACGAGGACAACGTCGTTGCCCATTTTCCTTTGTGCCCACAACGCCGCGAGCGCGACTGCCGGTGCCGTGTTGCGGCCGGTCGGCTCCAGCAGCAGCGAGATCTGCTTTCCGCCGGTCTCGTCCATCAGCTCTTCGGCGGTCTTGTACGAGTAAGCCAGATTGGTGACGACCGCGGCGTGTGACACGCCGGGCAACGCACAGGCACGTTCCCAGGTCAGCTGTAGCAAGCTTTTGCCGCCAGCAAGCTTCATGAACGGCTTTGGCGTCGCCTCGCGCGAGACCGGCCAAAGGCGCGTACCCGATCCGCCAGAAAGAATCACTGGGAGGAGTTGCATCAGATGTCTTGCTTTCCCGTTTGCGGGTGACGCCGCCGTGTAGCTCGGTGGCGGGCACCGTGAGCGCAGCTTATCAGCGTAGCTACCAACATCCTGTAGCTGATTTTGGTTAATGGCTAAGACGTCGTTTCGTCCACCGAATCTGGGCTTAACGCTCGCGGCCGCTAGAATCACGGGCTCCGTTACGTGTTTAGTCGGCGTGGTTGCTCCAGGATATGCGCCAGTACGGTCCAGAGCATTGTCAATCAGCGCACCCGATCTCATTCGTTATGTGGGTTCCAGATCCTTCTATCTTCAAGGCCTACGACATCCGCGGCATTGTCGATCGCACGCTGACGACGTCTGCGGTGCACGCGATCGGCGCCGCGCTTGGCTCGGTTGCGTCCGAAAGCCACGTTGAGGGCATCGCGGTCGGTCGTGACGGGCGCTTGTCGGGGCCATCGCTGCGCGATGCGCTGGTCAGTGGCATCAGCGAAACAGGCATAGACGCCGTCGATATCGGCATGGTGCCGACACCCGTCCTCTACTTCGCCACGCATCATCTGAAAAGCGGCTCGGGTGTGTCGATTACCGGCAGCCACAATCCGCCCGAATACAACGGGCTGAAGATGATGATTGCGGGCGCCACTCTTTATGGCGACGACATCCAGGCGCTGCGCCAGCGGCTCGAAGAAGGGCGCATCGTGCATGCAGCTCGCCTGGGGCAGCGTAGTCAGGTCGATGTCGTTCCGGCGTATCTGAGCGCGATTACCGGCGACGTCAAGCTGGCGCGACCGATGAAGATTGCAATCGATTGTGGCAACGGGGTGGGCGGCGCGGTTGCGCCGAATCTATACCGCCGCCTCGGTTGCGATGTGATCGAGCTCTTTTGCGATGTCGACGGGACGTTTCCGAATCATCATCCCGACCCCGCTCACCCCGAAAATCTGCAGGATCTGATTCGCACGCTGCGCGAAACCGATGCGGAAATCGGGCTCGCATTCGATGGCGACGCCGACCGCTTGGGGGTCGTGACCAAGGATGGTCAGATCATCTACCCTGACCGGCAGATGATGCTGTTTGCGCAGGACGTTCTCGCCCACAAGCCCGGCAGCGAAATCATCTACGACGTCAAATGCACTCGGCTGCTCGCGGCGTGGATTCGAAAGCACGGTGGACGTCCAACCATGTGGCGAACCGGCCATTCAATGATTAAGGCCAAACTCAGGGAGACGGGTGCGCCGTTCGCAGGCGAAATGAGCGGGCATCTGTTCTTCAACGACCGCTGGCCCGGCTTTGACGATGGCCTCTATGCGGGTGCCCGGCTGCTCGAGCTGCTGAGCCGCCAGTCGGATCCTTCCGCGGTATTGAACGCACTGCCCGCCGGCATCAACACGCCCGAGTTGCAACTGAAAACGGCCGAGGGCGAGAATTTTTCGCTGGTCGAACGCCTGAAAGCCGGGGGCGAGTTCGCGGGTGCGCAGGAAATCATCACGATCGACGGCATCCGGGTCGAATACGCCGACGGCTTTGGACTGGCGCGTCCGTCGAACACGACGCCGAGCGTAGTCATGCGGTTTGAGGGCGACACCATGGCCGCCCTCGAGCGCATTGAACACGTTTTTGGCGCGCAGATACTAAAAATCAAGCCGGACGCGCAGCTTCCGTTTGCCTGAACTCGTGAAGACCGTCCTGGTTACCGGGGGTGCTGGGTACATCGGCACGCATACGATGGTCGAGCTGCTCGTCGGTGGCTACGACGTGGTGTGTCTGGATAATTTCAGCAACAGCTCTCCTGAAGCAATCAAATGGGTCGAGAAGATCGCCGGCAAACGCGTGACGACGGTCACCGGTGACGTGCGGGACCGCGAGGTCATGTCGCGCGTTTTCAAGCGGCCCATCGATGGGGTCATTCATTTCGCGGCGCTTAAAGCCGTCGGAGACTCGATGGCGCGGCCGATCGATTATTACGGTAACAACGTCGGCGGTGCGCTCGCGCTGCTCGATGCCATGAGCGAGAGAAACGTGCAGCGGCTCGTGTTCAGTTCGTCGGCGACCGTTTACGGCGTTCCGGAGCAGCTGCCGCTTGCCGAACACGCTCCGGTGCATCCGATCAATCCGTATGGTCAGACGAAGGCGATGGTCGAACAGATCCTGAAAGATTGGTGCCATGCAGACACCACCGCCACCGCGATCGCGCTGCGCTATTTCAACCCGATCGGCGCGCATCCGAGTGGTCTGATCGGCGAGGCTCCGCACGATGTGCCGAACAATCTGTTTCCGTTCATCGCGCAAGTGGCGATCGGCAAGCGCGACCAGCTGACCGTCTGGGGCAACGACTGGCCGACGGCCGATGGCACGGGCGTGCGCGACTATCTGCACGTGATGGATCTTGCGCGCGGTCACGTCAGCGCGCTCGAATATGCCTTCCGGCACAGCGGCTACCAGGCCATCAATCTCGGTACCGGTCACGGCACCAGCGTCCTGCAGATGGTTGCTGCGTTCGAACGTGCGGCCGGCCGCAGCATTGCATTTGCGATCGGTCCGCGGCGCGCGGGCGACATCGCCGCATGCTGGGCCGACGCTGCTTTGGCCGAGCGGCTGTTGGGCTGGCGTTCGGTGCTGACGGTCGACGATGCCTGTGCAGATGGCTGGCGCTGGCAGCAGCAAAACCCGAACGGGTATCGCGACTAGTTTCATTGGACAAACGGTCGAACGAACCGTACAATCCGTACGGTCTGCAGAAATGGAAATCCAATGAAAAAAACACGGTATTTGGGTGCAGAACAAGCTAGGAGCCAGCTGCCGGCCCTTCTAGCTGAAGCAACCAAGGGCTATTGCACCGTAATCACACGGCATGGAAAGTCGGTGGCGGCGATTGTGCCCGTGGATCATGTTGCGCTTTCGGGCGGGCAACAAAGCATGCTTACCGTTGCGGGTTCGGGCAAGGGCTTGTGGGGGCGCAATAGCAGGAGCACGCTTCGGCTGCTTCGCGGCGAATGGGACCGCTAGACGCAAGCGCATTGCCTGAAGGCGCTGTCGTACTGGTCGATAGTGCTCCCATCATTTACGTCCTGGAAGGTCATCGGACGTTCGCGCAACGCTTTGTGCCTCTTTTCGAGCGCCAGGCGGCCGGCGAAATCTACTTTGCTGTTACCACCATCGCGATTGCCGAGATTCTCGTCGGTCCGTTGAGCAATGGGCACGAGGCGCTGGCTCGACGGTATCGAGCGATCGTCGAGTCGTGGCAGGTTGTCCCTCTGACGATTGATATTGCGGAGAGTGCAGCAAGCATGCGCGCGCGCATGAAGCTCAAGTTGGCCGACGCGATACAGGTGGCAAGCGCAGTGGCCATTCAGGCGGCCGCACTGGTAACGCACGACAGGGATTTTGCGGCTGTAAAGGGAATATCAATCCTTTCCTGACACTCCGGCACAGTGCGAATCCTGATCGTCAAGACGTCTTCGATGGGTGACGTCGTGCACGCGCTGCCATTGGCGGCCGACATCACGCATGCGCGCCCCGACGCGACCGTTGACTGGCTCGTCGAAGAAAACTTCGCCGCGATTCCCGCGATGAGCCGCTACGTTGCCGCTGTTCATCGGGTTGCTTTGCGCCGCTGGCGCAAGCGTCCGTTCGACCCCGCGGTGTGGCGCGAAGTGCGCATTGCGAAGACGGCGTTGCGTGCCGCACGGTATGACCTGGTTCTGGACGTGCAGAGCCTTGCTAAGAGTGCATGGCTCGCGCGCTGGACCGGTGCGCCGATCGCAGGTTTCGATGCGTCGACAGCGCGCGAAGGATTCGCTTCGAACTTATACAAGCACCGGTTCGCGGTGCCACGCGAGCTGCATGCAGTCGAGCGATGTCGCCAACTGGGGGCACGCGCGCTCGGCTATCAGGTGACGGCGCAGCCGCGTTTCGGCATCGATGCGGCGGTCAGTCATGCGCAAACGCGCGACGACAGGGCTGCGGTGTTGTTCGTCAATGCCAGTCGGGCCACGAAGCTCTGGCCCGATGACCGCTGGCTCGCCGTCGAGCGATGGATCGCGGACAACGGCATTCCAAGCGTCCTGTTCTGGGGATCGCCGGAGGAACAGCAACGTGCGCAGGTGTTGGCTCGCCAGATGCGGCGCGCAATCGTCAGGCCGCGAGCGACGCTTGACTCGATTGCGGCGACGCTCGCTCTGGCGCCCGTCGTGGTGGGGCTCGATACCGGCCTCACTCACTTCGCGGCAGCGCTTGGCAGGTCGACCGTTGGCATTTTTTGTGATTACGACCCCGCGCTGGTGGGCTTGGTTGGCGACGCATCGGCAGCAAATGCAGTCGCCAGCGTCGGCAGCGCTAAACGGGGACCAACCACCTCCGAAGTGATCGAAGCCGTGCAACGCGTGATGGCACACACGGCATGAGTGCGGCGCGCTTTGTTTACACGATCGTTGTTTTCCTGGCTGCGCCGTTTGCTGCACTTTATTTGCTCTACCGGTCGCGACGACAGCCCGAATACCGCTTGCACTGGGGCGAGCGTTTCGGTTTTGCGCGCATTGCGGCCGATGCGCGGCAGCCACTGATCTGGGTGCATGCGGTATCGGTCGGCGAGACCCGTGCCGCGGAGCCGTTGATCAAGCTGCTGGCGGAGCGCTATCCGCGGCACTGTTTCTTGCTGACCCATATGACGCCGACCGGCCGCGCCGCCGGCGCCGAGCTCGCCAGCCAATGGCCGGGTCGCGTGACCCAGAGTTATCTTCCGTACGACCTGCCGTACGCAGTGCGCCGTTTCCTGCGTGCCTTTCGCCCCGTGCTGGGCATCAGCATCGAAACAGAGGCATGGCCAAATCTGCTCGCGATCGCCGCACAGGTCCGCGTGCCGATGGCACTCGTGAATGCGCGGCTGTCGGAGCGGTCGTATCAACTGTCGCGCCGGTATGCCGCGCTCCTGCGAGAGACCGCGGCATGTTTCTCAGCGGTTCTGGCGCAGACGGACGCCGACGCGGCGCGACTTCGAACGGTTGGAGCGCATCAGGTTGAAGTCGTTGGCAACATGAAATTCGACTTCGCACCTGATCGAGCGCTGGTTGATCGCGGCATCGCCTGGCGGCGGGTGCTCGGCGACCGGCCCGTGTGGCTCTTCGCGAGCACGCGCGATGGTGAAGAGGAAATGCTGATGACCGCCCTGTCGGGGCGCGACGACGCCGCAGTCATCATCGTTCCACGTCATCCGCAACGATTCGATCAGGTCGGGCGGCTGATCGAAGCGCACGGTGTGCCCTTGGTCCGCTGTTCGGAGCTGCATTTCGACTCGCGCACGGGCGCGAATATTTTTCTTGGCGATTCGATGGGCGAGATGGCGATGTATTACGCGGCGGCGGACGTCGCATTCGTCGGCGGCAGCTTGGTCAGTCTGGGCGGTCAGAATCTGATCGAAGCGTGCGCGGTCGGAACGCCGGTGGTGGTCGGTGCCCACACGTTCAATTTTGCACAGGCGACTGAGGATGCGATCGCGGCCGGCGCCGCCGTGCGTGGCGACACTGCGGCCGACGTTATCGCCGCAATGGCGTCGATCACCGCGCAACCCGGGCGGCGCGAGTGCATGAGCGAAGCCGCACTGCGGTTTGCGATGGCACATCGCGGTGCGACGGCGCGCACCGCCGATCGGCTGGCGCGGCTTATCGCGGCGGAGTCGGTGTCCCGGGCGGCGTCGGAGTCCGCAAAGGCACTGACGCCGGATCGGTAGCGCCGGGCGCCGTCGAGCTTCTCGGCGTGCGTGTTGTCGGCGTTCTCGTTGCAGGTGCCGACGGGGCCCCTGGCGGCGTCAGCGCGGGTGGGTCGCCGCGCAGCGGCGCACGGATGTTGATCGGGGCTATTTCCGGCACGGTGATCGGTTGAGGAGGATCCAGCAACGCATTCACCGCGGCCATGTCGTCATCGCCGAGAGTGCCCGCGGCGGCCTTAAGGCGCAGCCCGGACAACAGGAAGTCATAGCGCGCCCGCTTCAGGTCGCGCTGCGTCTGCACCAGTTGCGTGGTCGCGTTCAGTACGTCGAGCTGAATCCGCACGCCGACTTCGTAGCCGAGCTGAGTCGATTCAAGCTGCGTGCGGGCCGAGACTTCGGCCGACTCCAGTGCGCTCACCTGCGCCAGGCCGAAATTGACTCCGGTGTACGCATCGCGCGCGGCGTTGGCGGCCGTGCGGCGCGAGAGCTCGAGGTCCGCGCTGGCGCGATCTTGCAAGGCCAGTGCTTCGCGCACGCGGCTCTGAATCAGTCCGCCGGTGTAAATCGGAATGTTGAGCTGAACGCCGATCGAGCCGCTGTTGATCCGTGGATTTCGATCGCTGCTTTGAGTTCCGTTGAACTGGTTGAAGTTGTAGCCGCTGGTGATATCGACGGTTGGTTTGTAAGCATCACGCTGGCGCTGGATTTCGCGGCTGGCAATTTCGTACGCCGAGCGGGCGATCTGCACCGAATAACTATTCGTTTCGGCCGAGCGCACCCATTCGTTGATGTCCTGCGGCAACGGCGAATTCAACGTTGGCCGCTCGCGCAGTGGTGCCAGAGTATCGGGCTCGCGCGCGACGATGATCTGCAGCTCGCTTCGGCGCACCAGGAGTGCCCCCAGCGCAACTTGCTCCTGCGCGACGATCTGATCGAATCGCGCCTGCGCCTCGTTGGTGTCGATGATGGTCTTGGTACCCACCTCGAATTCCCGGCGCGCCTGCTGCAACTGCTCACCGGTAGCCTGCTTCGATACCGCAAGCGCAATCACCTGATCGCGAGCAGCGAGTACATTGAAATACGCGGTTGCCACGCGCAGTGCGAGGTCTTGGTTCGACTGCGCGAGCTGCGCCTCGCTCTGCAGCACCGTGAGGCGCGCCTGGTCGAGCGCAGTCCAGTTTTGCGGCCGATAAATCGGTACTGTCAGGTTCAGCCCGGCGCCGTACGCACTGTAGGTGCTGTTGACGCTCGTTCCCAGCCCGCCATCCGACGAGTGATAGATGTTGTAGTCGTATCTCGCACTGGCGCCCAGATTCGGCAGCAGCGCGGCCCGTGCCTGCGGTACTCGCTCCTGTGTCGCCATCTGCGTGGCGCGGGCCGACGCCAGCGACGCATCGTTGGTCAGCGCTTCGCGATAGACGCCGAGCAAATCGTTGCGTGTCGCGGTCGTCGCAGTGCCCGCCACGCGGCGTGCGTCGACGCGGGGCTGGACTTGTGCCCATGCGCTGCTCGCCAGCGCAAGCGACAGCGTTGCGCTGATGATCGTCACCGCGACCTGGCGCCATGCGAGATGTCTTGTTGCGGTTGTTCTTGTTCTCATCCACCTCTCCACTAGTACCTCGGCATTGCCGGATCGATCTGCCGCGCCCACGCGTCGACGCCGCCAGTCAGATTGAAGACACTTGCAAAGCCATGACGTTCTAGGAACATCGCCACGTGCATGCTGCGGCCTCCATGGTGACAGATGCAGACGACATCGCGCTGAGATGGCCACTGTCCCAGGTGCTGCGGAATTTGCTGCATCGGCACCAGCTCGGAGCCTTCGATTCGGCATAACTCGCTTTCCCACGGCTCACGCACGTCGACCAGCAGGGGCCTGTCGCGCGTCTCATCCGCCAACCACGCCGCAAGTTCCGGCGCCGATAGCGGCTTCATCAAAACTTGAAGCTCGACGGGCGTTCGGCATGCAGCAGCGGCGGTACGTTGGTTTCGAACAAACTCAACGTGTCAACGCCTGCGTCGCTGACGCGGGTGATGATCTGCGCCACCATCGCCGGCTCTTCGCCGACGACCGCAGCCAGTCGACCACCCCTTTTCAACTGGCCGATCAGCGATGCCGGGACGATCGCCAGCGAGCCGGTGACCACGATCACGTCATAAGGCGCATCGTCGGCAAATCCCTGCGCCGCATCAGCCCGCTTGACCCGCACGTTGTGAACGCCTGCGCGGCGCAGATTGGCTTCGCCAAACGCCATCAGCCGCGGCTCGATTTCGACCGACACGACATCGTCAGCCTTGTGGGCCAGCAGCGCCGCCATGTAGCCCGACCCGGTGCCGATCTCGAGCACGCGGTCGCGCGGCCGGACAGAAAGCGCCTGCAATATGCGCGCTTCCATCTTGGGCGCCCACATGAATTCGCCGCTGTCCCAATCATCGACGCGGAGCGGAATTTCCATGTCGGCAAACGCAATCCCGCGATACGCCGGCGGCGCGAAATTCTCGCGCTTGACCACAAACAGCAGGTCGAGCACCGACTGGTCAAGCACGTCCCAGGTCCGCACTTGCTGCTCGACCATGTTGTAACGCGCCTTTTCGAAGTCCAGCTCCGCCTGCATCAATGCCTGTTCCCGAAGTTGCTGCCTGCGGGAAAGTCTATCAGCGGCCGCTGGCTGATCAGAGAGGCGAATTTGCATTTCACGACCTACAAGCTGCGCTTCGTCGCATTGCAATTGGATGTGGCAAGCTCGCGCCGATGAAATCGGCGATCCCCAATGTGCTGACGATCGCTGGCGTCGATCCTTCCGGCGGCGCCGGGGTCGTTGCCGACATCAAGGCGATTAGCGCTCAGCACGCATATGCGTGCGCGGTTATTGCGGCGTTGACCGCGCAGAACACCAAGGAGGTCGCCGGTGTGCTGGCGGTCGACCCTGCGTTTGTCGCACGCCAGATCGATGCCTTGTTTGCTGATGTCCGTATCGACGCGCTGAAGATCGGCATGCTCGGCCAGGCTGCGGTGATCGAGGTGGTTGCCGATCGTCTTGCCGCTCGCGACACCGCGCACCGAGTGCTCGACCCGGTGATGGTTGCCAAGAGCGGCGATTTGCTACTCGAGAAGAGCGCGGTCGGTGCGTTGCGCGAGATGCTGCTGCCGCTGGCGACGGTGATCACGCCGAATCTGCCCGAGGCAGGAATGTTGCTGGAATCGCGCACAGTCGAGACCGTCAAGGAGATGTACCGCGTCGCGGAGCGACTGCGCGAATTGATGCGCGCAAGCGGCGCGCGCTGGGTCTACCTTAAGGGCGGGCACTTGCCGGGTGACGATGCATTTGACCTGCTGACCGACGGCGATCGAATGATCGAGCTGAATGCGCCGCGAGTCGACACAAAAAACACGCATGGAACCGGCTGCACGCTGTCGGCAGCGCTGGCAGCGCTGCTGCCGCAAACGGGCGATATGCCGGAAGCGGCACGCCAGGCCAAGGCGTATCTCACCGAAGCACTGCAGCACGCGGACCAACTTTCTGTCGGGGCAGGGCATGGGCCGGTCCATCATTTCTACTCGATGTGGCGGCCGCGCGCGTGACATAATGCGCGCCCTCGGCGGATTAGCTCAGCCGGTTAGAGCAGCGGAATCATAATCCGTGTGTCCGGGGTTCGAGTCCCTGATCCGCCACCAAAATTATTCCTATGCGCACGATTGCTGCCCTCTTGTTTTCAGCCACTGCGACGCTTGTAGCGTGCACTTCGTCGAACCGACTGGCCGACGGTTCGATGGTCGGCGTGATGACGACGCAGCAGTTGCCGATCGTCACGATCGATCGCAAGGATTACCGGTTGGCGCCGGGCGCGCGGATTGTTGGCGCCAATAATTCGAGCGTGACGCCGAATCAGGTGCCGGCCAACAGCAAGGTGCGTTACCGGGTCGATGCCTCCGGACAGATCACGCATGTCTGGATCCTGCCGTCCGAAAAATGATCAGCGGCTAACCGGCGGCGGCTTCGTCTAACCTGCAGTTGCAAATGCGCGCGAAAAAGCTCTACATCCGCACCTTCGGCTGCCAGATGAACGAGTACGACTCGGCCAAGATGGCCGACGTGCTGCATGCCTCCGAAGGTCTGGTCGCGACCGACGACCCTGCTGCGGCCGATGTGATCCTCTTTAATACGTGCTCGGTGCGCGAAAAGGCGCAGGAAAAAGTCTTCTCCGACCTGGGACGCGTCAAGCACCTGAAGCGGGCCAATCCCGACCTGCTGATCGGCGTCGGAGGTTGCGTCGCGAGCCAGGAAGGCGCCGCGATCGTCGAGCGCGCGCCGTATGTCGATCTGGTGTTCGGCCCACAGACGCTGCATCGACTGCCGGCGCTGATTGAAAAGCGGCGCGCAAGCGGCCGGCCGCAAGTCGATATCTCGTTTCCAGAAATCGAGAAGTTCGATCACTTGCCGCCGCCGCGCGTTGAGGGCGCAAATGCGTTTGTCTCGATCATGGAAGGCTGCAGCAAGTACTGTAGTTTTTGCGTCGTGCCTTATACGCGCGGAGAGGAGGTCTCACGTCCGATCGATGACGTTCTCGTCGAGGTGGCCGATCTTGCGGACCACGGCGTGAAGGAAGTGACGCTGCTCGGCCAGAACGTCAATGCCTATCGCGCCGGCGATGCCGATTTCGCGCAACTGCTGGAGTACGTTGCCGAGATCCCGGGCATCGAGCGCATCCGATACACGACGTCGCATCCGAAGGAATTCACGCAGCGACTGATCGACGTCTATGCGCGCGTGCCGGCGCTGGTCGATCATCTGCATCTTCCGGTGCAGTCGGGCAGCGATCGCGTGCTGGCAACGATGAAGCGCGGCTATAGCGTGCTGGAATACAAGTCGATCGTGCGGCGCCTGCGGCGGGTCCGTCCGCGTCTTTCGCTGTCGTCGGACTTTATCGTCGGCTTTCCAGGCGAGACCCCCGAGGACCATGAACTGACGATGCGTCTGATAGAGGAAATCGGATTCGACGCCAGTTTCAGTTTCATCTACAGCAAGCGGCCGGGCACACCGGCGGCGGATTTTTCCGACGACACACCGCAGGCAACGAAGCTCACGCGCTTGGCAGGCTTGCAGGTCGCGATTAGCGCCAACGCCGATCGTATCAGCGCGGCGATGGTGGGCTCGCAGCAGCGCATTTTGGTCGAAGGATCTTCGAAGAATGGCGCCGAGGGCAACACCGACGAACTGATGGGGCGCACTGAGAATAATCGGGTTATCAATTTTTGCGGTGGTCTGCACGCCCGCGAGCTGGTCGGCAAGATGGTCAACGTCCGCGTGGTGCGGGCGCTGCCCCATTCGCTGCGCGGGGAACTCGATCGGCATGAACCCACTCTGATGGCGTGCGACGAATTGCCTTTACGCGCGACGAAATACGCTCAATAAACGAGGGCGCGCGTTACGATCGGCGCCGCTACGGAGGGGCGACAGCGGGCTTTGGCGCCCGTGTGCTCGAGGTCCAGAATCGCTAGGAGGTTCAACATGATTGATGTAAAAGCGGCGCGTGGCACATCGAGGTTGGCTACCGTCTTTACGGCAGCGTTAACGGCGATGATGCTTTGCGCGTGCGCCACAACGCAATCTGCCACGGGTGACACGCGGGCGGCCGCAGCCGCAACCGGTACGTCCGCAATGCCGTCCGCATCGGCTCCAGCGGCCGCACCGACAGCGGGCGCGGGTGCCGCTGCCGGCGGCGGAGGGGCCGCGCCCAACGCACCCGCGGCGCCGCCAGCGCCTCCTGCTGGGGCGCCTCGGCCGTTTGCCGAAGTGATCAAGGACGCTAAGCAGCTGCCTGGCTTGTTTCCGATCTGGCAAAAGGACGAGCGCACCTGGATCGAGATCCCCGCCGATCAACTGGATAAGCCTTTTTTTCTGTCGATCAACATGGCGCGCGGAATCGGCGAGCGGATGCTGTTTGGCGGTCTGATGGGATCGTCGTACTACGGCACCGGCGGCGAATATGTCGGTGAGTTTCGCAAGGCCGGTGCCAACGTGCACTTGCTTGCAAAGAACACGACATTCATTGCGCGTCCTGGCTCTCCGGAAGAGCGCGCCGTTAAGAACGGTTTTTCGGACAGCCTTCTCGGCTCGGCGCCGATCGCGAGCGCACCGCATCCCGAGCGCAAGTCGATTTTGATCGATGCGAATGCGTTGTTGTTGACCGACATGCCGCGCGCCTCGCATGCAATCGAGATGGCGTATCGCAACTCGTTCCAGTTCGACCCGCGCAACTCGTTCATCCAGTCGGTCAAGACCAACAGCGAGCGCACGGTGTTCGACGTGACCGCGCATTACGCGCAGCCTCGGATTCCGGTGCCCGCTCCGGCATCGCCGATTCCGGGTGCGATGCCGCAACCTTTTTATCCGCCGCCGATCGTGCTGGAAGATCCGCGCAGTCTGTTCCTCGGGTTTCTGTATACGTTCACGAAGCTTCCCGAGAACCCGATGCGGCCGAGGCTGGCGGACTCTCGCATCGGCCATTTCGGGATCGCGAAGGTCAATTTCAGCGACGATTCGAAATTCCTGCCAGTGCGCTGGTATGTGCAGCGTTGGCGGCTCGAGAAAAAAGACCCTACCGCCAGCGTTTCGGAACCGGTCAAGCCGATCGTCTTTTATCTCGGCAACGAAATCCCGGAGAAATATCGCGAGCCGATTCGGCAGGGGATTCTCGAGTGGAACAAGGGATTCGAACGGATCGGTTTCAAGAATGTGCTGGTGGTCAAGCAGCAGCCCGATGATGCCGACTATGACCTTGGCGAGACGCAGTATTCATCGGTGCGCTGGCTGGCCACATCGACACCTTCGTTTGGCGCGATCGGCCCGTCGCAGGTGGATCCGCGCACCGGCGAAATTCTCGACGCCGACATCGGCTGGGACGCGAGCCAGGTGCGTAACGTGCGGGCGTTGAAGACCGAGGGCGTTGTGAGTTACACGCCAATGTACGACCCGGTGTCCGGCGAGTTGAACCCGGTGTCGATGGCGATCGCTGGAGGTAATCTGGCGCGCTTGTGCACGCACTTCGAACACGCATCGCGCGAGGTGGGATTCGCGCTGGCGCTACTCGAAGCGCGCGGCGAGCTCGACCCGAATAGTCCTGAAGCGGACCAACTGGTGTTCGATTTCCTGAAAGATGTGACGATGCACGAGGTGGGTCACACCCTCGGACTGCGCCATAACTTCCGCGCATCGACCGCGGTGAGCCTTGCGCAGGCCTCCGACAAGTCGTATGCCGAGAAGAACGGGCTGACCGGTTCGGTGATGGAGTACACGCCGGTCAATCTCGCGCTTAGGGGCGAAAAGCAGGGCGCGTATTTCACGCCGACCTTGGGCGCGTACGACTATTGGGCACTCGAATACGCGTACAAGCCGTTTACTGTTGAGGAGGAAAGCGCAGAGCTGGCGAAAATTGCCGTTCGCGCCAACGAACCGCAGCTGGCGTTTGCGACCGATGAGGATATCGGTGTCGCCATCGATCCGTTGGTCAACCAGGGCGACCTCGGAAACGACCCGCTGGCTTTTTTCAAGCGCCGCATGCAGCTGTCGCAGGAACTGTGGCAACGGCTCGAGCAGCGGCAGCTCGCGAGCGGCGAGAGCTACTCGCTGCTGCGGCGCCGCTTCCTCGCAGGGTTTTCGCAGATGGGGTATGCGATGGGTACCGCGGCCAAGTACATCGGCGGCTCGGAGCTGGTCAACGACTATGCGGGCAGCTCGCGCCTGCCGGTGACCGCGATCGAAGCGGCCAAGCAGCGCGAAGCACTGAATCTGATTGCGCAAGGTCTGCTGCGCAGCGACAGCTTCAAAGTGTCCCCCAACTTCATGCGAAAACTGGTCACCGAACGGCTGGAGCGCGATTCGCTCTATCTGAGCAACTATGTTGCCGCAGGATCTCCGTACGAGCTCAACCTTCCCGAACGCGTTCTCGCGGTGCAGCGCGACGTACTGAATCGGCTGATGAGCCCCGTGGTGGCGCGCCGTGTCGCCGAAAACAGCTCGCGCTCGGTTGCACCGGGTGGAAGAAAAGTCGAGCCGTTTACGCTTTCCGAACTGTACGGAACCGTGCAGCGGTCGATCTGGGAAGAGGCACGTCTGGGTGTCGACAGCGACAGCATGCGTCGCAATCTGCAGCGTGAACATCTGCGTCGGCTGACCTCGGGCCTGTTGGGCTCATCGGGGGGTTATCCAGCCGACGCGCGCGCGCTGCTGCGGCGCGACGCAAAGCAGTTGCGCGACTGGCTGGCGGCGGCGGCCGCGAAGCCCGGCTTGAGCGCCGAAACGCGCGCCCATTATTCCGAAGCGTCGGAGACGTTGACTGAAGCGTTGCGAGCGCCGATGTTGCGGATGGGCGTCTAGTTGGTCAAACGCGCGTCGGCGGCGAAAAAAGTACTCAGGTTTGCGGCCGACGCGGACAACGCGGTACTTGCGAATCTGAGCGGCGCGCTCGACGCCAACCTGCGCCAGATCGAAACCGAACTCGATGTTTCGGTGGCCCGCAGGGGTCATCAGTTTCGTATCGAAGGCGGGTCTGACAATGCACAGGCTGCTCTGACAGTGCTCGAGTTCTTCCTCGAACACGCGCGCAAGACGCAGCGCCCGATATCGGTCGAAGATATCCAGCTCTACTTCGTTGAGTTGCGAGGTCGTCGTTCGCTGCCGCGCGCCGGATCGCGCACCGAGCAGTCCGACGCGGACGTCTCGGCTGACGATGCGGCGCTGCCTCAGCTGCATACGCGGCGCCCCGATCTACGTGGCCGTACCCCGCGACAGCGCGACTACATCGAAGCCATCCTCGCGCATGACATCACGATCGGCATCGGGCCGGCAGGCACGGGCAAGACGTACCTCGCGGTAGCAGCTGCCGTCGATGCGCTCGAGCGCGACGTCGCCAAGCGCATCGTGCTGACGCGGCCCGCGGTCGAAGCCGGTGAGCGCCTTGGATTTCTGCCCGGAGATCTGGCGCAGAAGGTCGATCCCTACCTGCGTCCGTTGTATGACGCGCTGTTCGATTTGCTCGGGTTCGACAAGACCCAGCGCCTGCTGGAGAGGCAGACGATCGAAATCGCTCCGCTTGCCTATATGCGGGGGCGGACTCTGAACCAATCGTTCGTGATCCTCGACGAGGCGCAGAACACGACGCGTGAGCAGATGAAGATGTTTTTGACGCGCATCGGATTTGGGTCCAAGGCCGTCGTGACCGGCGACGTGACGCAGATGGATCTGCCGCGTGGGACGACGAGCGGCTTGATCGAGGCGCAGCATGTACTGGCCGAGGTACGCGGCATTGCATTCACGTACTTCACCGCTGCTGATGTGGTCAGGCATCCGCTGGTCGGTCGCATCGTCGAAGCGTACGAATCGGCCGAAGAACGGGCCCAAGCGGCGGAATCAGCGCGGCCGGTAGCCGCGCTCGTCGGCGAAACGCGCCGCCGCGCCAGCTAGCCACTGCGCGGACTTGCGTGCCGGCGCTCGAACTGACGATTCAGGGTCGCGCGCGGTTCAATGGTCTTTCTGCGCGCTCGACGATCGCGCGCTGGATCGGCGCGGCGCTCGAGCGCGATGCGCAGCTCACGCTTCGGTTTGTCCGCAGCCGGGAAGGGCGGCGCCTGAATGCTGATTTTCGCGGCAAGGATTACGCCGCCGACGTTCTGACGTTCGCTTACTCGACCCGTCCCCGTGTCCATGCCGACATCGTCATCTGCGTGCCGGTCGCGCGACGTGATGCGCGCGCGCTAAACAAGTCCCTTCAAGACCATCTGGCCCATCTGATCGTCCACGCGACGTTGCACGCACACGGGTACGGGCACGGCAACGCCGTCCAGGCGAACCGGATGGCGCGGCGGGAGATTCGGATCATGAAGGGGCTCGGGAAACGGGATCCTTATCAGTAGCCACCCGCAGCAGCGGAGTCGGTTATTGTCAAGTCGAGGTCGTGTATTCTGGATTCGTCGCACACTTGGAAGGCGATCGGCTTCCGCCGCTTTCCGCGCCGAATGTCAGAACCCCCGCCGAGTCGTTCCGCCGTCTCCCAGAAGCACAAGAGCCTCCTCGAACGCCTGAGCGCGTTCATTTTCCGCGAGCCGGAAAATCGAGAGGAACTGCTGCAATTGCTGCACGAAGCCCATCAGCGCGATCTGCTCGACGGCGATGCGCTTTCGATGATCGAAGGCGTGCTTCAGGTTTCGGAGCTGCGCGCGCGCGATCTGATGATTCCACGCTCGCAAATGGACGTGATCGACATTGCCGAGCCGCCGCAGGGATGGATGCCGTTCGTGATTCAGACAGCGCATTCGCGCTTTCCGGTTATCGAGGGAAGTCCGGATCAGGTGATTGGAATCCTGCTGGCGAAAGACCTGCTGCGTTCTTACGTCGAACCCGACTTCGACTTGCGCGCCAGCTTGCGCCCGGCCGTGTTCATTCCGGAGAGCAAGCCGCTGAATGTGCTGTTGCGCGAGTTTCGCGCGGACCATAACCATATCGCGATCGTGGTCAATGAGTACGGCGGCATAGCCGGGTTGATAACCATCGAAGATGTGCTGGAGCAGATCGTCGGCGAGATCGAGGACGAACACGACATCGACGAGGGCGATGACGCGATCGTCACAGATGGCGAGGGGCGATATCGTGTCAGGGCACTGACCGAGATCGGGCTGTTCAACACCCGATTCGAGACTCAACTTTCAGATGCGTCATTCGACACCATCGGTGGGTTGCTGACCGAGCAGTTTGGCCGTGTCCCCCGGCGCGGCGATGCGGTCGTCCTGGACGATCTTCGCTTCGAGGTTCTTCGTGCCGATGCGCGGACTCCGCATCTCTTTTTGGTCACCCGCCTGCCCAAGCGGACGGTGGTCGAAGAGTTCGCCGACACGGACGAGCAGAAGCATCCAGCTTGATCCCCATTGCGGCGGTCCGGGACTGCACGACACGATCGCGCGTCGTCGGTTTGTCGGGATCGGCATGACACCGTCTCGTCGCAACGGTTTTTTTCGGGCATTAGTCGCTTTGCTCGCGGGAGCACTGCACGCGTGCTCGTTTGCGCCTTTCAATCTGCCATGGCTTCAGGTCCTGGCACTGGCTGCGCTGTTCGCGCTGGAGGCGCGCTCTAATTCCATCAAGCAGGCCGCCGCGCTTGGCTTTGCATTCGGCCTCGGTTGGTTCGGGGTCGGCATCTCGTGGGTCTACGTCAGCATGCACGTGTACGGCCAGATGCCGGTTGTGCTGGCCGGTGCGGCTACCGCGGCGTTCTGCGCTTACCTCGCGGTGTATCCGGCCCTGGCGCTGGGTGTGGCGCGCAAGTCGTTTCCGGCCTCGGCAGTAAGGATCGCCATTGGACTGCCTGCACTGTGGACGATCTCCGAGTGGTTGCGCGGCACTGTGTTGACCGGGTTTCCGTGGCTGGCAAGCGGCTACGCGCATACCGAGGGTCCATTGGCAGGCTGGGCACCCACCCTGGGCGTGTACGGCGTGACGCTAATTGCTGCGCTGGTGGCTGGCGGACTGGCACTGCTGACGCTGCCGCTGCGCGAGGCGCGCGCTCGCCGATATCGGTGGATCGCAGCGGTGTTCGCGCTGGCGGTCGCGGGTGGATGGCTGGGAGACTCGCGTCAATGGACACAGCCAGCAGGGCAACCGATCAGCGTGCGGCTGGTGCAGGGAAACATTGCGCAGGACCTGAAGTTCGAGCCCGACGGGATTGCGCACTCGTTCACGACGCACTGGGCTTTGATGCAGGGTCCGAAGGTCGACCTCGTTGCCCTTCCCGAGTCGATTTTTCCGGTGCCGCTGCAGCACGTGCCGCCTTCGTATCTACGTGCGTTTCAGGATTTCGCTCGCGCGCAGCAAGCTGCAGTGATATTCGGTGTTTTTCTTGAGGAGCCACGTAATCAGTATTTCAACAGCGCGGTGGCGTTTGCACCCGCCGAAATCGATGCAGCCGGCGCGGCGCCGCTCCGGTACAGCAAGCGTCATCTGGTCCCTTTTGGCGAATTCATTCCGACCGGATTTCGCTGGTTCGTCGATCTGATGCAGATGCCCATTGGTGACCAGCAGCGCGGTCGTTCAGCGCAGCCCCTGAAGCTCGCCGGCCAGGGCGTCGCGGTCAACATCTGCTACGAAGATCTGTTTGGCGAGGAAATCATCGATGCCTGGCGCACGTCGGAAACCCCTCCGACCTTGATGTTGAATCTTTCCAACCTTGCGTGGTTCGAGGATTCGCTCGCGCTGCCTCAGCACCTGCAGATTTCACGCATGCGTGTGCTCGAGACACAGCATCCCATGCTGCGCGCAACGAATACCGGCGCTACCGCGATCATCAACGCTCGGGGTTCGGTCGTCGCACAGCTTCCCGCTCTAAGAAGCGGCGCCCTCGACGGCTTCGTACAAGGCCATCAGGGCCGCACCCCATTCATTCGATACGGTAACTGGCCTGCGTTGCTGCTCGCAGCTTTGTTGGTCGCATTCGCGTTCTTCAGGCGAGGCAGGTGATCGCCGGTCCATGTGCCGGTCCGTACAATCGCTCGCTGATGATCACCTTTCAAGAAACCATTTTTCGCTTGCAAAAATATTGGAGCGAGCAGGGCTGTGCGTTGCTGCAGCCGCTCGACCTGGAGGTCGGCGCGGGTACGTCGCACCCTGCAACGTTCCTGCGAGCGCTGGGCCCTGAACCGTGGCGTGCCGCGTACGTGCAGCCGTCGCGGCGACCGAAGGATGCCCGCTACGGTGAGAATCCGAACCGCTTGCACCAGCATCATCAATATCAGGTTGTGCTGAAGCCTTCGCCGATCGATATCGTCGATGTCTACCTGGGTTCGCTGGATGCTCTGGGCATTGATGCCCTGGTGCACGACATCCGCTTCGTCGAGGACAACTGGGAAAATCCGACGCTTGGCGCGTGGGGCCTCGGCTGGGAAGTCTGGATGGACGGGATGGAGATCACGCAGTTCACGTACTTTCAGCAGGTCGGCGGACTCGAATGCAAGCCGATCACCGGCGAGATCACCTACGGGCTCGAGCGCCTGGCGATGTATCTGCAGGACATCGACAGCGTGTTCGATCTCGTTTACACGACCTGGCGCGATCGCGGCGTTGAAAGGCAACTGAGCTACGGTGATGTGTTTCATCAGAACGAGGTCGAGCAGAGCCGCTATAACTTCGAAGCCAGCGATCCGCAGGTGTTGCTGACGCAGTTCAACCTGTTCGAAGCCGAAGCGCAGCGACTGATGGGTGCGCGGCTGGCGCTGCCTGCTTACGAAATGGTTCTGAAGTGCAGTCACACGTTCAATCTGCTCGATGCGCGCGGTGCCATCAGCGTGACTGAGCGGGCGTCGTATATCGCCCGCATCAGGACGCTGTCCCGCGCAGTCGCACAGAGCTACTACGAGTCGCGCGAGCGGCTCGGCTTTCCGATGGTGCAGGCAATCGAGATAGAGCTGGTGTGAACGCGTCGCTGCTCATCGAGATTCATACCGAAGAGCTGCCGCCAAAGTCACTCAAGGCGCTGGCTGAGGCGTTCGCTTCAGGTATCGAGAACGGGCTGCGCGCGCGCCGGTTTGTCGCTGACGAAACCGTTCGCACCGTCTATGCGTCTCCGCGCCGGCTGGCGGTGCATCTGAGCCATGTCGCCAAGCGCTCCGTCGATACGGGCTTCACTCAGAAGCTGCTTCCGGTTGCAGTCGGACTCGATGCCGCGGGAAAAGCCACCGCCGCATTGAAAAAGAAACTGAGCGCGTTGGGGCTGGAAGCCGAGCCCGCGGATCTGAAGCACGAGAGCGACGGCAAGCAGCAAGTCCTGACGTATCAGGGTGTTCGCCACGGTGAACTGCTGCTGACTGCGCTGCAGCCGGTGTTCGAAAGTGCAATCGCTGCCTTGCCGATTCCGAAGATGATGAGTTATCAACTAGCCGATGGAGTGACCACCACTCAGTTCGTGCGACCGGCACACCGGCTAATCGCGATGCACGGACACGCCGTGGTTCCGGTGCATGCGCTCGGATTGCCTGCAGGAACGAAGACTCACGGGCATCGATTTCTTGCACCGGGTGTTCTGGCGGTGCTTTCGGCCGACTTGTATTCCGAGCAGCTGCTGGAAGAGGGCTCGGTGATTGCGTCGTTTACCGAGCGGCGTGCAAAGATCGTTGCGCTGCTTCTGGCTGAGGCGGCCAAGCACGACGCGCAGGTGGTGATGCCCGACGACCTGCTCGATGAGGTCACCGCGCTCGTCGAGTGGCCGGTGGTGTACGACTCGACCTTTGATGCTGCGTACCTGGACGTTCCGCCCGAGTGCCTGCTGCTGACGATGCAGCAAAATCAGAAGTATTTTGCACTGACTGATGCAGCGGGCCGATTGAGCAATCGGTTCTTGCTGGTATCGAACGTTCCTGCGACCGACGGTGGCGCAGCAATCCGCGCAGGCAACGCGCGCGTGGTGAGAGCGCGCCTTGCCGACGCGAAGTTTTTTTACGATCAGGACGGCCGGCAGACGCTGGAGAGCCGTGTCGATGGCCTGGCCAACGTTGTCTATCACGGCAAGCTCGGCTCGCAGCTGGAGCGCGTGAAGCGAATCACCGAGATAGCGGGTTCAATTGCCACCGAGCTGGGCGGCGACACGGTTGCAGTGGAGCGTGCGGCGCGGCTTTCGAAGGCCGACCTGCGCACGTTGATGGTCGGCGAGTTCCCGGAGTTGCAGGGCGTGATGGGGGCGTACTACGCGCGCCATGACGGCGAGAGCGCTGACGTGTCGCGCGCGATTCGTGAGCATTATTTGCCGCGACACGCCGGTGATGCCCTGCCGCAAGGCGCGGTGGCGATCTGCGTGGCGCTGGCCGACAAGCTCGAGACACTGGCAGGACTGTTCGGCGTCGGCGAGCAACCGACCGGTGACAGGGATCCTTTTGCACTGCGCCGGAATGCGATCGGAATCCTGCGTCTGTTAATGGAGAGATCGCTGCCTCTGCCGTTGAACTGGCTAATTACAAGCGCGTTTGCCGCGTTTCCGCGCGGAGCAGAAGCTGACGTTCAGACCGACGTCGAGATGTTCCTTTCCGAACGCTTGCGCGGCCTGTTGCGCGATCAAGGCTATGCCGCCAATGAAGTCGATGCAGTGGTCTCGTCGTATTCGGGCCGGGTCGATCTTGTGCCGCAGCAGCTCGCAGCCGTGCGCGAGTTCATGAAGCTGCCGGAAGCTGAAAGTCTGGCTTCCGCCAACAAGCGCATTGGCAACATCCTCAAGAAAGCTGAAGACGTCCCTACGACATTTGAAAACGCGCTGCTGCTGGAGCCCGCAGAGCGCTCGCTCGGAGACGCATACAGCGCTGTGCGGCCGTGGGCCGAGCAACTGTACGACTCGGGCGATTATTCAGCGATGTTGAAATCGCTGGCGCCTTTGAAACTACCGGTAGATCGTTTCTTTGACGAAGTGATGGTCAACGTTGACGACGCGAAGCTGCGCGCGAACCGGCTGGGACTGCTGTCGGCGCTGCGAACCACAATGAACCGCGTCGCGGACATTTCGAAACTCAGCGCCTGAAGTGCCATGCTCTGGCTGCGATCGCTCGCATACCTGACTCTTCTGTTCGTCACTGTCACACCGTGGTCGTTTGTCGTGCTGGCCGGATGGTTGTTTCCGCTACGCACGCGTTACCGGCTATGCGCGGTGTGGACCGGGATGGCGGTCTGGGCAGCCCGCGCGATCTGCGGCATCGAGTACGAAGTCGAAGGCTGGGACAACCTGCCCGACGGTCCGGCGATCCTGCTGCCGAAGCATCAGTCAACGTGGGAGACGTTCTGGCTGCAATCTACGATGCCGCGCCCTGTGACCTTCGTTTACAAGCGGGAACTCAACTGGCTGCCTTTTTTCGGTTGGGGCATTGCCTCGACGCAGATGATCAGCATCGATCGCAGCAAGGGCCAGGAGGCCTTCGAGCAGGTCGTGGAGCAAGGCAAGGATCGACTCGCGCGTGGCTGGTGGATCGTCATTTTCCCCGAGGGAACACGGACCAAGCCGGGACCGAGCAGGCGCTACAAGACCGGCGGCGCGCGGCTCGCTGTGCGTACCGGCGCGGCCGCGGTTCCAATCGCCGTGACCTCGGGCGAGTGCTGGCCAAAAGGGCAATTCATCAAGACTGCGGGAACCGTCAAGGTATCGATCGGCCCGCCAATCGATCCTGCAGGCAAGACTGCCGAAGACGTTTCGTCGGCTGTGGAGGTGTGGATCGAATCAGAAATGCGGCGACTCGCGCCCCATCGATATACCGCGCCCTATGTGCCGCCCGGCCGCACCGGCGTGCAGGACATTGCGGCGGACGCAGCTTGAAACACAGTCAGCGTGAGGGCGCGCAAGGCAGCCAGCTGCTGCTGATGTTCGATCCACACGAGACGAATCCGACGACTCGCGCCGAGTCGCCTCACAGCCTGCGTCGCGTCGCGGTGAACAACGACTTCATCGCTTACCGCCTGCAGCGCGTGCGCCGACGCACCATCGGTTTTCACATCGATGACTCCGGGCTGACCGTTCGTGCGCCGCGCTGGATCACGTTGCGCAATATCGAGGCCGCGATCGTCGAAAACCAGCGATGGATTCTTGCGAAGCAGGTCGCTTGGCGCAACTGGCGCAACCAACAGCCCCGCATGGCATGTCTGGCAGACGGCGGCGCCGTGCAGTACCTGGGCACGCCAACGACAATGCGATGGATCGCCGAAGCAGATGCCAGTACCTATTTCGATGACGGTGCCCGCGAAATCCGGCTAGCGCTGCGATCTGGCTTGATCGCGGGTCCCGCCGCAGAAGTGGCGGTGCGCGATGAACTTCAGATGTGGTTCCAGGCGCAGGCTCGCGCTGTGTTTGCACAACGTCTGATCCGCTTCGAAGGGCGCTTCGATGCGCGCTATGCAGGCTGGCGCTTGTCGTCGGCTCGCACGCTGTGGGGATCGTGCTCGCACGATGGCAGCATCCGGCTCAACTGGCGGTTGATGCACTTTGCGCTACCGGTGATCGATTATGTGATCGCGCACGAGCTCGCGCACCTGCGCGAGCTCAACCACAGTGTGCGATTCTGGAGAGTGGTTTCGCAGCTTCTGCCGGGATTCGAGAGCGCGCGAGATCAGATCAAGCGGGTCGACATTCGCGCGGTTTTGTTCTAGCGAATACGCGCGCAAGCTCGACGAAACTTTCGACGCACTGGGTTTCGGCGCGTGAGCGGGGGTCGACACCGGCTGCAACGATCTGCCCGGCATCCAGCAGCTGGGCCAGAGCGTTGCGCAGCGTCTTGCGCCGCTGCCCGAACGCGGCAGCCACCACTTGCGAGAACGACGCCGCGTCAACGTCGGGTAGATCGTTGAGCGGGCGCGGGACCATTCGAACGACGCTCGATGTGACTTGCGGTGCAGGCTTGAATGCTTCAGGTGGAACGTCGAACAGCTTGCTCATGCGATAGCGAAACTGCAGCATCACCGACAGGCGGCCATACACTTTGCCGCCCGGTGCCGCCACCATACGGTCGACGACTTCTCGTTGCAGCATGAAATGCTGGTCGACGACGCGCTCTGCAATCGGCCAAAGTGTAAACAGCAGAGGCGAAGAAATGTTGTAAGGCAAATTACCGATTAGCCGCAGCGGACGCGTCGCGACTGTGCTCCAGTCGATCTTGAGCGCGTCAGCCACGATCAATGTCAGCTGCGAGGCACTGAAGCGTCTGCGCAATACTGCAGCGAGGTCGCGATCGATCTCGATCGCCTGGATATGCCCCGCACGCTCGATCAGTGATTCGGTCAGTGCTGCTTGCCCGGGGCCTATTTCGACCAGTGTCTGGCCGCGCTGCGGATCGATCGCGTCAACGATTCGCTCGACGACGGCTGGATCATGCAGGAAATTCTGGCCAAAGCGCTTGCGTGCACGATGCGGCCGCGCGGCCGCGATCATGCGGCGTGTCGTTCGCGCGCTCGGCCGTTTGCCAACTGGATCGCAAGCTTCAGGGCCGCCATCATGCTGCCCGGATCGGCGCGCCCGGTACCGGCCAGATCAAGCGCCGTACCGTGATCAACCGAGGTGCGGATAAAAGGCAGCCCGAGCGTGATATTGACGCCGTGTCCGAACGTCGCGTACTTCAGCACCGGCAATCCTTGATCGTGATACATCGCCAGCACGGCGTCGTAGCGCTGCACGAAGCTCGGCACGAAAACGGTGTCGGCTGGCAACGGACCGTCGACACGCTGACCTTCGGTGCGTGCCCGGGAAACCGCGGGCGCGATGATCTCGATCTCTTCCCGTCCGAGATGTCCGCCTTCTCCTGCGTGCGGGTTCAATCCTGTCACGACTACGTGCGGCGACTCGATTCCGAAACGCGACCTGAGCTCGCTGGACAATATCCTCAAGACGGCCAGAATGGCGTCGGCTGACAAAGCTGCCGCGACCGACGCGATCGGCAGATGCGTTGTTGCCAGCGCGACTCGCAGCGGGCCGTGCGGCGTTTCGCCTGCCAGCATCATGACGACGCGCGGTGTCGACGTGTGCTGCGCAAAATACTCGGTGTGTCCGGTAAACGGAATGCGCGCGTCGTTGATTACACTCTTTTGCACCGGGGCTGTGACGACGGCGTCGTACTCGCCCGACATGGCGCCACTGATCGCGCGATCAAGGGTGGCCAGCACATAGTGCGCATTGCGCGAGTCGCGCCGGCCAGCGATTGCCGCGGCGCGCAGCGGCACGTGTTCGATCTGTGCGCCAGCAGGCCCTGGCACGCCGGTCGCGTGCGCACGATCCGAAAGCAAAGAAGCGTCGCCGATCAGTGTGATTCGCGCATCGCTCAATTCGGCGCGTGCCGCCAGCGCTGCGAGCGAAATTTCCGGGCCGATGCCCGCGGGCTCGCCGGTGGTAATCGCGATGCGAAGCGCTGCCGCCGGCTTACGACCGGTCGTCGAGTCGATACTCGACATATGTCTTGTCGCGCAGTTGCCGCATCCAATCCTGATAGGCCTCGTCGGCCTTGCGATCGCGTAGCGCCTGACGGGCCTGCAACCGCCCGCGCTCTGCGGACGCCTGCTCGGTGCGGCGTTCGAGAACTTGAATCAGGTGCCAGCCGAAGGATGATTGCACTGGGCCGCTAACCTCATTGACCTTCAGCGCATTCATCGTCTTCTCGAACTCGGGGACCGTGTCGCCCGGGTACAACCAGCCGAGATCGCCGCCGCGACTGCCACTTGGATCGAGCGAGTGCAACCGAGCGAGTGTGCCGAATTCGATCTGCCCCGCTTCGACACGCTGCTTCATTTCCTCGAGTCTGCGTCTGACCTCAGGCTCGGGCGTCAAGTCGGAAACGCGCAGCAGGATGTGGCGAGCATGCGTCTGCTGCACCGGTCCCACGTCGAGCTTGCTGTCGACGCCGCTGCGCCGTCCCAGCACTTTCAATATATGAAAACCGTTCGGACTGCGAATCACCGGGCTGACGTCGCCGGCCTTCAGACCTTTGATTGCATCGACGAACAACGTCGGCAAGCGGTCTGCATTGCGCCAGCCGAGCTCTCCGCCCTGCAATGCCTCGGGCGCATTCGAAAAACTGGCCGCGACACGCGCGAAATCCGCGCCGCTCTTGAGCTGGCCGGCGAGTTCGTCTGCGCGAAGCCGTGTCGCATCGACCCGGTCGCTGGGCGAGTTCTCGGGAACGCGCAACAAAATCTGCGCGATGTTGACCTCTTCAGAGTCGGCAGACACGCCGGCCTGCGCGGCAATAAAGTTCTCCAGCTCACTGTCGGAGATCTGTACGCGCGAATCGACCTCGCGCTCGCGCAATCGATTCAGGATGATGTCCTGCCGAATGTCGTCGCGGAACTGCGCGAACGAAACGCCGTCGGCCTCGAGCCGCTGACGCAGGGCCTGCAGCGTCATGCCGTTGGCTTCTGCGACGCGCCCGAGAGTTGCATTGACCGTTGCATCGTCGACCCTGACGCCCGTTTCGCGTGCCAGCTGGAGTTGCGCACGATCGACGATCATGCGTTCGAGCACCTGTCGCTCGAGTACGTCGGTGGGGGGCGGTTGAATCTTCTGCCGCCGCAGCTGCGACTCGGCGATCCGCGCGCGCGTTCGCAGCTCGTTTGCGGTCACCACTTCGTCGTTTACCACCGCGACGATGCGATCAACCGGGCGCGGCGCAGGGCGGGTTGCGGAAGCCGACGGCGTGGTGGTCGGAGCCTGCGCAAAACTGACGGCAGCCGTCAGCAAGCTCAACGCCAGGCACAGGGGTATGGAAATGAATTTGTTGAACATCACTCGTAATAATCGAAGCGACCCGGCTCGCGGGGCACTGGGTTCAGCAACTGGTAGCCGGGAATATTACGCTTCAGAAGATTCGCGGCGCTTGATCCGACACTCGTCAGCCCGTTCAGTTCCAGCTGCAAAAAGAAGTTGGTCGTCGTCGTTTGCGCGGTCGTCGCAAACCGCTGCACGACAAGGCGCAGCAGCCAACAATCCTGCTGGTACTCGAGCCCGGCAAGACTATCGATCAGACGCTTGTCCTGCAGCGAGTAGTTGAACCGAGCGACGCCGTACCAGCTGTTGGACAGCGGCCATTGTGCCGACAGATCGATCTCGCGCACGCCGTTGGCCTGGTAGCGGTAATAGGCACTGATAACCGACGCGCGTCGAGGTTGCCAGCGCGTGCCTGCGGTGGCCCGAACAAATTCGCTGCGCTCTGCGGCGTACTGTGCAGCGAGGTCGATCGCCCAGGATCGCCCGAGCTGCGCGGTCAGCGCAGCCAGCACGTCGGTCGCCTTGTTGGTGCGTGGTGTTTCGCCGGGCAACGTGACGCGCTGATCGGTGAAGTAATAGCGTTGGCCGATCGCTGCACGCAACCGCTCGGCTCCGGTTTCGTTGTCCAAAATGCGCGTTGTCAGCGCAGCAGTCAGCTGGTTGGCTTCGGAGATGCGATCCGACCCGCTGTAAATATTTTCGCTGAAGAGTTGGGCGTAATTGAGATCGGCTAGCGCGCTGTCGAAGTTGGGAAAATTACTCTGGTCCTTGAACGGGATGTACGCGTAGAACAAGCGTGGCTCGAGTGTCTGCTGCGAGGCGCGACCGAACCATCCCATGTCTTTCTCGAAGATCAGGCCCGAATCGAGACTCAAGATCGGCAGCGTGCGCGTCGGCGACGAAGCGCCAGGCCGGAACTGCGGGTCGAGGTCATACGACGTCGACGAGACTCGTGCGCGCGGCACGACGAACCAGCCCGGAGCAAGAACGGGATATGCGGCTCGCACATCGGCCAGATAGCGCGTGCCGTTTTCCAGCGTTGGATGTTCAAATCGCGTGCCCTCGAGCGCACCGGCCAGTTCAAAACCGTGCCAGTCGGCGGCGTACCCGTTGACCGTCACCTGCGGCACGCGCTCGTAGGGCTTGGCCACCGTTCGCAACGGGTCCGGATCCTGCAATGTCTGATTCTTTGTGACGCGCACTGCCGCGTTCCAGTAGGGCTGGTTGTAGCCGACGTATCCGTCCTGTGGCAGCACCTTTTGCGAGGTGTCGACGATCGTACTGGCGAAATCGACAAAGTATCGATCGTCCGAGGCGCGGTTGTAGTTAACACCCGCCGCGAATCCGCTCGGCGACGCAAATTCATACCGAACCGCCGTGAAATCGCGAGACTTGCCGAACACCTGATCCTTCGTGATGAGGTCGTAGACGAGCGTTCCTCGTTGCAGAGAGTCGAGATAGCGCAGTTCGTTCTCAGCCAGCACTCCGCGCTTGCTCATCAGGCGCGGCGTCAACGTGTAGTCGTAGTTGGGCGCGAGGTTGAAGTAATACGGCACCCTGATGTCGGTACCGAGAGTCGAGCTCAAGCCAAGGCTTGGCGTCAGGAAGCCGGACTTTCGCCGATCGCTGGTCGGAAAGGTCAGGATCGGAGATGCCAGAATCGGCACGCCCTTGAAAAACAATGTCGCGAATGTTGCGCTAGCCGTTTCGTCGAGTCCATCGAACTCGATTGATTCGGCCTTCACCCACCACGCGTTGTCGCCCGGGCCACAGGTGGTGAAGCGCGCGTTGTCCATGCGCGCACGTTCGTTTCCAAGAAACTCGATCAGCGTTGCTTCACCGCGCCCTCTGCGAGGTGCGTAGGTAAAATCGGCGTCGGGCATCTTGCCAGTCTGGGCGTCGACCTGAAAGTCAAGACGAGGACCGGCGAATACCGCACCGTTACGAAACAGGCGTGCGTGTCCGTCGGCGTTGACCGTGTCGGTTTCCTGCGTGTAGGTGATCGTGTCACCGCGCAACACGGTTCCGCCGCGGCGTATTTCGGCTTCGCCGCGCAACACGAGGCGCTCGTCGACGCTACCTTCGATGCTTCGGGCGCGGGCAAATGTCGGCGCCTTGTCGTGCTTTGCTGACCGATTCGCGTCCAGCTGGCGTTCCAGCTTTAACGGCAGGCGCGGCGTGGGTGCGTCAACTGGTGGCATGATGCTCTGCGAAAACGCAGGCGCGCTCACGATCAGGCAGCCCGCACAGATCAACGGTGCCATGATCGCAGCGGAAATAAATCGAACGATGGTCGGCAAGCGTGGCATTTAGAATCGAACGCGTTTCTGCCCGCATGCGCCTCTGC
Organism: Burkholderiaceae bacterium; assembly: GCA_040003315.1. GTDB lineage: Bacteria > Pseudomonadota > Gammaproteobacteria > Burkholderiales > Burkholderiaceae_F > JACCZX01. Next base: position 1,900 of record JBDUCU010000001.1, on the reverse strand, counting down.
AGAGCGAGGGGATTATAGGCATCCGTCCACCGGTGCCGACGCTGCGCAGGTAAACACCCCAATGAGCCAACACTTCCCATTGCCGAATGTTGCCGAAGACATACGCCTGACGGCTCTCGTCGGCTGGTTGGACTCGTTGGGACCGGAGCGCGGGCTGGTGTGGTCGACGTTGCGACCGGTCTCGGTCGACGCAAGTACGCGTCGCTATTTTCGGATCGACGCCAGCGACGGAACCTTCATCGTGATGGACGCCCCGCCGAGCACCGAGGATTCGCACCCGTTTGTGCGCGTTGCCGCGATGATGAAAAGCGCCGGCATCCACGTTCCCGAAGTCGTTGCAAGCGATCTGGCGCAGGGCTTCCTGTTGCTCACAGACCTCGGAGACACAACGTATATATCCGCGTTGGACGAAGGCAACGCGGCGAGCCTGTTCGGCGACGCAATCGATGCGCTGATTCGATGGCAGCTTGCAACGCAGCAGGGTGTCTTGCCGCGATACGACGAAGCCCTGCTCCGGCGCGAGCTCAATCTATTTCCTGAATGGTATGTGGCGCGTCACTTGCAACGCCGACTTACGGCGACGCAGGCCAGCGCACTCGAACAAGTGTTCTCTGACATCATTGCGGCGAATCTCGCGCAACGTACCGTCTTCGTTCATCGCGATTACATGCCGCGCAACCTGATGGTGTCGGCACCCAACCCCGGCGTGCTCGACTTTCAGGACGCGGTGATCGGTCCGGTCGCTTACGACGTTGTGTCGCTGCTCAAGGATGCGTTCGTTAGCTGGGACCAAGAGCGTGTTCGCGAGTGGGCGCGGCTCTACTTCGATCGCGCACATGAGGCGCATCTGCCTGTGCCATCGAACTTCGACCAGTTCTGGCGCGATTTCGAGTGGATGGGCGTTCAGCGACACCTGAAGGTGCTGGGCATCTTTGCGCGGATCAGATATCGCGACGGTAAGCCGCACTACCTCGACGATGCGACTCGCTTCGTCGGATATCTGCGCGCTGCGATTGCCCGCGATAACAAGCTCGCACCGCTGGCGCGCTTGTTCGACGAACTGAGTATGCAGTGAGCGCGTCGCCGATGCGAGCGTTGATCCTCGCTGCGGGTCGCGGCGAGCGCATGCGGCCGTTGACCGATGCAACGCCCAAGCCGTTACTGTGGGCTGGCGGCAAGCGCCTGATCGAATGGCAGATCGAAGCGCTGGCTGCCGCCGGTGTGCGCGACGTCGTGATCAACGTCGCGCATCTGCCCGATCAATTTGAGTCGGTGCTGGCCAACGGTGACCGCTACGGCGTCTCGCTTCACTACTCGCGCGAAGGGAATCGAGCCGAGGACGCACTTGAAACCCTCGGCGGTATCTTGAAGGCGCTTGCCTGGCTCCGTGATACTCCGTTCATCGTTGCCAGTGGCGACATCGTTACAGACTATCCGTACCGGCGCCTCGAAGCCGCCTGCGAAGCGTTGCAACAAGGTTCATACGATGCTCATCTGGTGATGGTCGACAACCCTGCATTTCACTTGCGCGGTGACATGGCACTGGTCGATCGTTCGGGCAAGTCGCAAATCGACCCTGACGCAACGCCGCGCCTGACTTACGCGAACATTGGCGTCTTTGCGCCGCGGCTCTTCGCGCCCGTCGCGCTCGAACTGCATGGGCGCCGCGCTCCGTTGTTTCCCTGGATCTACACGGCGGCGCGCGCCGGACGCGTCAGCGGCGAGCATTACTCGGGCCGCTGGTGGAACGCGGGTACACCCGCGGACCTCGCGCAGCTCGACGCCGAATTGCGCAATGAAGGCAATCGTGGTGCGGCCGAAGAGATGCGTCGATGACGGCAAAGCTCAACGGCACGCTCGACGATTCAGCGGTGCAACCGCCTGCGATACTCGGCGGCGG
>JBDUCU010000075.1:0-14291 GCA_040003315.1 Burkholderiaceae bacterium | reverse complement strand
GATGAGCCGCCGGCGCCTCGGTCACGTATTCGGACGGATCGATGTTCGCGCGCTCTAGAAATTCAGCCGACGGCTGCGCAGCGAGGCGTCCGTAGTAGCCCCCGGCGTACTTTCGTATCTCGTCGGGGATTGTCTTGTAGCGCTCGCCCTGCACAACGTTGAGCGTTGCCTGCGTGACGATGTACTGCGCGAACGGGCTGACGAGGATTGGATACCCAAGGTCACCTCGCACGCGCGCGACCTCCTCGAGTATTTCGGGCAACCGATGTCCGAGCTTCATAGCGTCTAGCTGCGAGCGCAGGTTCGAGATCATGCCGCCGGGAACCTGGTGCTCGTACAGGTCAGCGCTGTAAGTAGCAATCTTTCCGCGCGGCTTGCCCTCCCGCTCGCTCACCCAATGGAAGTAGCTCGCTACTTCCGCGAGAGCTTCATCATTCATTGAGGTATCAAAGCCGAGCCGGCGCGCCCGCCCAACAATGTCTTCAGTGGCGGGCAGCGATGCGCCGTTCGCTAGCGGCTCTGTGGCCGTGTAACCGAAGCGAAAGCAGCTCTTGATCGCGATCTCGTAGACCTCGGGTGCGAGGCCCGACTGGCAATGCGAATGCAGTTGCACAGGAATACTGCCGGCCGCCTGCACCACCGCCGGGAAAAGCGTACGCCCTCGCTCGGGAGTCAGCAATCCGGTGGGATCCTTGATTGAAATGAAGTCGGCGGCGAGCACTACGAGTTCACGCGTGCGTTCGACGTAATAGGCGTCGGTATGCACCGGCGACACCGTGTAGGTCATCATCGCGTTGACCTTCATCCCGGCCTCATGGCCGGAGCGTACCGACGACTCGACGTTGCGGTTGTCGTTCAGCGCGTCGTAAACGGTCAGGACTTCGATGCCCCGCCGGGCCAGCGCGTGCGAGTTGAGCTCAACGACGTCATCGGGAAAAAGCTCGAACGTGTAAAGACTCTGCGCGCGGGTCAGCGCGTCGCACGGTGTGGCAAGGTGTTCGCACAACAGGCCGATCCGCTCCCACGGATTTTCCTGCAGATAGCGCACGCACACATCGAACACCGCCCCGCCCAGGATGTTGATGTAAGCGTAGCCCGCGCGGTCGATCGCGCCGAGGATCGGCGTCATCATCGCCGTTGTCATGCGCGTGGACCACAAACACTGATGCGCGTCGCGCAAGGTGACGTCGATAAAGTCGAAGCGCTTGGTGCCGCAGGGATCATTCATAATGGTCGTCAGTTCCTATCGTCAAGCTCGGCTTTATCACGATCACTGGCTGCCCGGCCTCTACTTGCCCGGCGTCGGCGACCAATATCTGCTCAACGTTGCCGTGCACGTCGGCGGTGATCGAATTCATTAATTTCATTACTTCGATGATGCCCACCACCGAGTCTGGCTGCACCGCTTGGCCCACCTCAACGAATGGAGGTGCGCCAGGTTGCGGTGCGCGATAAAACGTTCCCACCATCGGTGATCGGATAACGACCGAACCTTCTGGCCATGTCGCAGGCCCAGCGCTCGGCGCGCGCCCTGCTGTGTCCGCGACCGGCGACTCGATAGTGCGCGCCATAACCAGGGGTGCGACTGGCTTTGACGTGCCGGACTTACGGTGGCGCAGTTCGAGCTCAATGTCGCCGACCTTCAAACGGAACTCCGAGAAATGTTCCGTGGACTTGATCAGCTCAACGATGCGCAGCAAGTCATCGTAGGTGAGATGCTCGTGAGCCAAGTCGGGTCTCCGTATAAGGCTTCACATCATTGCACGACGCAGGAAAATGGGGCAATAATGAAACATGACGTTCCAGTTAGTGGAATTTCCGACGAAGACATCGAGCGTCGACTCAGCTGCTTCATCGACGTTGCGTGCTTTTGCGGTGCTGGAGCAGATTGCGGAGGCAGATGACTCACTGACGCTGGAGGAACTCACTCGCATCAGCGGGCTGCCGAAGCCCACCGTGCACCGCATTCTGCGTCTGCTGATGCGCGGCCGGCTGGTGGAGCGCCAGGCACTCGACAAACGCTACGTGGTCGGTCCTCGGGTGTCGGCACTCGCGCCGGCGGTGCAGATGAGGTCGCCACATCGGCGCGAGCGCAGGGCGATTTTGGCGCGGCTGGTCGAGATCGCGGCAACGCTGCTGCCCGAGGTAAACAGTCGTTCAACACAGCCGACGAAGAAGTTCGCACGACCAGGAGGAATGGCAGCATGACGCAGCCCGTCATCATCACGGTCGCGATCACCGGAGCGGTGCCGCGCAAGAGAGACAACCCAGGGGTGCCTGTTACGCCCGAGCAGCAGGTCGAGTCGACGCACGAGGCGTTCGAGGCGGGCGCGGCCCTAGTACACATTCACGTGCGCAACCCCGATGAATCGCCGGGTTCCGACCCTGAGCTGTACGGCCGCGTGCAGGAAGGCGTGCGCAAGCACTGCCCCGGCATGATCGTGCAGTTCTCCACGGGTGGGCGCGGTCGCGAGCAGCAGAAACGCGGCGCGATGCTGTACCTGAAGCCCGACATGGCGTCGCTGGCGACAGGCTCGGTCAACTTTCCAAACGGTATTTACGAGAATGCACCGGACTTCGTCGAAGGTCTGGCGCGAACGATGCTCGATAACGGCATCAAGCCGGAGATCGAGGTGTTTGATCTCGCGATGTTGTACAACGCGGCGAACCTGGTCAAAAAGGGCCTTGTCAAGGAGCGACCACATGTGCAGTTCGTGTTGGGCGTGCCTAATGCGATGCCGGCGCGCCGCTCGATCTTCGACTTTCTTCGCTCCGAGCTGTCTGCAGTGTTGCCTGACGCCACGTGGGTCGCCGCGGGGATCGGCCGTCATCAATGGGAAGTCAATCAGTGGTGTCTGGAAGCTGGCGGGCATTGCCGCACCGGGCTCGAAGACAACCTGCGCATCGAGCCTGACCGGCTTGCGGCGAGCAACGCGGAGCTCGTGGGCAAGATTGTCGACGCATGCGCTCGTTACGACCGCCGACCCGCCACCGCTGCGGAGGCTCGTCAGATCCTCGGGCTTGCTGCGGTCCATTAAGTGATGGAACTGAAGCTCGGCGGCAAGATCGCGTTGGTCACAGGAGCCGGAGGAGGAATCGGAGCAGCGATTGCCAGCACGCTGGTCAATAACGGTTGCAGTGTGTACGTGGCCGACAGCAACGCCGCCGCCGCCTACAAGGTCGCAACCGAACTCGGTGAACGAGGCTATCCGTTGACGCTGGATGTCGGCAACGCCACTGAAGCAAACGCCGCGATCGAACAGATCGTTCGCGAGCGCGGCCGCATCGACATCGCTGTCAACAATGCAGGGATTCTGAAAACTGGCTCGATCCTCGACGCATCGATCGCTGACTGGGACGAAGTGTGTCGCGTAAATCTGTCGGGCGTCTATTACTGCTGCAAAGCCGTGCTCGCATCGATGGTCAAGCAGCGCTATGGCAAGATCGTCAACATCGCGTCTGTTTCGGCGATGAAGGGCGGTGGTTCATTCGGCAACGTGCTTTACGGCACGACCAAGGCCGGCGTGGTCGCGTTGACCCAGGGGCTTGCGCGCGAATTGGCACCGTTCGGCATCAACGTCAACGCAATCGCGCCCGGGGTGGTGGAGACCAACATGACCGGCTCGCTATTGACGCCCGAGCGCCGTAAAGCCGTGCTCGCCGCCATACCGCTTGGCCGCTTTGCATCGACCGACGATATCGCCCACGTCACTGCGTTGCTGGCATCCGACCTACTTGGATATGTCACCGGAGAAACGATCGTCGTGGACGGGGGTTATCTGACGCGCTGAAGGCAGCGAGTGAGTTGCATCGAAGCAAACATAAGGAGACATGCGATGAACGAATCAAACTCAGACGATAGTGCTGGCAAAGTCACGACCGAACCGGGCGCGGCCCCGCCGCGACGTCAATTCCTCGGAGATGTTGCGAAGGTCGCGGGCGGCCTTTTGCTCGGTGATCTCGCCGCCAGTCCGGCGCACGCTCAGTCGAGCGGCTCCGCTGCGCCGGCGCTGCAGTCGAGGAAGTTCACTGATTGGGGTTGGCCTCAACCTTACGAGCAGATCTCAGCAAAATCGAAGCAGTGGCTGCAAGGCAAGGGATGGTGGCCGCTGAACGCCGCGTGGATCGTCGTGTGGTCGGGCCAGGAAATGATCGGCCATGTCCTGCAAACGCTGAAACTGCTGGAAAGACGCGGCATTGAAACCGAATGGAGGACATTCGTCGCGGCTGGTTTCTCCAACGAAGCATTTATTCCGGGGCGCATCCAGATCGCCAACACAGGTGCGTTAGGCGTGCTGGCCCTGCTAACCAACAAGGTGCCGACACGTGCGCTGGCAGTGCATTCGCCTGCATTGACACATGCGGCAACGGTTCCGTTGGACTCGCCACTAAAGAGTTTGTCCGACCTTAAAGGCGGCAAAGTATTGAAGCGACCCGCGGTCGTTGGCACCACCACGGGCTCTACCAACCACTTCGGGTTCATCGCAGCCGCCCAATACCTTGGTCTGAAGCCGAACGAGGACTACACGCTGCGAAGCACCCCACCCGGCGATCTCGCCACTGGCCCGAAGGGCATCGACGTCTATACGATCTGGGAGCCGCACGTGTCGTATTCGACCGAGGTGCTGAAGGCCACGCGTGTCCTTGAGCCGCTCGATCCTTACTACATCTATAGCGGCTACTACTACGGCCGCCAAGAGATCGAAGACAACGCGCCCGATGTGATGCAAGCAATGACCGATGCGTTCATCGAGGCGGTTTTATGGGCCAAGGCAACGCCAGACGAGGCGATTAAGTCGCTGATGAGCCGTCCGGAATATGGCCGCCTGGGACGCGACCTCATCGAGAAGATGACTAACCGGTATCTGCTATGGCCGAAGCCCACCGTCTACTATCCATTCGCGGACCCAAACGGCGTCTGGCCTGCGGAAGAGGCGCGCATCAGTGAGTGGGCGTTCGAGACAGGTGCGTCAAAGACCAAGGTGACCAACCTCGACTGGCAGAACGTTCGCCGCACCAGCTACATGGACGCCACATTCGGTAAGCTGGGCTGGGCCATCCCGGAGCGGCCGCCGTTTCTTCCGAAGGACTTCGGCGGCGTCGGCAAGCTACCGTACAAACCATATGGAGCCGCTCTACTGAACGGGCCGGCCCCATTCCCCGAACCCGGCGAGCTTAAGAAGCCTTGGACCTTCAGGGGTAAGACCTACACGCCATGACCGAGGTCGGACGCGGCGCACTCCTGACTCAGCGCTCGTCGCCGGCCGGTGACGAGCGCGCTGTCGAAGAGATCGAGTCGCCAGAACCAGCGAGTCGCCGCCCCGCATTGGTCGACGATGAGTTGGCGCGGCGCACCGCCTCGATGGTGCCGCCTCCGCAACCCGCTTGGCGGCGCTTGCTTGGTCGTCTTTCGCACCTTTGGCTGTTGGTGACATTCGTTGTCGCCTGGCAGCTGATCAGCGTTTTTGGGCAGCGCATCAACCCGCAGCTCGATGTGATGATGCCGCCGCCGACGGCAGTGTTCTCCGCGGCAATCGACCTCCTCGGTCGCGGCGTCTTGTTCACTCACATCTTCGACAGCTTGTACCGCGTGCTACTCGCGGTCGGCGCGGCGACTGTTCTCGGCGTGCCGCTCGGCCTCGCGATGGGATGGTCGGCTCGGTTTCGTGCGGTGGTCGACCCGTTGCTTGAGTTCATTCGGCCCATCCCGCCGTTGGCATGGATTCCGCTGAGCATTCTTTGGTTCGGTCTGGGTGACGCGCAGATCGTCTACATCATTTTTCTCGCGGCCTTCTTTCCGGTCGTGCTGAATTCGATGGCGGGGGCGCGCGACGTCGACGCATACCTGTTGCGGGCCGGGCTCAGTCTCGGCGCCAGCCGCGGCGAACTGTTCCGCACCGTTGTTCTACCCGCTTCCTTACCCAACATCTTCACCGGCATGCGTATCGGGCTGGGAATCGGCTGGATGGCACTTGTCGCGGGTGAATTGGTGGCGGCACCAAGCGGACTTGGTTACCTGATCAACAACGCACGAACGCTTTTCCGCAGCGACTACATCCTGCTCGGAATGGTGCTGATCGGTGTTCTGGGTCTTCTGCTTGACTATTTGATGCGCCAAGTCGCGCGGTGGGTCATGCCGTGGCACCGCGGACAGTAGCTACGCGAACATGGACGCCGCAGCGATGGTTCAAGTCAATGTCGATAATGTCAGCAAGTTGCACTTCTCGAGCAAAGGGGAGCCTCTGCTCGCTCTGGTCGACGTCACCTTCCAGGTCGAGAAGAACGAGTTCTTCTCGATCGTCGGACCGAGCGGGTGCGGGAAAACGACCTTGCTCAACCTGCTCGCCGGCTTCGAGCAACCCACGCGCGGCGCGCTCCGGGTTGGCGGAATTGTCATTACGGAACCCGGATGGGAGCGCGCCGTGGTGTTTCAGGAATACGCGCTGTTTCCTTGGTACACCGTGTCGCAAAACATCCGCTATGGGCTGCAGCGCAAACGCCTGCCCGACGCAGAACAGCGCCGGCTGGTCGATCATTACATCGGTCTCGTCGGCCTGCGCGGATTCGAATCGCGCTATCCGCGAGAGTTGTCGGGCGGCATGCGGCAGCGGGTCAGCATCGCGCGCGCGCTCGCAGTCAACCCGTCCATCCTATTGATGGACGAGCCGTTCGCCTCGCTCGACATCCAGACGCGCGAATACATGCAGGACGAATTGCTGAAGATCTGGCAGCGCGAACGCAAGACCGTTATTTTTGTGACGCACAGTATCGACGAGGCCATCAAGCTCTCAGACCGTGTCGCGATCATGGGGCCGCGCCCGGGACGCATCGAGGAAATTAAGACGGTCGATTTCGAGCGCCCTCGCGATCCCACCAATCCCGAGGTCGTGCGCCTGGCCGCGGAGGTCAAGCAATGGCTGCGACAGCAGCTGTTCGAGAGCAAGTCGGCAATGGAGCCCGCCTAGCACTCGGCGATCAATCGATTTGCAGCACGACTTTGCCGGAGGTGTGTCCTTCTTCGACCATGCGGTGCGCAGTCGCTGCGTCTTCTAACGGCAGCACTGCGCTCAGCAGGATTCTGAGCTTGCCCTGTTCGAACAACCGCGCGCCCTCCTCGAGTATCCGCGTCTGCACGCGCCGAGCGTCGACGTCGCCGAGATACGAGGGTGCCGTCATCTGGACGAAACCGACACTGATGTTGCGCAACCGCGCGTTGTTGATGTCGGCGAGCTCGCACGGTGTGGAGAGCAGTGTTGCAATCCGACCGTACATCCGCACCGCCTTAAACGATTGGCAGAACGTTGCACCGCCGACCGTGTCCAGAACCACATCCACGCCGCGCCCGCCGGTCCAGCGCAGCGCCTCTTCGACAAAGTCCCGCTGCGGATAATCGATCGCCAGCTCGGCACCGAGGCTTTTCACAAGTTCGGCCTTTTCGTTGCCGCTGACGGTTGTGGCGACCTGTGCGCCTCTTGAGCGAGCCAGTTGCACCGCGATGTGCCCAACGCCGCCGGCGCCCGCGTGAATCAGCACCCTCTCGCCGGATTTCAGCGCGGCCCTGTTCACCAACGCTTCCCAAGCGGTGATCAGGGCGACCGGAATTGCGGCCGCTTCGGCCATCGACAAATTACTCGGCTTGCGTGCTGCATGCTCCTCGTTGATCACCGTGTATTCGGCGTATGCGCCCGGCTCTAGGCCCAGCCCATTGCTGAAGAAGTAAATTTCGTCGCCGGGGTGGAATCGCGTAACAGCAGACCCCGTACGTTCTACAACACCGGCACCCTCGACTCCTAAGATGGCGGGCAAATTGTCGGGGTAAAAGAAATGCTGCTTGCGGATTTTTGTGTCGAGCGGGTTGATTCCTGCCGCGCGAACTCGAATTAGCAGCTCGTGCGGGCCAGCAAGCGCGGGTTCGGCAATGGTGGTGAGCTTTAGAACGTCAAGCCCGCCGGGCGCTGTCATCAGAATCGCTTTCATCGATGCCCTTCTTAGCCCCACAAATCGTTGCGCCAGTACCGCCGCCCGTAATGCCGAGGACGACCGCCCATTCGAGTTGGAGTGTGATGGTGGCGAAGAAGGTCACCAGCAGCGGCCAGCCTCGGTCCCGCTCTTCATATCCGATGCGGACAATCTCGCGCCGATCGATCAATCCCCATGCAACGAGAAAAAGCAGCCCCACGATCACGCGAACGGCAGATACCGTGCCAGTGGCCCCACAAAAAAGCAGAATGGCGATCAGAAAGATCGCCGCTCAGATTGCGGGCACCGCGCCAGGCTCGCGCACTCGGGCAGCGAACGCGCACTCGGTATACGTCCGCTGAGCGGGACCCGCATTACGCCGCCGCAGAGTCAGCGGGAACCAGATCGACGAGCTTCAGTCGCTGCACCTTGCCCGAAGGTCCGCGCGGCAGATCGGCGACAAAGCGGATCACTTTCGGTGTCTTGTAGCGGCCCAGCTCGCGGCTGCAGAAATCGCGCAGCTCCTGCTCAGAGCAGTGCTGTCCCGCGCGCACAACGACGCACGCCATGATGTCCTGCCCGTAGTGCCGATCCGGAATGCCGACTGCGGCGGCGTCGAGCACAGAAGGATGACGCAACAAAGCCTCATCGATCTCGCGCGGCGCGATGTTCTCGCCGCCTTTGATGATCAGCTCCTTGATGCGGCCGGTGATGAAGAAAAAACCATCGGAATCGCGATAGCCGAGATCACCGGTTCGCAGCCAGCGACCGGGAAAGAAAGCCGCCGCGGTAGCGTCAGGATCCTTGTAGTAGCCCGGCATCACTTGCGGCCCTCGGACCACGACTTCGCCCACGCTGCCGTCGGCAAGCGGCACACCGTCGTTGTCAACAACACGCGCTTCGCAGCCCGACGAGCGACCTACCGAGCCGATCTTGCGCAGCTCATGTTCGATCGGATTCGAAAACACAGGCGCAACCGTCTCCGTAAGACCCATCGTCTCGATGAGGTCGATGCCGAATTTTTCTTCGAATGCCCGATGATGCTCGGGGGGCAAAGCAGCCGACGCAGAGCGGCAGAAACGGATGCGCGACAGTCGTGCGCGTGCAGGTGCAGCGCCTTCCAGCAAGTAAGACACGACCGTCGGCACAACGTTGAGCCAGGTGCACTCGTGATCGACCGCCATCTCCCAGAAGCCGGCCGCCGAGAATTTGGGCGGCATCACCAGGCTGCCGCCATGCGCGATCGGCGCTAGCATTGTCACAGCGAAGGCGTTGATGTGATAGAGCGGCAATACAGCGGCTACGCGATCGCTGCTGTGCAGGCGATGCTCGCGGCTTATCGCAATCGAATTTGCGGCAAGGTTGCCCTGCGTCAGCATCACACCTTTCGGCTTGCCAGTCGTGCCGGACGTGTACATCAGCAGCGCCAGCGCATCGGGTTCTGGCTCGATCGGCCCACCGCTACCTTTCGAGATACGCGCGCCGGGCAGCTCGGCACCGTCGGGATCGACTCCCACCACTTCGATCGCGCGTGTAATTGCGCCGGTCAGCTCCCGCACACGCTCGGCCACATCCGACGCAGCGAACACAATGCGCGCATCGGCGTGATCGATCACGTAGCGCATCTGCTCCGGCTGCGACAACAGGTTGACCGGATGCACGCAGTACCCGCCATAAATCGCGCCGAGCAGTAGCCGGACTGTCTGCACACCATTGCCAAGTACCAGCGACACACGCTCACCCTGTCGCAGGCCGCGTGCAGCGAGCATCGCGCTGACTGCAATGCATGAATCGCGCAGCTCACTGAATGTCAGCGAGCGGCCGGTGTGGGGTGCAATGAAATAGGTGTCGTGCGGGTGGCTGATCGCGCGCGCATCGACCAGCTGACGGATCGTGCGCATCGTGCCGACTGTTCCTACTTCAGGCGCGGCCATGGCGCGCGAAATAGGCACCAAGGATCTCGTCTTCCAACGGTACGCGCTCCGGAATCGTGGTGGAGATGCGCGTGATGTTCAGATAATGCCGATAATTCATGTTGTCGGAGAAATTGTTGCCGCCCCATGTGCCGCAACCCATCGATAGCGAAAACGGCAGACCGTTGTCGAAACTGCCGCCGGTCGCCACGCAATGCACCTGGTTCACGATCACCCGCGCAACGGGTAACCGCTGACCCAGAATCAGCGCGCGATCGTCGCGAGTCGTGTGCAAACCGACCGAGTGACCGGCGCCAATGAACGAATAGATCCGTTCGACGATACGCATCGCATCGCCGAAATCGCGCGCACGGTAAACAGCCAGTACCGGACTCAGCTTCTCGCCGGAAAACGGGTGCTCGCGACCGATGCCTGTTTCCTCGACCAGCAGGGCGCGCGCTTTACCGCCCGCGATTGCAGCGAGCCCCGCGCGCTCGGCAATCTTTGTGGCCGACTGGCCGATCACATGCGCCGACAGCCTGCCATCGGGCCACATCGTCTGCTGCAGGCGGGCCTTCGCGCTGGCAGGCACGACCACCGCGCCGTAGGTCTTAAACGCGTTCAGCGCCGCCGTATAGATGACATCGAGCAATACGACGCTGTTCTCCGACGAACAACTGGTGGCGTTGTCGAAGGTCTTGGAGCGCAGGATCTTTTCTGCCGCTGCATCCAGATCAGCAGTTTCATCGACGATTGCGGCGACATTGCCGGCACCGACACCAAACGCCGGTGTTCCGCTTGCATACGCAGCTCGCACGTTCGCCTGCGAACCGGTGGCAACGACGAGGTCGGCCTGGCGCATCAACTCGGATGTGGACTCCTTGGTGACCGGCGACGGCAGCGTCTGCACCAGATGGCGCGGCGCACCGATGCGGTCAAACTGCTGATGGATGAATTCGATCAACCGAGCGCACGTGGACCAGCCCTTTGGCGACGGTGCCACGATGATCGCGTTGCGCCCTTTCAATGCGTTGATGATTTTGTTGGCCGGGGTCGCTGCCGGATTGGTCGACGGCGTGATAGCCGCGACGACGCCTACCGGCCGCGCAATCTCGATCACGCCGCGCGCGGCATCCTCGGCGATCACGCCGACGCTACGCACCCCCTGCAGATCGCGCAGCAGGCCGAGGGTCTTGCGATGGTTCTTGCGGATCTTGTCGTCGACGTTGCCAATGCCCGTGTCCGATACCGCAAGTTCAGCGAGCTCGCGATTGCGCGCGGGTTCGATGATCGCCCAGCCCGCTGCTGCAACCAGTTCGTCGATGCGATCCTGGTCGTAGCCGTTGGCGACTGCTTGCGCTGCGCGCGCACGATCGATGAGTTCCCGCACAAACACTGAAGGCGCGCTGGCGGCTTCGGCAGCAGGCAAATCAATCCGCTTTGATGCCAGCATCTTTAACCAGCTTGGCCCACTTGGGCAGCTCAGCCTTCACCACCGCCGCGAGTTGCTCGGATGTGCCACCCACCGCTTCGCTGCCCTGCGCCAGCAGCTTCTCGCGAATCTCTGGCTCGTTCAGCACAGTGTTCAGCGCCGCATTCAGTCGATCGATGATCGGGCGCGGCGTCTTTGCGGGAACGAACATCGCATACCAGGAATCGACTTCGAAATCGGCAATGCCGGACTCCTGCATCGTTGGCACGTCCGGAAAAGCAGCGCTGCGCTTGACCGTCGATACGGCAAGCGCCTTCAGCTGCTTTTGTTTGACGAATTGCGCGGCTGCCGGTATCGACACCCACAGCAAAGGTACCTGGCCGCTAACCACGTCGGTCACCGCCGGGCCGCCGCCCCGATAAGGGATATGCGTCAGCTGAGTGCCCGTACGCAGCTTCATCATTTCACCCGCAAGATGTCCCGGCGAGCCGTTGCCGACGGACGCAAATGCAAGCGAGCCGGGCTTGTCCTTGGCCATTGCAATCAACTGCTGAACTGTGTTCGCGGGAAACTGCGGGTTCGCGACAAGGATCTGCGGCAGAGAACAGACGATGCCAACAGGCTCGAAATCGCGCGCGGTGTCGAAGGAGAGCTTCGGAAATATCGCCGGATTGATCGTATGCGACGAAAGCGTGAACAGCACCGTATAGCCATCGGGCGCCGACCGGGCTACCACCTCGGTACCGATGGAACCACCGGCACCGCCGCGGTTGTCGATCACAATCGTCTGACCCAGCGCTGCACGCAGGCGGTCCTGCACAATGCGCGCGATCACGTCGGTACCACCCCCGGGCGGATACGGCACAACGAAGCGGATCGGCTTATCCGGATATCCAGATCCCTGCGCAAAGGTCGAGCCAGTCAACAGCACCAAAGCCGCAGTACCAATGGCATGCAGCAACAATCGCCTACGGTTCACCAGCGTCTCCCTATCGTCCGGCTCAAACGAAATTCTTGTACTTCGAAAGGTGGCGCACCGGCTTGGACAGTGCATCGCGGCGGAACGGATCGCCGAGCTCCTTAGTGACCATCATCTCGAGCACGGTTGTCTTGCCGTCGGCCTGGTTTTTGACCGACTGTTGCAAAGCTGGCCCAACATCGGACAACTTGTCGACGAGAACCCCCTCGCAGCCGAATGACTTCGCAACAGCCACCCAGCTCGGATTGTCCAGCTCCACTCCTTGATAGCGCTGCGAATAGAAGTCGACGTGGTTCTTCTTCTCAGCGCCCCATTGCCCGTTGTTGAACAGCACCACGGTGACACCGATCTTCTCGCGCGCGCAGGTGAGCAATTCGTTCAGGCTGATACCCCAGGCGCCGTCGCCGACGTATGCGATTGCCGGCCGATCCGGCGCAGCGATCTTGGCGCCGCAGGCGACCGGGAACGCGTAGCCGCAGTTGCCAAAGCTCATCGCGGCCAGCATCGAACGCGGTTCCTCGAAACGAAGATACGAGTTCGATATCGAGCAGATGTTGCCGATGTCGGTCGACACCATCGCCCGCTTTGGCATTGCACGCTCGAGCTCGCGCAGCATCTGGCGCGGATGCATATGGCTGGAGTTGCGCGAAATCTCCACCGAGTACGGATCGGTTTCGTGGCTCCACTTATCGAGCTCGGACTCCCACGCCGCTTTTTCGGCTTTGATTTTGGCGTCGCGCTCGACCCTGTTCTGCTGGCAAGCGAGTGTTTTCCCCTGCAGCCGGCGTATCAGCGCGAGTGCGGCTGCTTTGGCATCGCCACAGATGCCAACTGAGATCGGCTTGACCAGGCCCAGCATCTTGGCGTCCGTGTCGATCTGAATGATCTTCGCGTTCTTCGGCCAGTAGTCCAAACCGTATTGCGCCAGTGTGCCGAAGGGTCCGAGGCGCGAACCCAGCGCCAGCACGACGTCGGCCTGGCTGATCAGCTTCATCGCCGCTTTCGATCCTTGGTAACCGAGCGGGCCACACCACAGCGGGTGCGAAGCCGGAAAGGTGTCGTTGTGCAGATAGCTATTCGCGACCGGCGCATGCAGCAGCTCGGCCAAGGCAACCGCTTCTTTGATGCCATCCGAGAACAGCACGCCGCCGCCGGCAAGAATGACCGGAAACTTGGCGTCGGCCAGCGTGCGCGCAGCTTCGTCGAGTGCAGTCTCGTCTCCGGCGCCACGGGCGATGCGGATCGGCTGCGGGATCTCGACTTCGATGTCTCCGTAGAAAAAATCGCGCGGAATGTTCAGCTGCGTCGTGCCCATCTCGAGCAGCGCGCGATCGAAGCAACGGGCTGTGATCTCCGCGATGCGCTTCGGATTCATCACGTGGCCCTGGTATTTGGTGATCTTCGAAAATATGGGCAACTGCTCCGTCTCTTGGAAGCCGCCCAGCCCCATCGTCATCGATCCCGTTTCGGGCGTGATCAACACAACCGGCGAGTGCGCCCAGTACGCGGCGGCGGCGCCGGTCACAAAATTGGTGACGCCGGGGCCGTTTTGGCCGATGCACACACCGTGTCGGCCCGATACGCGGGAGTAACCGTCGGCCATGTGCACGGCGCCCTGCTCGTGAGCCACCGGAATGAATCGGATGCCCGCGGCGGGAAAGATATCGAGCGCATCCATGTAAGCGGAACCGACAATGCCGAAAATATCCGTAACGCCCTGCGCCACCATGGTCTCGACGAATGCTTCCGACGGCGTCATTTTCTGCTTGCCCTCGATTACGGTGCGGTTGGGCTGCTTCATATCGGTCATCGTGGTCCTCGCTCGAATAACTCCATGGTTTTTACTTTACGCTGGTTGGATGGCAAACGTGGGAGCACCGGGCGAAGTATTTTCCCGCTGGAGAGATTCTAAAGATGAGCGAAGACATTGAGAAGGTCGACATCCACCGCGGGCTCGCAGGCGTCTATTTCGAGCGCTCACGTGTCTGCTACATCGATGGGCGCGCCG
>JBDUCU010000180.1:0-4246 GCA_040003315.1 Burkholderiaceae bacterium | reverse complement strand
TGCGGTCGTAGCGCTCCGACCACAGGTGATAGCCGTCGGCCACCTTCACCAGCTGTACCGAGATGCGCAGCCGGTTGCCCGCCTTGCGCACGCTGCCTTCGAGCACTGTGGCCACGTTGAGCGCCCGGCCCACCTCCCCAACCGTCGCGCCTTTGCCCTTGAACGTGAAGGCCGACGAGCGCGCCGCCACCCGCAGCCCGCGGATCTTGCTCAGCACGTTCAGTAACTCCTCAGCCAGACCGTCGGCAAAGTACTCGTCGGCCTCGTGGCTCATGTTGACGAACGGCAGCACCGCAATCGACGGTGGCTCGTGGGCCAGGGGTCGTCGACGCAAGGCTGGCTTCGTTGGTCCTCCAGCTAAGTTGCTTCCGAGCGCAACCCGATACACTTCGATCGGGCGGGCGATGTTCTTCATTTCCCGCGCGCCAAGATCGTCAAACGTGAAGCTCAGCTTGTCGAGCACTTGGTCGCGTACAACGCGGCTGACACAGATCCCGCCGGGCTCGGCGAACGTCTGCAGCCGCGCGGCCACATTGACGCCGTCGCCGAAAATGTCCTCGCCGTCGATGATGATGTCGCCGACATTGATGCCGATGCGAAATGTGATCCGGTTCTCTTCGGGCACCGTGGCGTTGCGCTCAGCCACACCGCGCTGCACGTCGACGGCGCAGCGTACCGCATCGACCACGCTGGGAAACTCCAGCAGCAGCCCATCGCCCATGGACTTGACGGTTCGGCCGCCGTAATGGGCGATCTTCGGATCGATCAGTTCGCGCAGGTGGGCCTTCAGCGCCGCCAAGGTGCCGCTTTCGTCCTGGCCCATCAGATGGGAATAGCCCGCCACGTCGGCGGAGACGACTGCCGCAAGTCGTCGTTGATCTCGTGCCACGATTCGGTCCGGTCGGTAGCCTGGGTCTAGGCAGACTGACTATAGCGAACTTCGTCAACGTCGGCTTATCTCACCCACGACAGTCAACTAAGGGGCGCATTTCGACCTTTGAACGTGCCGACCGACTGCGCTCACGGCGCCCTAACTTCGGCGGACCCGAACGTAGGCGCGGAGTGCACGCTTAGTCTCCCTTCAACCGAAAGGAGACGATCATGGAGTCACCCCTTACTACTCAACGACCCTGCACTTGGAACAAGGGTAAGCTTGTCGGCAGAAGACACCGTTCAAGCTCCGAGAGATCTGGGGCATTCGTATCCGCCTGCAGATGCAGGGCCGGCTGCGCGAGCTCGCACTCTTCGACCTGGGCATCGACGGCAAACTGCGCGCCTGCGATCTAGTGAAGCTGCGTTGAGACCACCGTGCGCTACTTGGGCATTGAAGTCGACGATGCACTAGAGATCGCAGAACAGACCGAGGCCTGAACCTGCGTCGTGCGATCTGCCGCTTTGCGTCTGCTTCGGAGTAAATCGCGCCCACTTTCGGGTGGGCGCTTACCGGCCACAACCGGCCGTTCGGAATTTGCCTGAACCTCAAGATGACAGTGCAAAATTGCCTCATGGGTTCGGGAGTCCAAAAATCGCTGGCCGTCGCGCTGATCGCGTTGTTGGCAGGCTGCGCAGCAATCGAGGGGCCGACACCCACGCCCGGCTACCGGCCGATTAGCGCAGCGGAGGGTCGTGCTTTGGTCACCCGCCTACTGCCAGACGGCGTCAAGGATCGTGCGGGTTGGGCGACAGATATCTACGCGGCTTTCGCTGCGCTCGATCTCCCACCGACACCGGAGAACCTCTGTGCCGCCATCGCCGTAGTTGGACAGGAGTCTGGATTCCAGGTTGACCCGGTCGTGCCGGGGCTGGCGGGCATCGCGCGCAAGGAGATCGACAAGCGCCGCGAAAGCGCCGGCATTCCTAGGCTTGCCCTGGACGCCGCGCTGGCGCTTCCCTCGGCCAACGGCAGGAGCTATGGCGAGCGACTGGACACCGCGAAGACCGAACAGCAGCTCAGCGATGTGTACGAGGAATTGATCGGCCGGGTGCCGTTCGGAAAATCGTTGTTGGCGGATCGCAACCCGATTCGCACCGGCGGCCCGATGCAGGTCAGTATTGCGTTCGCGCAGGCCTTCGCTGCGGCGCCTTACCCCTATCCGGTTTCGGGAACGATTCGGCAGGAAGTGTTCACGCGCCGCGGGGGCTTGTACTTCGGAATCGCCCACCTGCTCGCATATCCGGCCTCCTACGCGCGGCTGCTCTATCGCTTCGCCGACTTCAACGCGGGGCAATACGCGAGCCGCAACGCGGCGTTCCAGCATGCGGTAACCCAGGTGTCCGGGATACCGCTTCAGCTAGATGGCGACCTTCTTCGTTACGACCATGACCAGCCCGCCCGCGAGCCGAGCAGCACGGAACTTGCGACGCGCGTGCTGGCCCGTCGCATCAGCTTGAGCAACGAGGAGATTCACCGCGATCTCGAACGCGGGAAAGCGCAGAGCTTCGAGCAAACGCGACTGTATCTTCGAGTCTTCGGACTTGCCGATCAGCTCATGGTAGGACCGGCACCGCGCGCGGTGCTGCCGCAGATTGCGCTGCACAGCCCGAAAATCACGCGCAACCTCACGACCGACTGGTTCGCCAATCGAGTCGAAGGTCGCTACCAGACCTGCCTGCAGCAGGGTCGGTAACGGTCGTTGGTAAAGCGCAGCTCTCGGCCAAATGGCGCCATACGGCAGCGGCCCACTGATATCCCGGAAGCAGTCATCGGTCGACACGCGTGAAGCCGTGCCTTTCGAAGGCCACGTTACCTAGTCGCGCACAACGCAAGCGTCGATCCGCCCGGTCGAGTGGATGGACGCACCCCGCATAGCGAGAAGTGAAGCATCCGCCGGGGCGCGGCAGTCGGTGTTCCGTACACTCGCGCTTACGCTGCCATCGGCCCGGTGTAGTTTGCGAAGAAACGATCCGTGGTCTCGGTGAAGTGAGACAGTCCTTCGAGCCACCATTTAAGAGTTTTGTTTGTTAGGGGAATACTGTCCCCAAGCGTCAAGTTCAGCGAAGCATAACTTTTTACATATAAGGCATCGGCTGCCCCGCGACCATGGACGACGCGATTCCGCGTATCCCAAAGATGCGTCAATAGAAACTGGGTGTCGTCCTTGTAGTCTCGCGCGCCAAGTTTTTTTAGAAGAGCGAACCAACTTTTAGGACCAGCTTGAATCGATTTGTCAGCCCAGCGGTGCATCATCTCGGATTTCAGATCGTCGATCGTTTCAGCTTTAAATATTGTGTGACAGGGCAACGGGTCGGCTTCCTTCATCGATTCCGAATTTTTCAGGGCGAGGTATACAAATCTGTCTTCAAGATACGCGGTAGTAAAAGTCACCAGCATGACGCAGAGCCACTGAACGGTAAAACGGGTCTCTTTCACGTACGCGCGGACATCTTCTCCGATCTGGTCGACAGCGATACGAATTACTTCAATGTCCGGGCACGTATCCGCCGAGATCTTGTCGTTGACGATTTCTTGAGCGGTTCGTATTACTTTTTCCAACCGCTTGATCTTCGGCTCGATCAAGCCAATCAACGGTTCCAGATTCGCTTCAAAATTCTTGAACGCGTCGGACTTAGCCCATGGGCCAGCCTTCTCGTCCATTTGTTGTGCCGCATGATCACCAGACCGTCGAGGGCCGCGCGAGCGCATCTCGATCGACCGACCCATCGCTACGACCGCGGCGCGGACTTCAAAGATGCCTTGACCTTGTCGGTCGAGCGCCCGACCCGTTTTACTGCCGATGCAAGATCGTTCTCCGATATATCGAGCACCGTGGTCCGGTAGTTCACTTCGTGGGGCTGGTTGAGATGGATGCGGCTGCGATCAGCCGCGCCACGTATGCTCTTGTCGTCCATAGCTACCTCCGTGCGAGGATACGCAGAGTATTCGGCCGCGGACCGCAGGCGGCTATCAGCCGGAGTCTGATTTTCGCGTAAGCAGCACGCGTACCCCGACGTTCCGGCTCGAAGGTGTTGTGGGTTGTAACATAGAGTTCCACGGTTTTCGCGCACAGCGAGTAGCCGATATCGATGTTACGCTATCCGCCTTCGCGCGGTCTTGCTCGTGCCTGCGGGCGCGATAAGGGCCGCCGCTTCTCCGCTATCGCATGTCGCCGCGGGAGGGCCAACGACCGCTCCGGGTCGTACGCAGTCGCATGGCTGGATCAGCTTTCGGCCAAGACCCGACATAAGACTGCAATCCTTAAAGCGGACCTTGCAATCCATTTCCCGGGAATGGTTGGCTCGAAGAAAG
>JBDUCU010000010.1:0-42719 GCA_040003315.1 Burkholderiaceae bacterium | reverse complement strand
CATCGACATCTCGAGCTACTCACAAGCCAAGCTCAACGCCGTGGCGAGACAATTGAACGATAGGCCGCGGAAGACTCTTGGCTTCCAGACGCCGGCTGAAATGTTCAGCCAATCTGTCGCGTTGACCGGCTGAATCCGCCGTCGAAAGCCGACATCAAGCTCGACTGCGTGTGAAGGCGTGCTGATCAAGTTAAGCAATAACTTTAATTACGAGTGAGCCTAACTGTAATGATGTTCAGCGGGATCACAATCAAACGTCAATATTGCTGGCGGCCAGCGCGTTTGACTCGATAAACTGACGCCGCGGCTCGACCTCGTCGCCCATCAAGGTCGTAAAAATCTGATCCGCGCCGATCGCGTCGTCGATCTGCACCTTCAGCATGCGGCGCACTGCAGGATCCATCGTGGTCTCCCACAGCTGAGATGGATTCATCTCGCCGAGGCCTTTGTAGCGCTGGCGCGTCACCGAACTGTCTGCCTCGCGCATCAACCAGTCGATCGCCTCGGCAAAACCCCCGATCGCAGCCTGCTTTTCCTTGTCGCCCGTGCCGCGTATGACGCGAGCGCCGGTACCGATCATCCCCTTGAACGTACGCGCCGCGGCCGCGAGCGTTGCATAGTCCGCCCCGTGCACGAAGTCGGCATCGATTGCACTCAGCTTGACGTTGCCGTGATGACGACGCTCGATACGCAGCCGGTGCTTGTCGGTGACCGAGTCGTGTTGCGCATACACATGCACGGTCGAGTTGCCCAGCGCACCGGTCAACCGCACGGCCGACGCCTCGGCGCTGGCCGCATTGTCGAGGTCAAGTTCCAACCCGGCGAGCAGTGCTTCGAGTGCCGGCCGATCCATCACTCGGGAGAGTCGCTTGATCACTGCATCGGCCACCAGGTACTGGCGCGCAAGCGCCTCGAGAGCCGGTCCTTCAATCGGCGCCACCGCTTCGTTGGGCACCAGCTTCGCATCTTTCAATGCAAGCGTGACGATGTACTGCGCGAGTTCGTGGTCGTCCTTGATATAGCGCTCATCCTTGCCGTGCTTGATGCGGTAGAGCGGAGGCTGCGCGATATAAATGTGGCCCTGCTCGACCAGCAGCGGCATCTGGCGATAAAAAAGCGTCAGCAGCAGCGTGCGGATGTGGGCGCCGTCGACATCGGCGTCGGTCATGATGATGATGCGGTGATAGCGGAGCTTGCTGAGGTTGAAGCCATCGGGCGTATCGGGCGCGCCGATGCCGGTGCCCAGCGCGGTGATCAGCGTTGCGATCTGCTCCGACGAAATCAACTTATCGAAGCGCGCTTTCTCGACATTGAGCACCTTGCCGCGCAGCGG
This sequence comes from Burkholderiaceae bacterium, assembly GCA_040003315.1. GTDB lineage: Bacteria > Pseudomonadota > Gammaproteobacteria > Burkholderiales > Burkholderiaceae_F > JACCZX01. Next base: position 41,386 of record JBDUCU010000010.1, on the reverse strand, counting down.
CAGCACCGCCTGAAACTTGCGATCGCGGCCCTGCTTGGCCGAACCGCCCGCGGAGTCGCCCTCGACGATATAAATCTCCGAGCGCGCCGGGTCCTTTTCCTGGCAATCGGCCAGCTTGCCGGGCAGCCCGACACCGTCGAGCACGCCTTTGCGGCGCGTCATCTCGCGCGCCTTTCGGGCTGCCTCCCGCGCGCGTGCGGCGTCGACGATTTTGCTGCAAATGATCCTAGCGTCGGCGGGCCGCTCGAGCAGATAGCTCTCGAGCGCGCGTCCGACCGCGTCTTCGACTGCAGGCCGCACCTCGGATGACACCAGCTTGTCCTTGGTCTGCGAGCTGAATTTCGGCTCGGGCACCTTGACCGACAGCACACACGCAAGCCCTTCGCGCATGTCGTCACCGGTCGTTTCGACCTTGGCCTTCTTGTCGAACTCGTGGCTCTTGATGTAGTTGTTAAGCACGCGGGTCATCGCGGCCCGCAGCCCGGTGATGTGCGTGCCCCCGTCGCGTTGCGGGATGTTGTTGGTAAACGCGAGCAGGCTTTCGTTATAGCCATCGTTCCACTGCATCGCGACTTCGACACCGACTTGAGTGCCGCCCGAGCTCGACTCGGTGTTGACGTAGAAAACGTTCGGGTGCAGCACGTTCTTGGCCTTGTTGATGTACTGGACAAAGCCTTTGACACCGCCTGCAAACGCAAAGTCTTCTTCTTTGCCGATGCGCTGATCGACCAGTTTGATCCGCACGCCATTGTTCAGGAACGACAGCTCGCGCAGCCGCTTCGACAGAACGTCATAGTGAAAGTCGACGTTGGTGAAGATCGTGTCGTCGGGCAGAAAATGAACTTCGGTGCCACGCAGATCAGTCGGCCCGGTGATTTTCATCGGCGAAGCTTCGACCGGACCCTGATCGGACTGCACGACCTGGACAATCCTGTCCTGAAGATCCCCGCGACGAAACTCCTGATAGTGCGTGTTGCCGCCGCGGCGAATGGTGAGCCGCAGCCATTCCGACAGCGCGTTGACGCAGGAGACACCGACGCCGTGCAGACCGCCCGAGACCTTGTAACTGTTCTGGTTGAACTTTCCGCCGGCGTGCAGTTCGGTCAGAGCAATTTCGGCCGCCGATCGTTTAGGCTCGTGCTTATCGTCAAACTTGATTCCGGTGGGAATGCCACGACCGTTATCGACCACCGATATCGAATTGTCGGTGTGGATCGTGACGATGATGTCATCGCAGTAGCCAGCCAGCGCCTCGTCGACCGAATTGTCGACCACTTCGAAAACCATGTGGTGCAAGCCTGTTCCGTCGTGCGTATCCCCGATATACATGCCGGGTCGCTTGCGCACGGCTTCCAGCCCTTCGAGGATCTGGATGCTGCTCGCACCATAGTCGGCCTTGCCGTCGGGCTGCGGCTGATTCATCGGAGGCTGATCGGGAACTGCGGACATTCGCGGAAGGACCAATTGATTGGGCCTAAATTCTCATCGGCATCACGACGTACTTGAACTTGTCGGAGCTCGGCATCGTGATCAGCGCACTCCCGAGCGCGTCGCCCAGCGCAAAGCTAACCTCGTCGTTCTTCAAATTCGCAAGCACATCCAATAGATAGTTGACGTTGAAGCCAATATCAAGAGGCTCGCCTTCATATCCAATTTCGAGCTCTTCCTGAGCGTCTTCCTGGTCGGCGTTGGTCGAGTTGATCTTCAGGCTGCCGGTGGCGAGAAGCATGCGCACACCCTTGAACTTGTCGGTGGTCAGGATGGCGGCACGCTGCAGCGCATGCATCAGATCCTCGCGATTGATCGCAAAAATTTTTGTATTCGCCGCCGGAACGACACGCTGGTAGTCGGGAAACTTGCCCTCGACCAGCTTTGAAATCAGCTCGATATCGCCAAAGCTGAATTTGGCCTGGTTGGCGGCCATTTGCACGCGGACCGGTTCGTCGCTATCGGGCAGCAGTCGGCCCAGCTCGAGAATGGTCTTGCGCGGCACGATCGCCTCGATCTTGTTCGAAGCATCGGTCTTGCTCACCTCGGCCAGCGCAAGCCGGTGGCCGTCGGTGGCAACGGCGCGCACGGTTGTGCCGTCAACCACCAGCAGCATCCCGTTCAGGTAATAGCGGATGTCCTGCTGCGCCATCGCAAAGTGCACCATGCCCAGAAGGTATTTCAACGTTGCAGCGGGCAACGAAAAATCCGCCGTGAACTCGGCCTGAGCGACGGTGGGAAATTCTTCAGCAGCCAGCGTCTGCAGATTGAACCGGCTCTTGCCGCTCGCGACGGCCATCTTCTTGTTCGTCAGGGACAACTGAACGTCGGCTTCGGGCAGGGCTCGCAGGATGTCAACCAGCTTGCGCGCAGCAATGGTGGTCGCGGCCACTTCGGTGCCGGCACCGATCGCGGCGCTGGTTTGAATCTGGATCTCCAGGTCGGTCGCTGTAAACGAGACTCTATCGCCATCCTTGCGCAGAAGAATGTTGGCGAGGATCGGCAGAGTCTGTCGCCGTTCGACGATGCCGCTGACGACCTGCAGCGGTTTTAGCAACGCATCACGGCTGGCCTTGACGAGTTGCATTGCTTAGTTCCTTTTTCTCTTCATATTAGTAAGTAACAAGTAATAAGACAGCATCAGTGCCGGGGACAACCTGAACCAACCTTGATGCATCAGGCACTTGGATCGCACGCAATGCAGTGGACAAGCACGCTTTTCCATCGCGCCCTGCCTGTGAATGAAAAGAACAACCAGGGTGCCTTGACGCAATACAGCGTCGGTCACTCATTTTTGTCCCCAGCCAATGGCCATCTGTCCACAGGCTTACGGGTGACTTCCGGTCTGAGCCAACGTTATGCTCCACGTTAGCCCTTAAGCGTCTGCTCGAGCACGTGCAGCGCGTGATTCATTTCGGGATTCTTGGTGCGCTCGCCGCCAATTTTGCGCACCGCATGAAGCACCGTCGTGTGATCCCGTCCACCAAAAAGCTCGCCGATCTCGGGCAGACTCTTCTGCGTCAGCTCCTTCGCCAAGTACATCGCAACCTGCCGCGGAAACGCGATCGCGGTGGGGCGACGCTTGCTGTACATGTCGGCAACCTTGATCTTGTAGTAGTCGGCTACCGTTTTCTGGATCAGCTCCACCGTAACCTGTGCGGTCGACGCCGACAGCAGATCCTTTAGCGCCTCGCGCGCAACGTCGATGGTCATCACTCTTCCGTGAAACGACGAGTACGCCATGACCTTGCGCAAAGCGCCTTCCAGTTCGCGCACATTGCTTCGCAGATTCTTGGCAATGAAAAAAGCAACCTCTTCCTTCAATTGCACACCTTCGACTTCGGCCTTTTTCAGCAGGATCGCGACTCGCATTTCAAGCTCCGGCGGCTCGATTGCAACCGTCAGACCCGAAGTGAAACGCGACACCAGTCGATCTTCCATATCCTTTAGCTCTTTCGGGTACGTGTCGCAGGTGATGATGATTTGCTTGCGGCCCGCAACCAGTGCCTCGAACGCGTAGAAAAACTCTTCTTGAGTACGCGCCTTTCCCGCGAAGAACTGGATATCGTCGATCAACAACAAATCGAGCGAATGGTAATAACGCTTGAAATCATCAAACGTCTTGCGCTGGTACGCACGCACCACATCGCTGACATACTGCTCGGCGTGGATGTACCGCACCTTGGCTCCGCGCGCGCGTTCCAGTACCGCATTACCGACGGCGTGCGTCAAATGAGTCTTTCCAAGCCCGACGCCGCCATACAGGAACAGCGGGTTATACGAGCCGCCGGGATTTTCGGCGACTTGCATTGCCGCGGCTCGAGCGAGCTGGTTTGCCTTGCCCGTTACGAAAGTGTCGAACGTCAGATTCGGATTGAGCCGGGCCCGTTCCAGCGGCTCATTGGCGGCGGGCGCAGCGGTCCCCGAGAAGCGGGTGGTATCGACTTCGATCGGAGTATCGGTCGTCGCACCGTTGACTGAAGGCCTACTGACTGCCGCCAGCGGACCGGCACCTTCGACCGCAAACACGATCGACACCGGCCGTTGCATCACGCGCGAAACCGCTACAACAATCTGCTCGGAAAACTGCGAACGAATTGCATCGAGTTTCACCCGGTTCGGCGCTCCGATGGTCAACGTGCCTGTTGATTCATCGAACTCGAGCGCCCTAAGCGGTTTGATCCAGGCAGAATATTGCTGAGGCGTCAACTCGCTTTCAAGCAGCCGCGAGCAGTCATTCCATAGATGCATCATTTCCTTTAGCGGCCCCGCGTGCTTTTGTTTTCACTTTGAAACTGCTGAGTGCCGGTATGCAATCTCCACGCGCATATCGACATGGTTGCCTTGCCTTCGCCCGGTCGCTGATAAATTCATAGGCGCGTGTCTCCTCGGATGTGCACGGCGTTTTGTTCGCTGCGGGTGAATTGTGATTCTACCCATGACGCTGCACGTTATCCACAGCAATCGTAATGCGGGCAAGCAAATTATCGTTGCACCTCAAGACCTGTTTGCGCCGCGGCTACACTCACTTCCAATCGCTCTTCCGAGGCGGTTTGACAGCAAATCGCCGGATCGCGTCTAATGCTCCGCTTCGTCGCGCCGGCCAATGTCTCCGGACGCCGCCGGCGGGCGACCGCTGATCCAGCAGAAAAGTAGAGAGTGTGATGGCCACCAAACGAACTTATCAACCGTCCAAGGTCAAGCGTGCGCGCACGCACGGCTTTTTGGTGCGCATGAGATCGCGGGGTGGTCGCGCGGTGATTGCCGCGCGTCGTGCCAAGGGGCGGCAACGTCTCGGAGTGTGAGCCCGGCGCCAAAGCGCGTGCGCACACTCATCATTTGACAGGGTTGGCGGCGATGGTCGCCGCCGGTTCACCGCCCCATGTTGCCGCAGGGATGTTTCAGTTTGCTTCGACGCGTCGCATTCAGTCGGCTTCCGACTACGCCGCGATCCGAGGCGCGCCGCTGCACGCATCGATTCGAGCGAGCCGTCGGCTGATGTCGCTGGCGTGCACTTGGCGCTCGCTCGCCGCCGGCGGTGGCAGCAACGCCGGTTCGATCCGCTTTGGCGTGACGGTGGGGAAACGCAATGCACGCAGGGCCGTCGACCGTGTGTTGATCAAACGAATCGTGCGCGAGGCTTGTCGACATCGAGCCCCTGCCTTCGAGCGCTGCGCAGCGCCGGCAGCGGTGCGTATCGACGTTGCCTTGCAACTGAAGTCGCCGCTGATCGACGCGCAGGGCCAACCCCTTGCGATGGCGCAGTGGCGGCGCCAGGTACGCGCAGAAGTCGACGCCTTGTTACAGCATGCCTTGACCGAGCTGGCGAGCCGGTTGATTGACCCCAAGCAGACAAGAAATTAACCTGGACGTGATCAAGACTATTTTTCTCGCACTGATTCGCGGCTATCGCTACCTGCTATCCCCATGGGTGGGACACAGCTGCCGTTACTGGCCGACCTGCTCAGAATATTCGCTAAAGGCGATTGACGATCATGGAGTGCTGCGCGGCGTCTGGATGACACTTGTGCGGTTGGCCCGCTGTCACCCGTACAGCGCGGGTGGCGTTGATCTGGTGCCGCAGCAATTCAGTTGGCGCTGCTGGCAATGTTCAAACGGTGCTTCGGCGCCTTCTTCCTCCTATGATCGAGTTCAATGATGGGCAGTGATATTCAGCGCACGATCCTGTTGGGCATATTCGGTTTTTCGCTGTTCCTGTTGTGGAACAACTGGCAGATCTACAACGGGCGTGCGCCGCTATTCGGATCTGCGCCCGCACCGAAAGTGGCGGTCGTGCAGCCGGCCGCGCAGCCACCAGGCGCCGCGAGCGGTCTGCCGAGTGCCACAACCGTGCCGCAAGCGTCTGCTCCAGCTGCAGTTCCGGCTCCGGCCGCGCTCGATGCTGATCCCGCGGCGGGTAGTGCGCCGCCAGTGGTGGTTGAGACTGATCTGATCCGCGCATCGATCGATCCGCTGGGCGCTGTCGTTTCCAGGGTCGAGCTGCTGCAGCAACCGGTTGCTCCGGACTGGACCGCGAGCGGACTCGTCGGCCTGGTGACCGGTAAGCGGCACGACGCCAACGCGACGACCGTGCTGTTCGAAGTGGGACCGCATCGGGTGTACGTGGCGCAGAGCGGAATCATCGGCGGCGATTTTCCCAATCACCGGACACCCTTTAAGTTTGTCGACGGTCCCACTCAGTTGAGATCCGACCAAGACCAGCTCGATCTGCGATTCGTAGCCGAAAGCGGTGGTGTGAGGGTCAGCAAGATTTTCACATTCCACCGCGGCCGCTACGATGTCGAGGTCAGCCATCAGATCGTCAATGTGAGCGACAAGCTCGTGTCGCCTACGATCTATCTGCAGCTGATGCGCGACGGAAACAAGCCCGACGGCGAGTCGTCGCTGTATTACGTGTACACGGGGGCCGCGGTATTCACCGAGCAGGACAAGTTTCGAAAGATCGCGTTTTCCGATATTGAGAAACACAAGGCATCGTTGCCGAAGGCCGCGGACAGCGGTTGGATCGGCATGATTCAGCACTATTTCGTCAGCGCGTGGGTGCCGCCGCAGGGGGCCGTGCGCGAGTATTACGCCGACAAGTTCAAGGACAACCTGTATTTCATCGGGACCAAGTTTGCGCTGCCCGCCATCGCGCCGAATGCTTCGGCCACTTCACAATCAACGCTGTACGTCGGGCCGCAGGATCAACAAGCGCTGGCGAGGATCGCGCCCGGCCTTGACCTTGTAGTCGACTACGGATGGCTGACGTTTCTGGCCAAGCCGATTTACTGGCTGCTCTCATTCCTGCACGGCATCGTCGGCAACTGGGGCTGGGCGATCGTGCTGCTGACGGTGCTGATCAAGGCAGCGTTTTATCCGCTGTCGGCGGCCAGCTACAAGTCGATGGCCAAAATGAAGGAAGTGACGCCGCGAATGATGAAGATCCGCGAGCAATACGGCGACGACCGCCAGAAGATGAACGTCGCGATGATGGAGCTTTACAAGACCGAAAAAATCAATCCGCTCGGCGGCTGTTTGCCGATTCTGGTGCAGATTCCGGTTTTCATCTCGCTCTACTGGGTCCTGCTGGCGAGCGTTGAGATGCGCAACGCCCCGTGGATGCTATGGGTGCGGGATCTGGCGACGCCCGACCAATGGTTCATCTTGCCGGTGCTAATGATGGCGACGATGTTTATTCAATACAAACTGAACCCGACGCCGCCCGACCCGGTGCAGGCCAAGGTGATGATGTTGATGCCGCTGATCTTCGGCGTGATGTTCTTTTTCTTCCCGGCCGGCCTGGTGCTGTATTGGCTGACCAACAACATTCTGTCGATTGCGCAGCAGTGGTACGTGACGCGACAGATTGCGAATTCGAAGCGCGCGCGTTAGCCGTTCTGATCCCTTCGCCGACGGTCCAAAAGCAGGAAGATCGGCCAGAGCCAGATGGTGGCGGTCCACAGCAGCACGCGCGAAGCCGAAAGCCGCGAGGCCTCGCCGCGGTGCGCCAGCATGAAAAACATCGCAGCCGCACCGGTCAGAACCCAGAGCACGAAGCCCGCGTACACCAGCGCCCGGGTCTGATACGCCTCGCCGATCTGACCCGCGACCATCGCTGCCATCAGAACCGACAGCACGAAGGCGATCAGCACGCTGGCGAGCGGTGCGCCATATCGTTGTAGAGGATCGTTCTGCGGCATCGGTGCGAGCGTTTGGACGCGTCGAGCCCGCATTGTGCCGCGTCGTTTCATCGCACCGTACACTGCCGCATACGATGAGCAACACCGCGGCTGATGATCCGATCGTTGCGATCGCGACCGGCCCGGGACGCGGTGGCATCGGGATCGTTCGGGTCTCTGGTACCGCGCTTGAACCCGTGATCGAGCAGTTGCTGGGGCCCCGCGCACCGGGTTTGACGCCGCGCCACGCGCTCTTCGCCAGCTTTCTGGCCGATAACGGCAGCGATATCGACCGGGGCATCGCTCTTTATTTTCCGGCTCCGCATTCATACACCGGCGAAGACGTGCTCGAGCTGCAGGGTCACGGCGGCCCCGTCGTGCTGCGCATGCTGGTCGATCGCTGTTTGGAAGCAGGCCGAACCATTCGTCTGCGCATCGCAGAGCCGGGTGAATTCACTCGCCGGGCCTTCTTGAATGATCGACTCGACCTGGCGCAAGCCGAAGCGGTCGCAGACCTGATCGATGCCTCGACCGAAATCGCCGCGCGCGCGGCGGTCAGGTCGCTCGCCGGAGAGTTTTCGCGGCGCGCCGATACGTTGACGGCGGCGTTGGTCGAACTGCGCATGCTGGTCGAAGCGACGCTCGATTTTCCGGAAGAAGAGCTCGACTTTCTGCAACGGTCCGACGCCGCCGGGCGGCTGGCGGAAATTCGCAGCGATCTCGACCAGTTGCTCAAACAGGCGCGCCAGGGGGAGTTGCTGCGCACCGGACTGAACGTCGTGCTGGTTGGCGCGCCGAACGTCGGCAAGTCGAGCCTGCTTAACGCGTTGGCCGGTGCCGACGTCGCAATCGTCACGCCGCACCCCGGGACGACGCGCGATCGCATCGCGCAGCCGATCGACGTCGACGGCATCCCTCTGAATATTATCGATACAGCCGGGTTGCGCGAGTCGACCGACGAAGTAGAGAAGCTCGGTATCGCGCGTACTCTGGCGGAGATCGAACGCGCCGACGTCGTTTTGCACCTGCTCGACGCAGCGCAGCCGGCGGCGCTGACAGCCGCGGAGGCTGTGATGAATCTGATTGATCAACGCATCGGCCACTCAGTTCCGCTGATCACGGTGATCAACAAGATCGACCTGATCGGAGCCCCCGCGCGCGTCGAAGGCACGCACGTTTATCTCTCAGCCAAGACTCGCGCGGGCATCGAGCTCTTGCGCGGCGAGCTGAAGCGAGTCGGCGGATGGGAACGCGAAACGTCCGGCGAATCGCTGATCATGGCGCGCGCGCGCCATCTGCAGGCGCTGTCCCGTGCCCGCGATCACCTTGGACTCGCGGCCCAGTATGCGAGTCGCGGCGATAGCGAGCTCGATCTGCTGGCGGAAGAGTTGCGGCTGGCGGGCGATGCGATTGGGGAAATTACGGGGGCGGTGTCGGCAGACGATCTGCTCGGGGCGATCTTCAGCCGCTTCTGCATCGGAAAATGAGGCCCACGCGCTTGCTTTACCACGTCGAATTGCCGCGCACGCTGCGCTGGTGTACGGTAGGCCATAGCGCCCGCTAGCGGCGGCATCCCGGGGAGATAGCAAATGAATCGCAGTTCTTATCGCGGTTCGCAGCGAGGCCGACTCATCGGCCCTCTCGCCGCGCTGGTTGCCGCATCCGTACTCGCGGCGTGCAGCAACGGTGGCGACTCGCCGGCTCCCGCATTGACTAACGTGCGACCGGCATTTCTCGGCACCGTCACCACCGCCACCTACGATGGCACGAGCGATGATCTGCTGACCGCTGGCCTGGGTTGGGACGGCCTGCAAAGCGCAACGCTGCCCGTGGTGTCGGCCACACCGACCGCGAGTGAATTGCGGCGCCGGGCGATCTACAGCAACTACCGCGCGTTGGTCGATTTCACCACCGCCGGAGGTTACGGCGTTCTGTTCGGCCCTAATGTGCCGGTCGATGGCGGAACTGCGAACACCACGCCGGGTGCGGGAAAAATCGGCGGTACCGAGTATTTGGCTTACAGCGTCGGCGCCAACGGGCGCGCGGCAGCGACCTTGATGGTCCAGATTCCTTCGACGTTCAATCAGGCATTGCCGTGCATTGTGACGGCGACATCATCGGGCTCGCGCGGGGTTTACGGTGCGGTGTCGGCGGCCGGCGAATGGGGGCTCAAACGCGGATGCGCGGTGGCCTACACCGACAAAGGCACCGGCAACGGCGCACACGAGTTGGATACGAACACGGTCACCCTGATCAACGGATTGACCGCCAACGCGACGACGGCAGGCAATGCAAGCCACTTCACCGCCGCGCTCACTGACGCGCAACGCACCACGTTTACATCGACCAACCCGTTCCGCTATGCGTTCAAGCATGCGCATTCACAGGCCAATCCAGAAAAAGACTGGGGGTTGTTCACTCGTCAGGCGATCGAATTCGCGCTATGGGCGATGAACGAACAGTTCGCACCGCTCGTACCGGGAACCAGCGAGAAGCTGCGTCAGTTCGCGGCCAGTAATACGCTGGTGATCGCTTCATCGGTGTCCAACGGCGGTGGTGCCGCGATCTCCGCCGCCGAGGGCGATTCGACCGGTTTGATCGACGGCGTCGTGGTTGGCGAGCCGGTCATCTATCCGATGCTGCCCGCGGGGTTGATCGTCGCGCGCGGAGGGGTTAACTATCCATCGACCGCAATCGGCCGGCCCCTCTACGACTTCATATCGCTGGCGAACTTGCTGCAGCCATGCGCTGCCTACGCGCCGGCTGTATCGGCGTCGCCCGGGCTGGCCTTTGTTTCAATGACGAGTGCGCAGAATCGCTGTGGTGCGCTGGCTGCGAACGGCGACGTTGCAGGCCCCGACTTCGCTTCGCAATCGAACGATGCGCTCGCCCGCCTGCACGCCGCGGGCTGGGAACCCGAGTCCGACTTATTGCACGCGTCGCTATTTGCTTTTGCCGATCCTGCCGTCGCAGTGACCTATGCGAACGCGTATTCGAGAGCAAGCGTGGCTGACAACCTATGCGGGTTCAGTTTCGCGACGACCAACGCCGGCGGCGTGCCGGCTGCTGCAGCGGTATCGCCGATGCTGACGGTGTTCGCCAACGGCAATGGCGTGCCGCCCACCAATGGCATCAACCTGATCTACAACAACGCGTCCGGAGGACCGATCAACCATCTTTTGGCGGACACCAACTTCGCTTTCCTTGGCGCGGAATGCCTGCGGCAGTTGTGGACCACATCAAGCGCAAGTGCGCTTGCCTTGCAGACCGGTGTCAGCGAAGTGCGCCTTTCGGGCAATCTGCGCAGCAAGCCCGCGATCATTGTTCATGGCCGCGCCGATGGACTGATCCCGGTGAACCATACGTCGCGCCCATATTTCGGCACCAACAAGATCGTCGAGGGCGCGGCGAGCCGCCTATCCTATGTTGAAGTCCTGAATGCGCAGCACTTCGAAACATTCATTGCCAGCGCATCACTGCCTGGCTACGACACGCGCTTTATTCCGATGCATTACTACGACAATCAGGCGCTTAACCTGATGTGGAACCATCTGCGCACCGGTGCAGCGCTGCCGCCTTCGCAAGTGGTGCGGACGACGCCGCGCGGCGGAACGCCCGGTGCGGCGCCCGCGATCACGACCGCGAATCTGCCGCCGATCTCGCTGGCGCCCGCAGCCGGCGACGCTATCAATTTCAATACCTCGAGCAACACCGTGCAGATTCCGAATTAATCGCGCGCCTCTCTTTAGAAGAACCGCCGTTCTTACGGCGGTTTTTTTCGCCAGTCGTCTGCGCTGCGCCGCCAGTCGACAAGGCCCTGGCCGTCGTTGCTTTAGGATGCAGCGCTCACTTTGAAACAGCAGCCTGGAAGTTCATTTTTAACTTCAATGTCTGACCGACCAGCCCCCGGCGAGCCGTCACTTTCGCGTTTGGCGATCGACCGTACCGCGCCGTCGACACGTCGCCGCCGCCCATTTTGGAAACGGTGGTGGTTCTGGGCGATCGCGATCATCGTCGTGGCCGCGGTCGCTTGGGTCGTTGGCCGCCGCAACGCACCGCAGGCAGTCGAGATTGTCACCGTCGCGGCCACGTATCCGTCGACGTCGATTTCGGTTCTGAATGCGACGGGTCGCGTGGTGGCCGCCCGCCGCGCGTCGGTGTCGTCCAAGGGCACCGGTCGCCTCGAGTGGCTCGGCGTGCAGGAAGGCCAGCGGGTCAAGGAGGGCGACATCATTGCGCGGCTGGAAAACCGTGACGTCGCCGCGCAAAGAGAGCAGGCGGCGGCCCAGGTGCAGGTGGCGCGCGCCAATCTGGCGCAGGGGCAGGCAGAACTTGAAGATGCCGCCGCGGGCTACAGGCGTTCTCAGGATTTGGCACGCCAGAAGTTCATCGCGGGTTCGGCGCTCGACACAGCCCAGGCCCGCTACAACAAGTCGCTCGCAGCGATCGATACGTTAAAGGCGCAGATTGGAGTTGCGCAGGCGAACTTCAGAGCGTCCGAGGTGGCGTACGACCAGACGATGATCCGCGCGCCATTCGCGGGAATGGTGTTGACCAAAAGCGCCAACGTGGGTGACATCGTGACCCCATTTTCGTCAGCGGCGGGCACGACCGGCGCGGTGGTGACGATGGCGGATATGGAAACGCTCGAGGTCGAAGCCGATGTGTCGGAAGCGGCGATCGGCAAGATCAGCGTCGGCCAGCCGGCAGAAATTCAGCTCGACGCCTTTCCCGATCTTCGGTTGGCCGGAGAAGTCAGCCGCGTCGTGCCGACCGTCGACCGTAGCAAGGCCACGTTGCTGGTCAAGGTGAAATTCGTCGAGCGCGACGCGCGAGTGCTGCCCGACATGAGCGCGAAGACCGCGTTCTTGTCGCGCGCGGTCCGGCCCGACGAGCGGACTCCGGTGGCGGCGCTGCGTCCGGAAGCAATCGTCAAACGCGATGGCAAGGACGTTGTGTTCGTGGTTGGCAAAGACGATCGCGTCAAGCTGGCTCCGGTCACCGTCGGTACAAAGATCGGCGATCTGGTGCGAGTCGACCTGGCCCCCGGCATCCGCGCCGTATTGACGCCGGGAGAACGCATGGCCGATGGCGCACACGTCACTGCGGCTAAGAAGTAGCGTGGGCGCGCCCACGTCCACGACGCGCGCTGAGCCGCGCGAAGACGCGCTGCGCGAGCGGCGAGCGCTGGTCGAGATCGAACATCTGTCGAAGGGTTACGTGCGCGGCGATCAACTGGTGCCGGTTTTGACCGACATCAATCTGACGATCCGCGATGGCGACTTCGTCGCGTTGATGGGGCCTTCGGGGTCGGGCAAGACCACGCTGCTCAACTTGGTCGCAGGCATCGACAAGCCTGATGATGGGCGGCTGCAGGTTGCTGGCGAGGACATCACTCAATTCAGCGACACCGAGCTGGCCGACTGGCGCGCGCGTACGGTCGGATTCGTGTTTCAGTTCTACAACCTGATGCCGGTACTGACCGCATTCGAAAATGTCGAGCTGCCGCTGCAGCTCACTTCATTGTCACGCAGCGAGCGGCGCGAGCGGGTCGAGCTGCTGCTGGCAATGGTCGGATTGTCCGATCGGGTCAAGCACTATCCGAACGAATTATCGGGCGGCCAGCAGCAGCGCGTTGCCATTGCGCGCGCGCTGGTCACCGACCCTTTGCTGATCATTGCCGACGAGCCGACCGGTGATCTCGATCGGCAGTCGGCGGCCGACATCCTGAAGCTGCTTGATCGGCTCAACATCGAGCTCGGCAAGACGATCGTGATGGTGACGCATGATCCGCGCGCAGCTGAGGCCGCGCATCATTTGATCTATCTGGACAAGGGGCAACTCACCGACACTGCTCCGACGCACTGATGTTCTTTCTAAAGTTCGTTTTCCGCAACGTGTTCCGCGCCAAGCTGCGCTCGGCGCTGACGATTGTCGGTCTGGTCATCGCGATTCTGGCGTTCGGCCTGCTGCAGACGGTGGTGCGCGCCTGGTACGTCGGCGCCGACGCTGCATCGGCCACGCGGCTGATCACGCGCAACGCGATCTCGCTGACGTTTGCAATGCCGGTGTACTACCGCGAAAAGATCCGCGCAATTCCGGGGGTGACGTCAGTATCGGTCTCGAACTGGTTTGGCGGCGTGTACAAAGACCCGAAAAATTTCTTTGCGCAATTCGCGGTCGACGCACCGACATTCTTTCCGATGTACCCGGAGTTCGTGTTCGAGCCTCAGCAGTATCAGGAATTTCTGCGCGATCGACGCGGTGCGGTCGTCGGGCGGCAGCTCGCTGATCTTTATGGTTTCAAGATCGGGGACACGATTCCGCTGAAGAGCGGAATTTATCCGGGCGCCTGGGAATTCGTCGTGCGCGCCGTTTACGACGCAAAAGATGAAACAACGATCACGCGCCAGATGTATTTTCACTACGACTACCTGAACGAGCAGATCAAGAAGCTCGCTCCCAGACGCGGCGACTTTGCGGGCGTTTTCGTGGTCGGGATCAACGAGGGGCAGGCTGCGCCCGATATCTCGCGCGCGATCGACGCCGAATTCAAGAACTCGCTGGCCGAAACGCTGACTGAAACCGAAAAGGCATTCACCCTCAGCTTCGTGGCCATGGTGGAGACGATCGTGGTCGCGATCGAAGGCGTGAGTTACGTTGTGATTCTGATCATCATGGCGGTGGCCGCCAACACGATGGCAATGACCGCGCGTGAGCGACTGTCGGAGTACGCCACATTGAAGGCGCTCGGATTCAAACCTGGCGCCGTCGCAGCGATGATCATCGGCGAAGCGTTCTTGCTGGCGGCGCTGGGAGGCGGCCTCGGCATGTTGCTGACGCCGTTCGTCGTGCAGGGCTTTCATGCGGCGACCATCAGCGTGTTCGCGAAGATGCCATTGGTGGCCCAGACGTTTTATCTGCAGGCGGCCTGTGCCCTGGCTGTCGGGTTGGTCGCCGGCATCATCCCGGCGCTGCGCGCCGCGCACGTGAAGATCGTCGATGGCTTGCGGCATGTCGCCTGAGACTCGACGTTGAAGATCCCGGCCAATTACATCGCACGCAACCTGTGGGTGCGCAAGCTCACCACGATTCTGACCGCGGGCGGGATGGCGCTGGTGGTTTTTGTTTTCGCGGCTGTGCTGATGCTTGACGCCGGGCTGAAAGCGACGCTGGTGGCAACCGGCTCGCCCGATAACGTGGTGGTGATTCGCCAAGGGAGCCAGACCGAAGTGCAGAGCGGTGTGTCGCGCGATCAGGCGGCACTGGTCGAGACAGCGCCCGAAGTGGCGCGCGATGCCGACGGCCGATCGCTGGTATCGAAGGAAGTGGTCGTGTTGAATTCACTGCCCAAGATCGACAACGTGACTAAGCGCAGCAACGTTGTCGTGCGCGGGCTGCCGGAGATGGGCAAGGTCCTGCGGCCGCAAGTCCATATCGAGCAGGGTCGCCTGTTTCGGCCGGGCTCGTCGGAGATCATCGTCGGCAAGTCGGTGGCGAAAGGCTTCGCGGGGGTGGAACTCGGACAGCAGTTGTCGTTTGCCGGTCGCGGATGGACCGTGGTGGGCGTCTTCAACGCCGGCAAGACCGCATTCGACTCCGAAATATGGGGTGACGTTGAACAAATGATGCAGGCGTTTCGCCGCGTCACCTACTCATCGGTCATTGCGAAGACCACCGGCCCCGACGCGTTCGCAGCGCTCAAGGCAAGGCTCGACGATGATCCGCGACTGAAGGTCGACATCAAACCCGAAGCGCAGTTTTACGCCGACCAATCGTCCTCGCTATCGAACTTCATCACGTTGCTCGGCATGGCGCTGTCGGTTATTTTTTCGCTTGGCGCGATGATCGGCGCGACGATCACGATGTACGCCGCGGTGGCCACGCGGACGGCCGAAATCGGCACACTGCGCGCGTTGGGCTTCCAGCGCGGGTCGATCCTGCTTGCGTTCTTGGTCGAGTCGTTGCTGCTGTCGTTGGTGGGGGGCGTGGTCGGACTCGTGACTGCGAGCTTCCTGACTGCAATTACGGTGTCGACCACAAATTTTCAATCGTTTTCCGAACTGGCTTTTGCATTCACGCTGACGCCACGCATCGTCGTTTCCGCACTGGCGTTCTCGCTATTGATGGGCTTCGTCGGGGGTTTCCTGCCGGCGATCAAAGCGAGCCGCATGAAAATCGTCGACGCGTTGCGTGCGGGGTAACGGCCGCACCGAGTGCCCATTATCAGCCTCGTCCTCGACCAGTCTCACCTGATCGACAAGGTCTTCTCGCATCGTTGAGCCGAAAGCGCATCACGTTGCGGATAGCTGGGCTTCCTTGCCAGCGAGCGTCCCCGACGCGTAGGATTGCGGCGGCTGCCAACCGATTGGTCAGTCCGTGGTCATGGAATGCGGTCGCTGCTTTATGCGCTCGCGGGAATTGCAATAACGCGAGGAGGAAGGTTTCTATGTATGGCATCGGTCGCATCGCGACGGTACTTGTTTCGTTTTTGATCGGCGTCGCTGTGGCGCAGGCGCAAGTACCTGCTGGTTATCCGGCTGAGTACAAGGCGATCGTCGACGGCGCCAAGAAGGAGGGCAAGGTCGTCGTCTATTCGACCACCGACGCCAAGCTCGTGACGCCATTGATCAAGGATTTCGAGGCGGCGTTTCCGGGGGTGAAGGTCGAATACACGGACCTGAACTCCACCGAGGTCTATAACCGGTTCATCAGCGAGAACGCCGCCAATGCGACGTCGGCCGACGCGGTGTGGAGTTCTTCGATGGACTTGCAGATGAAGCTCGTCGCCGACGGCGCGGCCGCGGTCTATAAGTCGCCCGAGGCCGCAGCGCTGCCTGGTTGGGGGCTCTGGAAGGACACAATCTATGCGACGACCTTCGAGCCGATCGCGATCGTCTACAACAAGCGGCTGGTTCCGGCGGAAGACGTGCCCAAGACGCACGACGATCTGCTCAAATTGCTCACCGCCAAGGGCGACAAATACCAGAA
The DNA here is from genome assembly GCA_040003315.1 of Burkholderiaceae bacterium. GTDB lineage: Bacteria > Pseudomonadota > Gammaproteobacteria > Burkholderiales > Burkholderiaceae_F > JACCZX01. The sequence goes on along the minus strand of JBDUCU010000010.1, from coordinate 24,725 downwards.
CAAGGTGACCTCCTACGACCCCGAGAAATCCGGGGTGGGATTTATGCTGGTGAATCAGGACGCGAAGCTGTATCCGAAGTTCTGGGACCTGGTCAAAGCGCTCGGCGAACGTAGCCTAAAAGTGCAATCGTCCACGGGCACCATGCTGGAGCGCGTGTCATCGGGGGAGAACCTGATGGCCTACAACGTACTCGGGTCGTATGCATTGACACGAGCCAAGAAAGACCCGTCGATCGGGGTTGCGTTCACCAGCGACTACAACCTTGTGCTGTCGCGGCTGGTGTTCGTTTCGAAGAACGCAAAGAACCCGAACGCAGGCCGGCTCTGGCTGGATTACCTGCTGTCCAAGCGCGGACAAACAATCACCGCGGAGCAAGCCGAGTTGTATTCCGTGCGCACCGACATGAGCGGAAAGAGTTCGGGGGCAGGCTTTGCCAAAGAGCTGGGTACCGCGGTAAAGCCGATTGCGGTTAGCGACGACCTTTTGCTCGGACTCGATCAGACCAAGCGGCTGGCATTCCTGAAGCAGTGGCAGGCGGGACTTGCTCGGAAATGATTGTTTGATATAGCCCGGATTCAGCGGCAGGTTCGATCCGGGGTCCACCGCGACGAATTGAGTTTGCGTACGCCGAACTCCAATGACTTCCCGCAGCTTTACCCTTCCGCGGGTTTCAGTTGTCGCTATCACGGCATTGGTGATCCTTACGCCACTCTCGCTTATTTTCTGGCAAAGCTTTCTCAACGCTCCATTCTTCAACCCGGCGAAACACGCAAGTTTCGACGCGTATCGATTCATTTTCGACGACCCGGATTTCTGGAAGTCTCTTTTCAACTCGGCCGTCATCGCCGCCGGAATGGTGCTGATTGCTCTGCCGCTCGGCGCCGCGCTCGCATTTCTGCTTACCCGCACAGATCTGCCCGCACAGCGCGCGATCGAGGTGATGGTCCTCGTCCCCGTTTTTATTTCACCGATGGTTCTGGCGTTCGGTTACGTGGTCGCGATGGGACCCGTCGGGTTCTATTCGACGTGGGCGAGCGCGCTCGTCGGCGGCGTGCCATGGAACATCTACTCCCTGACGAGCATCGCGGTGATCGCCGGCCTGACGCATGTGCCGCACGTCTATCTGTACTCGTCGGCGGCGTTGAAGAGCCTGGGGTCGGACGTGGAGGAGGCCGCGCGCGTGGTTGGCGCGAACCCGCTGCGTGTCGCGCTGAACGTGAGTCTGCCAATGACCGCGCCGGCGCTTTTCTACGCGGCAGTGCTGGTTTTCTTCCTAGGCTTCGAGCTGTTCGGGTTGCCGCTGGTCTTAGGCGACCCGGAAGGGCACTTGGTGCTGTCGACCTATCTCTACAAACTCACCAACAAGCTGGGTACGCCTTCGTACCATTTGATGGCGGCGGTGGCGGTGTGCATCGTTGCGATCACTTTCCCGCTGGTGCTTCTGCAGCGGTGGCTGCTCAAGACCGCCGGCAAGTACGTTTCAGTCAAGGGGAAAGCGACACGGCAGAAGCTCTTGCCGCTGGGAGGTTGGAAGTGGGTCGCGCTCGGAATCGTCGCGCTGTGGCTGGCTTTCACGATAGTCGTGCCGATCTCGGGCATCGCACTGCGCGCTTTTGTCGAGCAATGGGGCGAGGGCATCAAGCTTGCCGACGTGCTGACGCTCGCCAACTTCCGCCAGGTTTTCGACCAGTCGGACCAGGTGCGCGCCATCGTCAATACCTTCCTCATTGGAACGGTCGGCGGCGGGCTGGCGGTCGCGTGCTATCTCGCCATCGGCCTCGCCGGCCATCGACAGCACGGCGGCGTCGCCAAGGTGCTCGATTACCTGGTGCTGCTGCCGCGCGCAATGCCGGGGCTGCTCGCCGGCCTCGCGTTCCTGTGGATCTTTCTGTTCGTACCGGGCCTGAAGGAGCTGCGTAATACGATTTTTTCGGTGTGGCTTGCGTACACCGTCGTTTGGCTTGCGTACGGGCTGCGTCTGATATCGGGCGCGCTTTTGCAGATTGGGCCTGAACTCGAGGAGTCCGCGCGCACCGTCGGCGCATCCAACGCGCAGGTCCTGCGCCAGGTAACGATTCCGCTGGTGCGCTTTGGTCTGCTGGCGAGCTGGCTGCTGGTGTTCATGATTTTCGAGCGCGAGTACTCGACCGGCGTGTACTTGCTCGGCCAGGGGACCGAGGTGATCGGTTCCATGCTCGTTTCCTTGTGGGGCGCCGGCGCGATCGATCAGGTTGCGGCGCTGTCGCTGATCAACATCGGGCTGGTTGCGGTGGGCCTTGCCGTTGCGCTGCGTTTCGGGGTGCGTCTCCATGAATAAGTTAACCCCGAAGTCGGTGAGCAAGCTGGTCGTCGAGGATCTTCACCTGCAGTACGGTGACAATCCAATCTTGAAGGGCGTTTCGATGACGCTCAATCCGGGCGAAGTCGTCGCATTGCTCGGCGCATCCGGAAGCGGCAAGACGACCGTGTTGCGGTCGGTCGCCGGACTCGAACAGCCGAGCCGGGGAAAGATTGCAATCGGGGACGCGGTGCTCTTCGATAGCGATGCCGGCGTCGACATGCCCGTAGAGAAGCGCAACCTCGGGCTGGTGTTCCAGTCGTACGCGTTATGGCCGCATCGGACGGTGTTCGAGAATGTCGCCTATGGGCTGAGGTTGCGCGATATGACGGCAAGCGAGATCGAGCAGCGCGTCACGCAGGCGTTGACCAACCTCGGCTTGGGCGCGCTGGCGAAGCGTTTGCCGCATCAGCTGTCCGGTGGACAACAGCAACGCGTCGCGATCGCACGCGCGCTTGTGTACAACCCGCCGGTCGTGCTGATGGATGAGCCCTTGTCCAACCTCGACGCCAAGCTGCGTGAAGAGGCACGAGCCTGGCTGCGCGAGCTGATCGTCAGCCTGGGGCTCTCGGCCCTGGTCGTGACGCACGACCAGACCGAAGCGATGGCGATGTCGGACAAGATCTTGCTGCTCAATTTCGGCAAGATCGAGCAACAGGGCACGCCTGAGGACATGTACAACCGGCCGCAGACGCAATTCACTGCGGAGTTCATGGGCAGCAACAACCATCTGCCAGGCCAGATCGCGCAAATGGCCAATGGCCGCGCGCTTCTCGCAGGCGATGGCTGGCGGTTGTGGGGCGCGGGCCGCGGCACACTCGCGGTGGGCGATGCGGCAACCGGCGTTATCCGCCTGGAGCGCACGCGAATTGCGTCGAGCGCAGCAGCAGATTGTGTGAAAGCCGAGCTGGTCACGCACATGTTCCTCGGCGATCACAAGGAGAATCTATTCAAGCTCGGTGATTTGCGGCTGCGCTGTTATGGAAGCGTCCCAACCGCAAATCGCGAGTGCTTTCTCCAGTTGCCAACGGAGGATTTCTGGGTCTTTCCTGCAACGCCGCGCTCCTGATCGAGCCCGGAGCGTCTGACGATGCTGGCGCCGGTGGTGGTCGAGCTCGCGCTGCATTTCAATCCGGCTGATTATTTGCGTTGATGGTGTTCGCGTTCGTTACGGTTTCTGCGGTGCTCGGCAGCTCGACCGTGCGCGGTTTGCCGACGCTGTGCATCGGATTGTTGCTGGGGCTGGTTGGCATCGCTCGCATCGACCGCCGCTTTGATCGTGGTGCCGTTTGCCTTGCGTATGTGGCGCCGGCGACGTGAACGATCCTGAGCCGCCCATTGAATCGCCCGACGCCGCGCCCCGCGCGGCGTTTTCTTTGCTGCGCTCAGCGGTGGCGTTGCTCGTCGCCCTGGTTGGAGCGACCGTTTGCGTCTACCTCGCGACGCCACTGCCTTGGCTGATTGGTCCATTGGTTGCGGTGGCCGCCGTGTGCATGGCCAACGGGAAGCTCGCCGAGCCACCGATGGCGCGGCAATTGGGCCAGTGGGCGATCGGCGCTGCACTGGGTCTGTACTTTTCACCCGATGTCGTTCGTGAAATCGTGCGCCTGTCGCCATGGATCGCACTGGCGGTGATCTTCTCGATCGTGCTTGGCTGGCTCGGCTGCTGGCTGCTAACCAAGGCAGTCGCCACAGATGCGCCAACATCGTTTTTCGCGATGGCAATTGGTGGAGCGTCCGAAATGGCGGCGCAGGCGCAACGCAATGCTGGGCAGGTCGACAAGGTCGCCGCCGCGCATGCATTGCGGATCATGTTGGTCGTGCTGATCGTGCCGTTTGCGTTCAATGCGCTCGATGTCCATGGGCTCGATCCCTACACGCCGTTGGCAAAGTCGTTTTCATGGCCCGGATTCCTGGTGCTGATGGCGATCACGGCGGGCGCTGCGGCGGTGATGGAGCGTCTTAAGTCTCCGAACAGCTGGATGATCGGCCCGTTGTTGGCGGCCGCGATCATTACCGCTAGCGGCAACAGTTTCTCGATGGTGCCCGTCGTCGTCATCAACGCCGGCCAGCTGTTGATCGGCGTATCGCTCGGCTCGCGGTTCACGCCCGAATTCTTTCGCGCCGCGCCGCGGTTCTTGTCGGCCGTGGCCACCATCAGCCTTCTTTACATGGTGTTGGCGGCGGCATTCAGCGCGGTGCTTGCGCGCGGCTCGGGGTTACCGTGGCCGACGGCGGTCATTGCGACCACGCCGGGAGGGATCGGCGAGATGGCGCTGACGGCGCAGGCGCTACGGCTGGGCGTGCCGATTGTCACTGCTTTTCATACGGTTCGTTTGCTTGCGTTACTGCTTACCGTTGGCGCAATGTATCGGTGCTGGCGAAAATGGACGGGATCGCATGGTTCGCGCTAGGCATTCATCGGATACGAAAGCGACGCCCGAACTCCAATTGACACCGCTGGTGCAGGCCGCCGGAGCCAACGCTGACGAGTTTCTGCAGGCCGTTCTCGAATCTAAATCAACCTTGATGCGTTGGATGCCCTGGTGCCATGCCGAATATGGTGCAGCCGATGTTGAGCGCTGGTTTGAGACCGCCGACCGGATGTGGAGCAACAAGACGGCGTTTCCGATGTTGATCCGGAACAAAAACGACGGTGCGCTGCTGGGCGGCGCGGGTTTGCACGATGTATTGCTGTACGGCAAGCGTGAAGCCGAGCTTGGATATTGGGTGCGCGCCAGCGCGCGCAGTCGCGGCGTCGCCAGTACTGCCATTCGCGCCATCGCCGCCTTCGCGTTTAACGAACTCAAACTGGCTCGAGCATCGATCCGTATTCGAATAGATAATCGATCAAGCCGGAGCGCCGCGGAGCGGGCCGGCGCGAGCTTCGAGGGAGTGATGCGGCACGGAATCGTGCAGGGCGAGGCGCGCTTTGATGCGGCGCAGTACTCATTGCTGCCCGCCGATCTCGGGCGTCCTTGGAGCCTGTAATTGGGCGGGCCGGTTACGCTAGCTTTTTTGCAAACGCTGGTGTAGCGTGAAATTGCACTCGACTATCGCTCTAGGACTTACTGCACTTGTTCGTACGATGAACGCGGAAGACATCGCCGGCTGCTTTTTTTCGAAGGCTGCCAGAGCATCATCAACCAAGTCCTTCCTGTCACAGACCTCCGTGGTCCCTCTGCAGATCCTTAAAGCCTTCGCTTGCGCGTCACGGGCGCTTCCCGTGGTTCCTCGGAGAATTAAATGCCGACAGGCACAGTGAAGTGGTTCAATGAAAGCAAGGGTTTCGGGTTCATCAAGCCCGACGATGGGGGCGCCGACCTTTTTGCCCACTACAGCGGCATCAAGGCCAAAGGGTTCCGCACCTTGGCCGAGAACCAGAAGGTCGAGTATCAAGTGCAACAGGGTCAAAAGGGCCCGCAGGCAGTCGAGATCGACATCGTCGCTTGACGCCAGTATCAGAGACACCGGGCCCGCGCCGCGGGCCCTTTTTTTTGCTTGGGAACCCGAGCGGGTCGCTTCCGCACTGCGGCACCACCGGACACGGCCGGGCCGCTAGAATCCCTGGCTCGGCGTTTGCAATAGGGTCGAGCTTCGCGCACGACGAGGCGACCATTATGGAGGCAGTCATGAGCGCTGTGCTCGCCGGAGCGGTAGCCGCTCCCCCCTATGTGAAGAATAAGAAGCTCAAATCCTGGGTCGACGAGATTACGCGGCTAACGCAGCCCGACCGGGTGGTCTGGTGCGACGGTTCGCAGCAGGAATACGACCGGCTCTGCGATGAACTCGTTGCGGCGGGCACGTTTCACCGGCTGAACCCGGCCAAGCGTCCGGGAAGCTTCCTTGCACGGTCCGATCCGCTGGACGTCGCTCGGGTCGAGGATCGCACGTTCATCTGCAGCGAATCTCGCGATGACGCCGGCCCCACGAACAACTGGATAGCACCGGCGGCGATGCGCGAAACATTGAACGAGCTCTTCGCCAACTCGATGCGCGGACGCACGATGTACGTGATCCCGTTTTCGATGGGTCCTCTGGGAAGCCCTATCTCTCAAATCGGAGTTGAAATCTCCGACAGCGCTTACGTCGTCGTCAACATGCGCATCATGACCCGCATGGGCCGTGCGGTCGTCGACGCGCTCGGGGCGGATGGGGACTTCGTCCCCTGCGTGCACTCAGTCGGCAAGCCGCTTATCAATAGCGACCGGCGCGCCGTGAAAGACGTGCCCTGGCCGTGCAACCCGACCAAGTACATCGTTCATTTCCCGCAGACGCGCGAGATCTGGTCATTCGGATCCGGCTATGGAGGCAACGCGTTGCTTGGCAAGAAGTGCCTGGCGCTGCGCATCGCTTCGTCGATGGCGCGCGACGCCGCGCAGGATGACGGCCTTGGATGGCTTGCCGAGCACATGTTGATTCTCGGCGTGACGTCACCCGCTGGAAGGAAATATCACATTGCGGCAGCATTTCCGTCGGCCTGTGGCAAGACGAATTTTGCGATGCTGATTCCGCCGCCGGCATTTTCTGGCTGGACCGTGACCACCATTGGAGAAGACATTGCGTGGATCAAGCCTGGCAGCGATGGGCGGTTGTACGCAATCAATCCCGAGGCGGGATTCTTCGGCGTCGCCCCCGGGACGTCGGAAACGACGAATCGCAACGCGATGGCCACCTTGCGCGAGGACGTAATTTTCACCAACGTCGCGCTGACCGATGACCATGACGTCTGGTGGGAGGGCATGGGGCCTGCGCCGGCGCATTTGTGCAACTGGCAGGGCAAAGACTGGACTCCCGCCGACGGCAAAGCGGGGCGCAAGGCCGCACACCCGAACGCGCGGTTCACCGTTGCCGCAGCGCAGTGCCCGGTCATCGATGACGATTGGGACAATCCGAGGGGCGTGCCGCTCGATGCGTTTTTGTTCGGCGGTCGCCGCTCGACCACGGTTCCGCTGGTCACCGAGGCTCGCAGCTGGGCCGAGGGGGTGTACATGGCGGCGACCATGGGCTCGGAGACCACTGCGGCGCAGGCCGGGGCGCAGGGCGTGCTGCGACGTGATCCGTTCGCAATGCTGCCGTTTTGCGGTTATCACATGGGCGACTATTTTGGCCACTGGCTGGCTCTCGGCGCGAAGCTCGCTGCCGCAGGCGTTGCGCCTCCGAAGATTTTTACGGTCAACTGGTTTCGTACCGATCAAAGCGGCAAGTTCGTATGGCCCGGGTTCGCCGAAAACATGCGCGTGCTGAAATGGATTATCGATCGTGTCGACGGCCAAGCAGTCGGAGTGGAGCACGCGCTTGGCGTTTCCCCGCGATACGAGGATATGAATTGGGACGGATTTGATTTTCCACGGCCAAAGTTCGAGCAGATTACGTCGATTCAGGTTGATCAGTGGCGCGAGGAGCTCGCGCAGCACGACGAGCTCTTCGGCAAGCTTCGACCTCGGATGCCCGACGAGTTCTCAGCTATTAGGCAGAGTTTCGAGCGCGGGCTGAACGATACCTAGACGTTGGCTCAAGCGCGTCTGTCGACGGCGGTGCAGTGCGAGGCCCTTGGAACGAACGCGGGATCGCCCGCCTTGCAGCCCCTGTGCTTTTTGAAGATACTTGCCGTCCCGTGAGCCACACCGAAACCATTCTCGAAACCCGTGGATTGACCAAGGAATTCAAGGGTTTCATTGCAGTCAACGACGTCAACCTAAACATCCGGCGAGGCACGATCCATGCGTTGATCGGGCCCAATGGTGCGGGCAAGACCACGTGCTTCAACTTATTGACGAAGTTTTTAACGCCGACCCGCGGCCAGATTCTGTTTAACGGGAGCGATATCACCCGTGACGCGCCCCAACACATCGCGCGCCGTGGCATCGTCCGCTCCTTTCAGATCTCGTCCGTTTTCCCCTACCTGACCGTGTTGGAAAACGTGCGCGTCGCGTTGCAACGCGCGACCGATCTTTCGTTCCAGTTCTGGCGCAGCGAGCGAGTGCTGGATTCGATGAATGCGCGCGCGTTGGCCTTGCTCGATCAGGTCGACCTCGTCTCCTTCGCGAATCTTCTGACGGTTTCTCTTCCCTACGGCCGCAAGCGCGCGCTTGAGATCGCCACCACGCTTGCCACCGAGCCGGAGTTGATGCTGCTCGACGAGCCGACACAGGGCATGGGTCACGAAGACGTCGCACGCGTCACCGAGTTGATCAAGCGCGTCGCTGTCGGCCGCACGGTGCTGATGGTTGAACACAATATGAATGTGGTTTCCGGCATCTCGGACCAGATCACGGTCCTCGCCCGCGGGGCGGTGCTGGCCGAAGGCCCGTACGAGCACGTGTCGAACGATCCCGGCGTCAAAGAGGCTTACATGGGCACCGCCGAAGCGCAGCTGGAAGGCATCGGGCACTGATGACGGCCGCGATCGAGATCAAGAATTTGCACGCGTGGTATGGCGAGTCGCACATCTTGCACGGCGTGGACCTGAGCGTCGGCAAGGGCGAAGTAGTAACCCTGCTGGGGCGCAATGGGGCGGGTCGCACGACGACGATGCGCTCCATTTTGGGCTTGACCGGTACGCGCAAAGGCTCCATCCAAGTTGACGGGAACGAGACCATTGGCTTGGCGACGTACCGAATCGCGCATCTAGGAATCGGCTACTGCCCCGAGGAGCGGGGGATCTTTTCCAGCCTCTCTTGCGAGGAGAACCTTATGTTGCCTCCGCGCGTGGCGGTTGGAGTCAATAAGGGCATGAGCGTTGATGAGATCTACGTGATGTTCCCGAACCTGAAGGAACGCGCGAAATCTCAGGGCTCTCGGTTGTCGGGAGGAGAGCAGCAAATGCTGGCGGTGGCGCGCATACTGCGCACCGGCGCGCACCTGTTGTTGCTCGATGAGATTTCAGAGGGTTTAGCCCCGGTAATCGTCAACAAGCTGGCCGAGATGATTCGCACGCTAAAAGCGAGGGGCTACACGATCGTGATGGTCGAGCAGAACTTCCGCTTTGCGGCGCCGCTGGCAGACCGTTTTTACGTGATGGAGCACGGGACAATCGTCGAATCGTTCGCGGCGTCGCAGCTGCGTGCGAAGGAAGCGACGCTGCACGAGCTTCTTGGGGTTTGATCAATAACGTTCACTCGGGAAATGCAACAGGGAGAAGCAATGAGATTGAATAAGATATGTGCCGCGTTTTTTGCAGCGTGCGGCCTGGCCTTCGGGGTGTCGACGGCCGGCGCGCAGACGCTTTCCGGTGACAAGATCACCATCGGCTTTATTACCGATATGTCGTCGCTGTACTCGGACATCGACGGTGCGGGCGGCGTCGAAGCGATCCGGATGGCCATCGCAGACATGCAAAAGGAATTTCCGGGCAAGAAAATCGAGCTGATATCTGCGGATCATCAAAACAAGGCGGATATCGCGTCGGCAAAGGTGCGCGAGTGGATTGATCAGGGTGGCGCGGATGTGATCATCGGCGGCACCAATTCCGGTACGGCCTTGGCGAGTGCGAAGGTGGCCGCCGAGAAGAAAAGGCCGTACATCTCGATCGGCGCTGCGAGCTCGCGGCTGACCAACGAAGACTGCTCGCCCTACACCGTGCACTACGCGTACGACACGATCGCACTCGCCAAGGGAACCGGCGGAGCGGTCGTCAAGAACGGCGGCAAGAGCTGGTTCTTTCTGACGTCCGATTACGCTTTTGGCCATTCGCTGGAAAAAGACACCGGCGACGTTGTCAAGGCCAACGGCGGCACGGTGGTCGGCGCCGTGCGCCATCCGCTGAGTGCGTCTGACTTCTCATCGTTCATGCTGCAGGCCCAAAACAGCAAGGCGCAGATTCTCGGGTTGGCCAACGCGGGGGGCGACACGATCAATTCGATCAAGGCTGCCAACGAATTCGGTGTCACGAAGAACATGAAGCTCGCCGGCCTGCTGATGTTCATCAACGATATCCATTCGCTAGGCCTGCCGACGACGCAGAACATGTACCTGACCACCGGTTGGTACTGGAACCAGTCGCCCGAGTCGCGCGCATGGTCGCGCCGCTTCTTCGAAAAGATGAAACGCATGCCCTCGATGCTTCAGGCGGGCGATTACTCGGCGGTGACCCAGTATCTGATGGCGGTCAAGGCCGCCGGTACCGACGACGCCGACAAGGTCATGGCGCAGTTGAAGAAGCAGAAGATCAACGACATCTTTGCCAAGGGCGGCTACATCCGTGCCGACGGCCGCATGATCCACGAGATGTACCTGATGCAGGTAAAGACACCGGCCGAATCAAAGGAGCCGTGGGACTACTTCAAGGTTGCACAGACAATCCCCGGTGAACAGGCGTATCAGTCGCTCGCGGAATCGAAGTGCTCGCTGATCACTAAGAAGTAGACTTAACGATGGCGGGCGACGCATGTCGCCCGGCGTTCCTTGATGGAAATCTTTGGCATTCCTGTGCCGGCTTTGCTGAGCCAGCTCCTGCTGGGCCTGGTCAACGGCTCGTTTTACGCGATGCTGTCGCTCGGGCTGGCGGTAATCTTCGGGTTGCTGAACGTCATTAATTTTGCGCACGGCGCTCTCTACATGATGGGCGCGGTTTTCGCCTGGATGGGGCTCACGTACTTCGGGCTCAACTACTGGGTGATGCTCGTCGTCGCGCCGCTGCTGGTCGGTATTTTCGGCATTGTCCTCGAGCGCTTGTTACTGCGGCATTTGTACAACCTCGATCATTTGTACGGCTTATTGCTGACCTTTGGCTTGACTCTGCTGATCGAGGGATTTTTTCGCTCGTTCTACGGCGTATCGGGGTTGCCGTACAGCGTCCCGGAGCAGCTGTCCGGCGCAACCAACCTGGGGTTCATGATCCTGCCCAACTATCGGGCGTGGGTGGTCTTGGCCTCGCTGATCGTCTGCTTGGGTACGTGGTATGTGATCGAGCGCACGAAGCTCGGCGCGTTGCTGCGCGCCGGTACCGAAAACGCCAAGCTGACCGAAGCGTTCGGAGTCAATGTGCCGTTGATGGTGACGTTAACTTACGGCTTCGGTGTCGCGCTCGCCGCATTCGCCGGCGTGCTCGCCGCACCCATCCTGCAGGTTCAGCCGTTGATGGGAAGCAACTTGATCATCGTGGTGTTTGCCGTTGTCGTGATCGGCGGCATGGGTTCGATCATGGGTTCGATCCTGACGGGTCTGGGGCTCGGAGTGATCGAAGGGTTCGCCCGGGTCTTCTATCCGGAAGCCTCGGCCACGGTTGTATTCGTGATCATGGCGATCGTGTTGTTGCTGCGACCCGCAGGCCTGTTCGGCAAGGAGAAGTAGGTGAAGGCTTCCAAAGAATTCACCATCTACCTTGCCTTGCTCGTATTTGTGGCGTTGTTGCCCGTGCTTGGCGCGTACCCCGTGTTTGTGATGAAGGTCATGTGCTTCGCATTGTTTGCGTGCGCGTTCAATCTGTTGATTGGCTATACGGGATTGCTCTCTTTTGGACACGCCGCATTCCTTGGTGTCGCCGCGTACGTCACGGGACACGTGCTCAAAGTGTTTGGCTGGCCGACCGAACTCGGGTTGCTGGCAGGTACGCTGGCCGGCGCAGCGCTTGGATTTGTGATGGGCGCGCTGGCGACACGGCGCAGTGGCATTTATTTTTCGATGATCACGCTCGCGCTGGCGCAGATGCTTTACTTCCTGTTCCTGCAGACGCCTTTCACCGGCGGTGAAGACGGGTTGCAGAGCGTGCCTCGCGGCAAGTTGCTCGGCTTCATCGATCTGTCCAGCGACACGACGCTGTACTACGTAATCCTGGGGATCTTTGTGCTGTCGTTCCTGCTGATTTACAGGACCGTTCATTCTCCATTCGGACAGGTGCTCAAGGCGATCCGCGAAAACGAAGCGCGCGCCACTTCGCTGGGTTATGACGTTGCACGGTTCAAGCTGCTCGCATTTGTTTTGTCAGCTGCGCTGGCAGGACTTGCCGGCGCTAGCAAGACACTGGTGCTGGGCTTTGCGACGTTGAGCGATGCACACTGGTCCACATCCGGCTTGGTGATCCTGATGGTGCTGGTTGGCGGAATGGGCACGACGCTTGGCCCGATCATTGGCGCTTTCATCATCGTCGCGCTTGAGGACAAGGTCGGGGATATCGGCGCATTTTTGGGACGCGTTACGGGAATAGAGTGGTTCAATGGTCTTGGCGAGGCGGTCACGATCGTGACTGGCCTGATTTTCGTTCTCTGCGTGATGGCGTTTCGCCGAGGTATCGTGGGCGAACTGCAGGCGTGGTGGCTGCAGCGCCGAACGACGACCGCAACAGTCTGACACGCTTGCGCCTGCGTCTTGGCGCGATTGCGCATCGCTGCGCTCCACAGTAACAAGCGGGCAGCAAAGCTCTTGCACAAGCACCCGAACGCTCCTAACAGACGCTCGCAACCTAGGACTTACTGCCTCTTATCAGCCAAATGGGGTCTGTAAAGCTCACATCTTCGTCGATACAATCGATCGACCCGGGGTATTGCTCCCCGTCGACGGTTTTTGCACACCGCTGATAACGCATGGCCCTAAACGTTTCGATGATGTACCGGCGCACCGACCGAGGGGTGCGCGAGGTCTATGAGAAGTCGCATCAGTTCACCCAAAGTGAGCGGTTGATTCTGATTTTGCTCGACGGGCGTTTGAATGTCGCCGGTCTCAAGTCGCGCCTCCCCAGTCTTAATGACGAGCGCATCGAGCGAGCGTTGCGCAAGCTGCAGGACGCCAGTCTCGTAGAGCCGATGAGCTACGACGCCAGCAAAGGCAACGGCTCGACGCCGGCACCCGCGCCGCTGGAGCCCGAGGCAGTGGCGCAATTCCTTGAGCAGACCGACCTCGATCCGGTGACGGTGTTCGGTGACTCGGAAGAGGCCGTTGCCGCTGAAAGGGTTCGCGCGAGTATTGAGCAGGCCGCCGCGCAGTTAGCCCGCGAAGCCACGATTATGGGATCTCTACAGGCGCGCGCCCAGCCGGCCGGTACAGCTATAGCGCAAGCGCCTCGCGAAGAGAGTGTGCGCTCACGTAAATTGCGTGCCAAGGCGCCTCCCACCACAACCAGCGGCTATGAAATAAATGGCGCGTCGACCCATTGGGCGATCACGACGGTAAACGTGCCGGATCGGCTTGATCTGCAGGAAGAGCGTGACCGCGCGGAGGCGGCTGAGTATTCCGATGGCAGGCGGCGCGAAATCCTCCGTGTTTGGATGAAGCGACTGCTGATGGTGGCGGTAATTGCTGTGATCGCCGCCGGTGTCTACGCAACGCTTGCGCCGCTTCGCGATGAGACCTCTGCGTCACGCGTAGCCGAGCGGCTGACAGCCGTTTTCAGGCGTCCCGTCAGCGTTGCCGATACCGAGTTTCGATTTACTCCGACGCCGCGGCTGACGGTACGTGGCATCGACGCGGCGGGACAGTTCAAGGCCGACGAGGTCGCGCTGCTGATCAACTGGAAGGATCTTTGGAGTGCGATTCGAGGCGGCAATTGGGTGTGGAGCGAAGCATTGATCGCTCCGATGACGATTACCCCGGCACAAGCGGCGTACATCGTTCGTACATTGCCGGGCGGCGCGCGCGAGTTGCCGAGCAAGATTTCGACGATCCGGTTTGCATCGGTCCGCATCGGCGACTCCCGGTTATTTCCGGATGCGTATGAAGGCGTTCTGCGGCGGACCGCTGACGGAAGCTTCGGCCCCCTCGTGTTGCGGCCACTAGATTTGGACGGTGCGGTGCAACTGTCGTTTCGCCCGGGGCGTATGCCCGACGGACGGGAGTCAATCGAATTTCGACTGAACGCCGATCGCTGGATGCCGCCGTTTGGGCCGCACGTTCGATGGAACGAGGTCCAGGCATCGGGGCGCATATTCGATAACGTCGTCGAGATTTCCGATTTCACGCTCGCCGGATTTTTCGGCATGACCAGCGGAACGGTTTACGCTGCGACCGACGTCGAGTGGGCGATCACCGGAATCGCGGGGGCTTCGAATATCGACGTCGAATCCGTGTTGCAAACCCTTCGACCGCCGGGGCAGATCGCCAACGGCGAGGCGCCGCCCACTGCCGTGCAAGGCACCGCCACGCTGAGCCTGACGATCGCCGGACGGGGTCCTACGCTGGATGACGCAATCGCGCGGAGTGCGATTGCGGGCCCGTTTCAACTGCGGTGGGCAACACTGAACGGGATCAACCTGGGGTTAGCGGCGTCGCAGGGTGCGATGGCGGCGGGTGTCACCCGGTTCACCGAATTCAACGGCCTGTTGGCCGCATCGGCCAACGGCGTTCGCTTTGAGGATACGGGCGGGCGCGCGGGTGCGATGGCGGCTCGCAGCGACTTCACAGTTGCTCCAGATTTGGCGCTGGCCGGAGGCGTCAGAGTCGAGTTGGGGACGCAGCGCGTGCAGGCACCGGTCAATCTGCGAGTCCGCGGCACGGCTCTAGCGCCCCGTTTTAGTCAGTAAGGAAGGCTTGTTTCACGTGGAACACGGCGGAGCCGGACGTTTCACGTGAAACCTATCAACCGCTCGGTATACTTCTAACGGCCTGCTACCGATGGTTGACGTTCCATCGCGGCTGTTCTGAAGGTCGTGTCCAAATGCGGTTTCCCCAACATTTCGATGTCATTGTCATTGGCGGCGGGCACGCGGGCACCGAAGCCGCTTTGGTGGCGGCTCGCATGGGGTGCACGACGCTGCTGCTGACTCACAGCCTCGAGACGCTGGGTCAGATGTCATGCAACCCGTCGATCGGGGGGATTGGCAAGGGTCATCTGGTCAAGGAGATCGACGCACTCGGTGGTGCGATGGCGGCGGCGACCGACGAAGCTGGAATTCAGTTTCGCATTTTGAATCGGTCCAAAGGCCCTGCGGTACGCGCAACCCGCGCCCAAGCAGACCGCTTGCTGTATCGCACAGCGATTCGCGGGCGGCTTGAGAATCAGCCGAAACTGTCACTGTTCCAGCAGCCGGTCGATGACCTGCTGCTCGAAGGCGCCCGAGTCGTCGGAGCCGTTACTCAGTCGGGTATTGAGTTCTACGGCTCGGCGGTTGTGCTGACTGCCGGCACCTTCTTGAACGGACTCATCCATATCGGCATGCAGCACTACGCAGCGGGCCGGGCCGGCGATCCCGCCGCGATATCGCTGGCAGCACGACTGAAGGAATTGCAGCTGCCGCAGGGTCGTTTGAAGACAGGAACGCCGCCGAGGATCGACGGGCGGTCGATCAACTTCGAGGCGTGTGAGGAGCAGGCGGGCGAATCGGATCCCATGCCGGTTTTCTCTTTCCTGGGTGGGCCCGAGCAGCACCCAGATCAGGTGCCTTGCTGGATCACGCACACGAACGCTCAGACGCACGACATCATCCGCGCCAATCTGGATCGGTCGCCGATGTACGCGGGAGTGATCGAAGGTGTCGGACCGCGATACTGTCCTTCGATCGAGGACAAGATCCACCGCTTCGAACATAAGGACAGCCATCAGATTTTTCTCGAGCCCGAGGGGCTTACAACACACGAGGTATATCCGAACGGCATATCGACATCGTTGCCATTCGACGTGCAGCTGCAGGTTGTGCGGTCCATCAACGGGTTGGAGCGCGCGCATATCGTGCGGCCGGGTTACGCGATCGAATACGACTACTTCGATCCACGTGCGCTGAAGAGCTCGCTCGAGACAAAATCGATTGCGCGACTGTTCTTCGCAGGGCAGATCAATGGAACCACGGGTTATGAAGAGGCCGCCGCACAAGGTCTGCTGGCGGGCATCAACGCCGCCCTATTGGCGAGCGATCGCAACCCCTGGTGCCCCAGCCGCAATGAGGCTTACATCGGCGTCTTGGTCGACGATCTGATCACGCGCGGGGTGGCCGAGCCTTATCGGATGTTCACCAGCCGAGCCGAGTACAGGCTGTCGTTGCGTGAAGATAATGCCGACACACGGTTGACCGAAATCGGTCGCAACCTGGGCTGCGTGGACGATATCCGCTGGGAGCGCTTTAGCCGCAAACGCGATGCCGTTGCGCTGGAGCTCGAACGATTGCGGGCTACGTGGGTGAATCCTCACATACTAAGTAAGCTGGAAATGACAAGGGTCTTCGGAAAGCCGTTAGAGCGAGAGTATGCGCTCGCTGACTTACTTAAGAGGCCGGAGGTGTCCCATGCGGGGCTGGCGTCGATTCGCCGGGCGGATGGAGGCGGACTCGCTGACTGTTCATCTGTGCCGCGCGATATTGCTGAACAGGTCGAGATACAAGTCAAATACGCCGGATATATATCGCGCCAGAAAGACGAGGTCACGCGCTCAACAGCCCACGAAACAACCCTCATTCCGCCGTCGCTTGACTACCGGAAGGTGCGCGGACTGTCGATCGAAGCCGTGCAGAAGCTGGACACCCACCGACCGGAGACGGTGGGTCAGGCATCTCGCATATCTGGTGTGACACCCGCGGCAATTTCGCTGCTACTGGTGCATCTGAAGCGGCTGGGCAAGAACGGCAATGAAGGCCGTCTTGCAGCCTGAACCGGATCACGTCGTAGCGCAGCTCTTGAACCCGCGCGCTTCGCAGCCGGCTGCGCGCTTCTTAAGCGCCGGAAAAATTGCGGCGGCTGCGCAGCAGATCGGAATACCTCTGAGTCGGTCACAGAGCGACTCACTGGCCGCGTATGCGACGCTGCTGTTGCGGTGGAACTCGGTCCACAACTTGACCGCGATCGAATCGCCAGCTGAGGTGCTCACGCATCATTTGCTCGATTCGCTGTCGATCGTGCCGGAAATTCGGCGCATCACGGCTGTCCCAGCGCGAGTGATCGATGTCGGGGCAGGCGGTGGATTGCCCGGGATTCCGCTGGCGATCGCTGCGCCTGACTTGCACGTGACGTTGGTCGATAAGGTCGAGAAAAAGGTTGCGTTTCTGATCCAGACGCAGATCGAGCTCGGACTGCGCAATCTCGAGTGTGTGCATGCGCGAGTGGAAGCGCTGCGGCCCAAGGAGTTGTACGACGTGGTGATTGCCCGCGCCTTCGCCGCGTTGCCTGATCTCGTCCGCATGACTCGACAACTGGTTGCGAAACGCGGTTGGTGGTGCGCAATGAAAGGCGCCGTTCCTTACGATGAGTTGGCGGCGCTGAAGGTGCACGCTCCGGACGTGCGAGTGATGGCGGAAATCCGGCTGCGGGTGCCGAATCTGGACGCGGAGCGGCATTTGATTCTGCTGCAATTCGCCGACACTTCGGACTAGCGCGACGTGGCCCGTATTTTTTGTATCGCCAATCAGAAGGGTGGCGTCGGCAAGACCACGACGGCGGTCAACCTGGCGGCCGGAATCGCAGCGCATGATCAGCGCGTGCTGCTGGTCGACCTCGATCCGCAGGGCAACGCAACAATGGGAAGCGGAATCGACAAGCGGACGCTTTCGGCCAGTGTGTATCAGGTGTTGCTCGGCATGACCGACGTGTCGAGCGCTGTTCAATTTGCGGAGCACGGCGGCTATGACGTGCTGGGTGCGAACCGCGAGCTGGCCGGTGCGGAAATTGAGCTGGTCAACCTTGATCATCGAGAGAGGCGGTTGAAACATGCGCTCACCGCAGTTCAAAGTCAGTATCAGTTCATCCTGATCGACTGCCCGCCGTCGCTGTCGTTGCTGACGCTCAACGGCTTGTGCGCTGCGCACGGCGTGATTATCCCGATGCAGTGCGAATACTTTGCACTCGAAGGGCTTGCTGACCTGGTCAACACGATTCAGCGCGTCGCCGCGAATCTGAACCCAGAATTGCGAATCATTGGCCTGCTGCGGGTGATGTTCGATTCCCGGATCACCCTGCAGCAGCAAGTATCCGAGCAACTCGTCGCGAAATTCGGCGACAAGGTGTTCGAAACCATAATTCCCCGCAATGTGCGGCTGGCAGAAGCGCCAAGCTATGGGCTACCCGGTGTTGCTTACGATCGCGCATCGAAAGGTGCCCAAGCCTATGTTGCCTTCGGAGCCGAGATGATCGAACGTGTGCAGGCACTCGATTCCGCCGCGATCGCGCTCACCGCAAGAGAGACTTCGTGAAGCGGCCCAAGGGTCTTGGGCGCGGCCTCGACGCGCTGCTGGGAGCTGAAAGTGGCCCGGCCGCAACAAGCTCGCCGAGTCTGTTGCCGCTGACGCGACTGCAGCCGGGCAAGTACCAGCCGCGCACGAAGATGAATGCCGCATCGCTGCAGGAGCTCGCCGATTCAATTAAGGCCCAAGGGATCATTCAGCCGATCCTGGTGCGTGCAGTCGGTGAACATTTCGAAATCATCGCGGGCGAGCGACGCGTCCGCGCGGCTGCGCTGGCTGGGCTGCTTGAAGTGCCCGTCATCGTCAGGAAGGTCGCCGACAATCAGGCTTTGGCCATGGCGTTGATCGAGAACATTCAGCGCGAAGACCTGAATCCGCTTGAGGAAGCGCATGGGGTTGCACGCTTGATTCGCGAATTCCATTTCACTCACGAGCAAGCGGCGCACGCCATCGGTCGCTCGCGCAGCGCCACATCTAACCTGCTGCGACTGATCAACCTTGCGCCACCCGTGCAGCAGATGGTGATGGACGACCGTTTGGATATGGGACACGCGCGGGCTCTGTTGGCGTTGAGCGCTGCACAGCAGATCCAGCTTGCCAATCGGATCGCCGCCGAACAGTTGTCGGTACGTGCCGCTGAAGCGCTGGTCGCGCGCACCGGCGCTGCGAAAGCGCGGAAATCTTCGAAGAAGGTTCACGGTCGCAGCCGCGATCTCGTTCGAATCGAGGATGAACTGGCCGATGCGCTGGGAGCCGGTGTGCGCCTGCATGCGGACACACGCGGCAAGGGAACGCTGATCGTAAAATTTTCGAGCCTCGATCAGCTAGACGGGATTCTCCAGCGACTGCGACGCTAACGCCCCGCGTTTTGACCCTTCTTGCGGCCGCGCAGTACAATGCGCGGCTTTTTTTATTTTCGACTTGCTTCAATTCCCGCCTGATGCCTTTTGCGCTGACCCAGCCGATTCGAACGGTGCTCAGATGGCAGCTTATCGCCACCGTCGTTGCCAGCGTCGTCCTCGGATGGTTTGCAGGTGCGCATGGAGCTGTTTCGGCCGCGCTCGGTGGAGCGATCAGCATGACCGGGGGGCTTGCCGCTGCATGGTACGCATTACGCAAGCCCGCTTCGGATGCAACGACGGCTGTGACGAGCGCATTGGTGGCCGAAGGGTTAAAGGTGATTTTGATTGTCGCCGGCCTGGCGGCAGTCTTTGTGCTGTACAAGAACGTGGTTGCCATCGGTCTGATCGCAACGTTTGCAGTGACCACGGTGCTGTTCTCGATGGCCCTTTTTGTAAGAGAAAGATAGCGACGTGGCTACCGAAGGACAGCTGACACCGACGTCCTATATTTCGCATCACCTGACGTTCAACGCATCGGGTGACGGCTTTTGGGCGTTCCACTGGGACACGATCGCAGTCTCCGTCGTGTTGGGTTTGCTGATGCTCGGACTGTTGCGCTGGGTTGTCAGTGGCGCGACCTCTGGCGTGCCTGGGAAGCGACAGGCGTTTGTCGAGCTGATGATCGATTTCGTCGAGAATCAGGTCAAGGGCATCTACCACGGCGAGTCGCATCGATTTGTCGCCGCCACTGCACTGACCGTGTTCGTCTGGGTTTTGCTGATGAATGCGATGGATTTTCTGCCGGTCGATCTGACGGCTCTGTTCCACCATTACGTATTGCGCCAGGAGCATTTCCGCAATGTCCCAACCGCCGACGTCAACACGACGTTCGCGCTGGCGCTATCGGTCTGGCTGTTGATGATCTACTTTTCGATCGCCGTCAAAGGGCTCGGCGGCTGGATCTACGAGTTATTCTGCACGCCGTTTGGCAAGAATCCGCTGCTCTGGATTCCCAATCTTCTATTTAACCTAGTCGAGCTGATCTCGCGCCCACTGTCGCACTCGCTGCGGCTGTTCGGCAACATGTATGCGGGCGAAATCATTTTCCTGCTGCTGTGGACGATGGCGGGAGCCGGCCTAGTCGGCACGGTCGCGAGCATCGTGCTCGCACTTGGCTGGTCGATCTTCCACATCCTGATCGTCGCGCTGCAGGCCTACATCTTCATGATGTTGACGGTGGTTTACATCGCGATTGCGCACGAACATCATTAATTTTAACGAGGGACGATGATTATGGAAAAGCTTCAACTGCTGGCGATGGTTCAGGCATACACCAGTATTGGCATAGGGTTGATGATCGGTCTGGGCGCGCTCGGCGCTTGCGTTGGCGTCGGCATCATGTGTAGCCGGTTTCTCGAAGGTGCCGCGCGCCAGCCGGAGTTGATGCCGCAATTGCAGGCCAAGGTGTTCCTGCTGCTCGGGCTGATCGATGCGTCGTTCATCATCGGCGTTGGTCTGGCGATGTTCTTCGCGTTCGCGAATCCATTGCTGACGGTGATCACCTAGTTCGCCTCGAACGATGAACTTCAATTTGACCTTGATCGCGCAGGCGATCACGTTCGCGCTGTTTATCTGGTTCTGCGCCAAATTCGTCTGGCCACCGATCACGCGCGCGATCGACGAGCGCCAGAAAAAGATCGTCGCCGGGTTGGCCGATGCGGAAACCGCGCGCGTCACGCTTGAAAACGCGTCGAAGGAAGCAGAGGTGGCGGTCGGCGATGCGCGGCAGCGGTCCTCACAGATCATCTTGCAGGCCGAGCAACGCGCGGCGCAGATGATCGAGGAAGCCAAAGGCGCAGCACGCACGGAAGGCGCACGCGAGAAGACGGCTGCGCTGGCCGAGATCGAGCAGCAGATGGCGAGTGCAAAAGATCAATTGCGCGAGCAGGTGGCGCTGCTGGCGGTCGCCGGCGCGGAAAAGATCCTGCAGAAGGAAGTCGATGTGAAAGCACACGCCGATCTGCTCAAGCAGCTGCGCGAACAGCTGCGCTGATCGGAGAGTCGATGGCCGAGAACCTGACGATCGCACGCCCGTACGCCGAGGCCGTTTTTTCCGCTGCAGACGCCAGTGGGAGCCTGCAGGCATGGTCGGATGCGTTGCAACGACTGGCGATGGTCGTGTCCGATCCCGATGTTCACAACGCAATCGGTGATCCAAAGGTTGGGCCGGAGCAGCTGTATGGCCTGGTCGCTGCAGGGGCCGGTGATGCGCTGAATGCCGAGGTGCAGAACTTCGTTCGCCTGTTAATCGAAAATAGACGACTGTCGGTGCTCCCCGAAATTGCGACGCTGTTCAAATCTCTGAAGGATGAGCGCGAGGGAGTCATCGAAGCACAGATAGAAAGTGCGTTCCCCGTCGATGAGTCAGCGCTCGCACAACTCGTTGGAGATCTGGAGCGCCGCTTCAAGCGCAAGGTGCGGCCGCGGGTAATAGTTGACCGTGCGTTGATTGGCGGCGCGTTGATTACAGTTGGCGATGAAGTGATCGACGGCACGGTACGCGGCCGACTGGCAAGCATGGCATCGGCGCTGCGCACCGAATGACGGAAAAACACGAGCAAGGATTTTTATGCAACAGCTAAAACCCTCCGAAATCAGCGAACTGATTCGCAATCAGATCCAGAAGCTCACGCTGACGACGGATTTCCGAACGCAAGGCTCCGTAGTGACGGTGACTGACGGCATCTGCCGCATCCACGGCCTGGCCGATGTAAGCCAGGGCGAGATGCTCGAGTTTCCGGGCGACACGTTCGGTCTGGCGCTGAACCTCGAGCGCGATTCCGTGGGTGCCGTCGTGCTCGGCCCGTACGAGCACATTCGCGAAGGCGATCCGGTCAAGGCGACGGGCCGGATTCTGGAAGTGCCGATCGGTCCCGAGTTGATCGGCCGCGTGGTGAACTCGCTTGGCTTGCCGATCGACGGCAAAGGTCCGATCAACGCCAAGATGACCGATGTGATTGAAAAAGTCGCACCGGGTGTAATCGCGCGTCAATCGGTGTCGCAGCCGGTGCAAACGGGCCTGAAGGCGATCGACGCGATGGTGCCGATCGGCCGCGGTCAGCGCGAACTGATCATTGGCGATCGCCAGACCGGCAAGACTGCGGTCGCTGTCGATACGATTATCAATCAGAAGGGCAAGGATCTGACCTGCGTCTATGTGGCGATCGGGCAAAAGGCGTCGACGATTGCAACCGTGTTGCGCAAGCTCGAGCAATTCGGCGCGATGGAATACACGATCATCGTCGCGGCGTCAGCGTCAGACTCGGCGGCGATGCAGTACATCGCTCCGTATTCGGGCTGCACGATGGGCGAGTATTTCCGCGACCGCGGCCAGGATGCCTTGGTCATTTACGACGATCTGACCAAACAGGCGTGGGCCTATCGGCAGGTGTCGTTGCTGCTGCGCCGTCCCCCGGGCCGCGAGGCGTATCCGGGCGACGTGTTTTACTTGCATTCGCGCCTGCTCGAGCGCGCGGCGCGTGTCAACGCCGATTACGTCGAGAAGTTCACCAAGGGCGAGGTCAAGGGCAAGACGGGTTCGCTGACCGCGCTGCCGATCATCGAGACGCAAGCGGGCGACGTCACGGCATTCGTTCCCACCAATGTGATCTCGATTACCGACGGTCAGATCTTTCTCGAAACCGATTTGTTCAACGCCGGCATTCGGCCCGCCATTAACGCCGGCATTTCAGTATCGCGCGTGGGCGGTGCCGCGCAGACCAAGGTGATCAAGAAGCTCGGCGGCGGTATTCGCCTGGCTCTGGCTCAATATCGCGAGCTCGCTGCGTTCGCCCAATTTGCGTCCGACCTTGACGATGCGACTCGCAAGCAGCTCGAGCGAGGCCGTCGCGTCACCGAGTTGATGAAGCAGCCGCAATACGCGCCGCAGCAGGTGTGGGAGATGGCGATTACCCTGTTTGCGGTTAATGGCGGCGCGTTCGACGATGTCGAAATCAAGAATTGCCTCGCTGTCGAAAAGGCGCTGCGCGACTTCGTCAAGACAAAACACGCGGGGCTGGTGGATCGCATCGAGTCGAGCAAGGACTTGTCGAAGGAAGACGAGGCCGAGCTGGTCGCGGCGAGCGCGGAATTCAAAAAGTCGATCTAGATGCCGAGCACCAAGGAAATCCGCGGCAAGATCAAGAGCGTGCAGAACACGCGAAAGATCACCAAGGCAATGGAGATGGTGGCGGCGTCGAAGATGCGCAAGGCGCAGGAGCGCATGCGTCAGGTGCGGCCATACGGCGACAAGATTCGCAACATCGTTGCGCACCTGGCCCAGGCCAATCCAGAGTACCGGCATCCGTTTGTCGTCAAGCACGAAGGCACGAAGACTGCCGGCCTGATCGTGATCACCACCGACAAGGGCCTTTGCGGCGGACTGAACACCAATATTCAGCGAGCAGCGCTCGCGAAGTTCAAGGAGCTGACTGCGCAAGGTGTTCAGGTCATCGCGACGGCGATCGGCAACAAGGGATACGGGTTTCTGCAGCGGCTGAACGCGAACGTGGTGTCGCACTATGTGCAGTTGGGCGACCGCCCGCACATCGAGAACCTGATCGGTCCGGTCAAGGTGATCCTCGATCAGTACGCAGGCGGCAAGCTCGATGCGGTGTATCTGGCCTACACGCGCTTCGTCAACACGATGAAGCAGGAACCAGTTATCGAACAGCTGTTGCCGTTGACGGCCGATCGGCTGGCTCAGACCGCTGAGGAAAAGCGCGCGTATTCGTGGGACTACATCTACGAACCCGATGCGCGCGAAGTGATCGATACGCTGATGGTGCGCTACGTCGAGGCGCTGATCTACCAGTCGGTTGCTGAAAACATGGCGTCTGAGCAAAGCGCGCGCATGGTTGCGATGAAGGCGGCGTCGGATAACGCCAAGAAGTTGATCGAAGAATTGCAGCTTGTTTACAACAAGACGAGGCAGGCGGGGATTACGAAGGAAATTTCGGAGATCGTCGGCGGTGCCGCAGCGGTCTCCTAACGTGAGGTCATCATGAGTTCTGGAACCATCGTTCAATGCATCGGCGCCGTCGTCGATATCGAATTTCCGCGCGATCAGATGCCGGAGATCTACAACGCGCTGACGCTCGATACCGATCAGAGCAACAAGCTTGTCGAGCAGGGACTGACGTTCGAAGTGCAGCAGCAGCTCGGTGACGGCATTGTGCGCACGATCGCGATGGGCTCATCGGACGGATTGAGACGCGGCATGTCGGTCACCGACACCGGCGACAACATCCAGGTTCCAGTCGGCCCCGGCGTGCTGGGCCGAGTGATGGACGTGCTGGGGCGGCCGATCGACGAGCGCGGGCCGATTGAATCGGACGAGCGGCGCGGAATTCATCAGCCAGCGCCGAAATTCGACGAACTAGCGCCTTCGATTGAACTGCTCGAAACCGGCATCAAGGTGATCGACCTGATCTGCCCGTTTGCCAAGG
>JBDUCU010000179.1:0-4278 GCA_040003315.1 Burkholderiaceae bacterium | reverse complement strand
TGCGAGCCCCAGCCGTGATCGCTGCCGTCGCCATTTTGAATCAGCGTGCGGCCGAAGTCAGACGCGGTGAACAGCGTCACGTCGTTCGCTGTTGTTCCCATCGAGTCCATCGTCGTCTGGAAAAAGGAGATCGCGGCCGCCAGTTGCGACAGCAGGTTGGTCTGCGTCGTGACTTGGTTTGAATGCGTGTCGTACCCGCCGGCTGAAACCAGGAACACCTGCCGCGCGGCGCCGAGCGCGCTGCGCACGCTGATGACCTTGGCGACCATCGCCAATTGCGCTGCCAGAGAGTTGTTGGCCGGTGGGGTAAACGTTTGCGCACCTGCAAACGCGGTCGAAAGCGCCGTGTTGGCGTCGATCGAGCGCATGTTGACCTTGACGTCTTCGTTTTCGAACAGATGCGTACGAGTGCGCGTCAGCACCGTGCGCAGCGCGGTGGAGCCGGCGGCCGAGCCGTACAGCGTGGGTGCGCCGCCGGTCAATCCGCTGAAGCCGACCGAGCCCTGGGTGACGTCGAGCTGAAACGGCTGCACTTGCTGGCCGCTGAGGAACACGGCGTTACCGGTCACATTGAGGCAAGTGAAAACGCTATTGCCGCCGTTTTGCGATGCAAGCAGATCGCCGATGCGTCCACCCCAGCCGTATTTGGCGCCTTCCGGCGCCGAGGATTGCCATACCGATTGCTGGTCGTTATGCGAAAACAGCTTCGGCGGCAGCGGCACCGTCTTGTTCAGAAAACTGGTGCGATCGGTCGGCACGATCAGCGGGCCGACGTTGGCCACGATCGCGCACTTTTGTTGATTGAACAGTGTTGCCAACGGCGCCAGCGGCGTCGGCAACGAAAGTTGTAACCCGCCGGGTAATGGCGTAATCGGCATCAGTTGTGTCAGATCAGTCGCCTGGTTCCATGCGATTCCCTGGCGGCCGACCGAATATTTTCCGTAGTTGGTCGCATCGAACGGCACGACGGTGTTGTGCCCGTCATTGGCGCCGTACAGAAACACGCACACCAGTGCCTTGTAGCCACCGGTGACCTGTGCCGACGCGGCGCCGATCGCTGCAAGGTTGATGGCGAACGGTGCGGCGGTGCCGGCGATCGACAGCGCGGATGCCTGGCGCAGAAACTCGCGGCGAGAAGCTTTGCTTGTGATGTTTTCGCTCATGGCTGTCTCCTACTTCTGCACTAGATATTCGGGGGAAGCCATCGTCAGCAATACCGCGGTGTAGACGCGATTCGTCGGCCCGTTGCCGGTCATCGCGATCGCGTTGATCGCGGTGCGCAGATCATTACGCAGCGTCGTGTCCATCGTGCCGTACATCAGGCAGCGGTTGACGCGATCGAGCAGCGCGTCGGCATTGCCCGCGAGGGCAAGTTCGGCCGAGTAATCGGCACGCACATCGCGCGGATTGCCGATGCCCGCGCCGGACTGCACGACGCCCTGCATGGTGTTGGCGTAACCCGCCACTGCGGTTTCGCCGATCAACTGAAACTCGGGCGCCACCAGGCCCGCGGCGGCGATCGCCGTGTTGGGCGGCACGTAACCCGGCCGGAAGAAATTGAATACTGACGGCGCGCGCCATGGCTGCTGGCCGAACGAGGACGATGCGCTGTCGAGGTTGCGGATCGTCCAGTTGCCCGACGCCGACGTCGCCTTAAAGCAGCGCGCCCAACTCGATAACCGCAGCACCGGCTCGCGCACTTTGCCGAACTGCGGGTCGGTGAGCTTGCTCGCATCGCGCGCTTCGGCGTCGAGCAGAATCGCGCGAATCATTGCCTTCATGTCGCCGCGAACGCCCTGGCCGTTGTTGGTGCAGGCCGTAGCCACGCGGCTCGTGTAGCCCGCGCTGGGATTGCTCGTTACCAGGCGCTGGATCAGCTGGCGGCCGATAAACGGACACAAGTTCTGGTGGTTGAACAGACGGTCGACTGCAAGCGCCAGGCTCTGCTCGCCCGACGTGCCGGCAGGAATGGTGAGGCCGAGGAATACCTTGCTGCCGGTTTCGTGATTCAGCGGATACATTTTCATCGGCTTGATCTTGCGCAGCGGGTCGGTCACGCTGGTCCCTTTGAACTCCGCATCGGAAAAACCGGCCGCAGCCCAACTCCAGCCGGTGAACACCCGTGCGAGCCCGGTGACGTCGGCGTTGCTGTATGTCTCGACCGGTTGCCCGCTCACCAGCGCCGGTGTGCCGTCGATATTCAGCTGAATCAGCCCGATCGTGAACAGCTGCGTGACCTCGCGCGCAAAGTTCTCGTCGGGCACAGCGCCAGTCGTCGTGTTGGCCTTCTTATTGCCCAGGTGCGACAGGTAGCTGCCCATCATCGGGTTGGTCGCCACCGCCTCGATCAACTGCCGGTAGTTGCCGAATGCATGCTGCCCAAGAAGGTCCGCGTAATTGGCCAGGCCGTCGGCGCTAGTCGCGATGAAGCCGTCGGTTGCAGAAATGACCGTCAGTTCCGACAAGGCGAACTTCACGCGCTGCCGCAGCTGATCGGGCGCGGGAATCGCCTGCTGCCAGAACGAATCCTGCATCCAGTTGAAGTTGCCGCCGAACAGCAATGGATCGTAATTCGCCTGTACGTACGGCAGATGCGGCGTTGCCGGCAGCGCGAACTGTTCGTCGATCCACGCCGAATACCCGATCGATTGCACGTGCGCGATATCGCTCTCGGTCGGGCCAAAGGTCGCCTGCGTCAGGAACCGTGCAGCATCGTCTGCCGTCGGCCCGGCAGGCGGTGGTGCTGGCGCCGGTGCAGGTGCAGGTGCAGGCGGGGGTGACGATCCGCCGCCACAGGCAGTAATACCCGCAGCGGTAGCCGCGACGGCTGCCGCAAAGAGAATGCGCGCCGTATTGCGTGCAAGTGTTTGATCCATCGTGATCTCCCAATCCGTCCGTGAAGCTACTTTGCGCGGGTATACGCCGAGCGGAGAAGAAGCGTTACAAACCGAAACGCGAGAAAACATCTGTGACGTAATTGCGGGTGGACTGCCCTAAAGTCGCGGCGCATGGTACCGAGTAGGCGGGCGCTCGCGGGTGGCAGCGCAATTCGGTATCGTTCTCGGTCCAGCACAAGGCCGTTATGACCATCCATCGCGACAATCCGTTGTTACAGACCTGGGACGAACCGTTCGGCCTGCCGCCGTTCGGTCAAATTCACTCCGAACACTTCGCGCCTGCTTTCGATGACGCCATGGCCGCGCATCGAACCGAGATCGAGCGCATCGCGAACGCCTCCGAAGCGCCGAATTTCGAGAACACGATCGCCGCGCTCGACCGTAGCGGCCGCTTGCTGACGCGCACTGAGCAGTTGTTTTTCAATCTGACGGCATCCGAGACTTCGCCCGCATTGCAAGCGGTTGAGCGCGAAGTAGCACCGAAGCTTGCCGCGCATGAGAACGCGATCCTGCTCGATGCAACGCTGTTCGCACGGATCGAAGAGTTGCATGCGAAGCGCGCCTCACTCTCTCTTAATGCCGAACAGTTGCGCCTGCTCGAACGCGTGCATCTCGATTCGGTGCTGGCCGGCGCGCGGCTGTCGTCGGAAGCCAAGGCGAGACTGAGCGAGATCGTCGAGCGCCTCGCGCAGTTGCAGACGAGCTTCGCGCAAAACGTGCTGGCCGATGAAGCCGATTGGTGCCTGTGGCTGACCGACGAAAACGATTTGAAAGGCTTACCCGACGCGGTACGGGCGGCCGCGAAAACGGCGGCTGAGCAACGCGGCAACCCCGAGGCATCGGCGATCACGTTGAGCCGCTCGCTGGTTATGCCGTTTTTGACGCACTCCGAGCGGCGCGATCTGCGCGAGCAGGCGTTTAACGCATGGACCCGCCGCGGCGAGAACGACGGTGTGCATGACAACCGGCCGATTGCCCGCGAAATTTTGTCGCTCAGAGCCGAGCAGGCGCGGCTTAACGGTTATGCGAACTTTGCCGACTATGCGCTGGTCGACCGCATGGCTGGCAAACCCGCCGCTGTGGCGGAACTGCTCGAAAAAGTATGGGAACCAGCCAAGGCGAAAGCGAGCGAAGAAGGTAAAGCGCTGCGCGCGATGGCGGCATTGCGTGGCGAGCAGACCGATATTGCGCCGTGGGATTGGCGCTATTACGCGGAGCTCGTAAGAAAGTCGCGATACGACATCGACGATTCGATGGTCAAGCCGTACTTTTCACTCGATCGGATGGTCGAGGCCGCATTTGATTGCGCGCATCGATTATTTGGCATCGAGTTCATCAGGCGCCCCGATATTGCTGCCTATCACCCCGACGTGCGCGTGTA
>JBDUCU010000178.1:0-4281 GCA_040003315.1 Burkholderiaceae bacterium | reverse complement strand
GCGCACAGCACCAGCCTTCCTTTTGCGATCATGATTTCTCCGTTTCTTCTCATGCTGATGCCTCCCCTGTGGGCCGCAGCCCGAACGCGGTGTAACGGTGTCGGCATAGGGTGCGGACAATGCTGAGCTCCTCGATGAGTAAATTGGCGGACCAAGCGCGAGCAACAGCGGTGCGATAACACAGAGGGCGCGCCTGCCCGCAATTCGTGTC
The DNA here is from genome assembly GCA_040003315.1 of Burkholderiaceae bacterium. Taxonomy (GTDB): domain Bacteria; phylum Pseudomonadota; class Gammaproteobacteria; order Burkholderiales; family Burkholderiaceae_F; genus JACCZX01. The sequence goes on along the minus strand of JBDUCU010000178.1, from coordinate 4,070 downwards.
CGCATCTTCATCGTGACCCCTCGTTTCCCAAGTGTTGATCCCGGATTGAAATCAATGGATCGCAACGTAGACGCGGTGGCGTTACTGGGGTGTTACTGAAAAGCCGCGGACGACACGGCGCTATTAATGGTTCGGCCGCCGGCTCGCAGTGGTGCGGATCGCGCGATTGATTGGATTACGGTTCAAAAAGCTGTCGCGATACATGGGTGGCACGTTGGGCAGCGCGGTTTGCTCGATCCACTCGATCGCGCGCGCAAGCAATGCAGCGGCACCGCTCGCGTCACCGTTGGCTGCAAGCACATTGTGTCCAATCAACCACGCCTCGGGCAGATACATGTCGGCTGGCTGCAGAGATGCCAGCACCGGCTGGAGCTCAGTCCAGCACGCAGCGGCGGCGTCCGGCTGGCTTGCTTCCAGCAGGAAGCGCGCTGAAGACAAGCCGGCCTTCAACGCCACGCCGAAATATTCGATCTGCTCAGCGGCGGCGCGAACTCGGACGCAGCACGCAGCCGCATCAATCGGCGCCATCTCAAGCGCTTCCTGCAGCTCAACCAGCGAGCCAACATACGGATCGCCGGTGCTGCCCAGCGCTTCTGAAGCACGTCGCAAATCGGGCTTCGCGGATCCGCCGAGCAGACGCGCGATACGGGCGGCAAGCATCGCACGCCGCGCGCGCACATATCCGACCGACGGCTCGACATAGTCGAGCGCCTTTCGCGCGCGTCCGTATTGCGCGAGGTCGATCAGCATCATCGCCTTATTGTTGTTGGCCACCGCAATCCACAACGTTTGACCATCGCGGATGAAGCACTCGAGCGCGGTGTCAAAGGCTTCGAGCGCCTCGCCGTAGCGTCCGACAGCAGCGCTGTATAGGGCGCAGTGCTGCTCGATCACACCGCGCGCCGGGCTACCTGTATCACCGATCTCGGATTGCAAACTGCGTGCACGCAATGCGTGTTCGAGGGCTTGGCCAACATTGCCGAGGTTGCCCTGCACTGTCGCCAGATTAGACGTCATCGTGGCCAGCTCGGCGAGGTCGCCGATAACGCGCGCATTGTCGATCGCGCGCGCCAGCGCAGCGGCCGTTCGGCCCAGTTTGCGCGCCGAGTTCAGCACGTAGGCGTAGTCAGACCAGAAGTGTTCACGCTGTTCGTCAGTGCCGTCGGATTCGACCAGTGTTTCAAACGGCTCGATGACTGCCAGCGCCTCACCGGTGCGGCCTGCCTGCGCAAGCCCCACTGCGAGCAGCCGCGCCGCCTCGAAGCGTGGCCACTGTGAGTTCAGCCGCTCGGCCAGCGCGAACGCTTCACGCGCGGCCGCGATACCGGCGACATGATCGACGGCCGTCAGCGCAGCGGTTGCCCGCGCCGTTAGCGCAGCGACGCGCTGATCATCCGAGCGCGCTTGCGCCAGCAATGCGTCGATGACGGTATTCGCGCGTTCACCCCGTACAAGGATCAGGCTTTCGATGCTGGCGCAGCGCGCGTCGAACGCAGACGCCGAATCACCCGCGCGGTCGAAGCACGCGAACGCGGCTTCCCATTGCTCGACTTCGGACACGCGGCGCGACGCGCGACGCGCTTGCCCCGCGGCCAGCAAATGTGCGTGCGCCGCACGGCCCCATTGCCCCGCCTCTGCCCAGTGTTGTGCGAGATTCGCCGCCGGTGCGCCGTGCGACTCGAGATACTCGGCGATACTCTGCTGCAACAGTTCGGCGATCGGACGCGGCACCGACCTCAGCGCAGTCTCATAGATCAGATCATGCGCAAATGTCTGCCCGCGAATGACCTGCGCCACTTCGAGTTCGCTCCATGTTTCGGCCAGATCGAGTGGATGTGTGTGCAATACATGCACCGCGAGACCTGCGCTGAAATCAACCCCGGCCAGCGCCGCAACGCGAGCGAGCTTGAGTGCCGGCGGAGACAGCTGCCCCAGTCGTCGTTCGATCAGTACGCCGACTGAGGTCGGCGTGGGCAGTCGTTTGAAAGTCGGGTCGACGTCGCCTGAGTCGATCACTGCATTCAGTGTTTCGAGTACGAAGAAGGGGTTGCCGCCGGTATGACGCGCGATCGCGCCGGCAAGCGCGTCGGCGTCGATGCCGGGCACCGCAAGCGATTCCAACAGTTCGCGCACGGCACTCTCGCCGAGCGGAGCAAGCGGTATCTCGACCAGTCGCAATCCACCCTCGGCCCGTAACCAAGCGGCAATCTGCGGCGGGCATTCCGCGCCGCGAACTGCGCCGAGCCAACGCAGGTGCGGGATCACAATCTGTGGCAATAGCTCGAGCGTTGCTTCGTCAGCGAAATGAAGGTCATCAATAGCCACGCCGGCGAGTCCCGCCACCTGCCGCGCGATAAGCGCCTGCACCACCGCCGAGCGGAAACGCGTTTCGACCAGTGGGCCGACCGGAGCGGTGCCCAATTCCGGCAGCACGCGGGCGAGTTCCGATTTGACGAAGTCATCGAGCCCGCGGTCGAGCGCAATCGCGCTTCCATTGTCTTGGCCATGTAGAGCCGCGCGCAGCACGCGCGCTAGCACCGCATACGGCACGCGCGTGTCTCCAGGCCGGCCACCGACCATCGGCACAGAACGGGCTTGAGCGAAATCGCCGAGTAGCCGGCTCTTGCCAACACCTGCGTCACCGCTAATCAACACCGGCAAGTCAGCATTCCAACTGCGCTCGAGCGTGCGCCACTCGGCATCCCGTCCGATCAAGCGCGGAGGCCGCAGGATCGCCGTTGACCGCAACGTACGCGTGCCAGCACCCGGCAACGGGTCCGCCCGCAGGATCAGCTCGCTCAGCGCCAGTGTCTCGGTGCTTGGTTGGGCCGCGAGTTCGCGCCGAAGCGCAGAACGACAACGGTCATACGCGGCCAGAGCCGCGGCGCGATCACCGCGCCGGTAATGCAGCCGCATTGCGAGGCGATGCGCCTGTTCGGAAACCGGATCTTCGGCGAGCAGCCGTTCAGCGTAGACCAGCGCCTGCGCGATGTGTCCATCCGCTTCGCGCTTCGCGGCCAACTCGGCGAGCGCGTCGCGCCGCATCGCGCGCCAGTGCTCGCGCGCGATGCGCACCCAATCGTCAAGCTCGGGACAGTCCTCATAGGCACAGACACCGAGCAGGTCACCAGCGGCGGCGGTTGGATCGCCGGCAAGCTGCTGAGCAGGCGACCCTAGGTTGTGCTCGACACCGTCTGCAAGACGCAGTCTCTCGTCGGGCTCGATCAGTTCAACACCGGCCGCGCGCCGCAATCGGAACAGGCGCTGACGCAGACTATTGCGCGCCTTGTCGGCATCGGCATCCGGCCACAGCAGCGCTGCCGCGCGTGAGCGCGATGTCGGCCCGTCGAACGCCAGCAATGCAAGCAGCGCAGCGTCCTTGCGCTCGAGCGGGACAATGGTTCTGTCTGGACGCACGAGCGCGGGCGCGGCCAGCAGCTGCAGCCGTGCGAACGCGCTCGTTGTTATTATTTTATCGACCAAGGGCAGCCCCGCAAATCGCAGCAGGCTCTGCAGCCGCAGCGCTACTCCCGCTCCACGCGCGACTTGCCACCGCAACAGATCCACACCGACCCCTCGATGCCGTCGATGCGGCGATCGTTGCGCGCGAGCGTTACCGGAACGTTATAGCGCCGGGTGGTGCCCGTCCATCAAGACGTTGGGGGTTGGCTCCTAGCGCCGACTTACGGGCACTTCTTGATCTCAATGCCGCGTACGGGCGTGAACTGGAAAACCGAGCGTTGCTCTTGACAGCCTCTCGCTTGAAGCGCATACCACGCGCACCTCGGTTCACATATCAACCAAGAAGGGTGAACTCATGATCACGGCACTGACGGGCCGCCTTGCCGCGGCCGCTTCGCTGCTCCTTCTCGTATTGCTTTCGTCGGCTCGCGCGGCCGAGCCGCCTGGCGTCCTGTGGGAAACGGCTTCCCAGATGGCGATGGCGGGCATGCCGATGCAGATGCCGGCGCAGACCACGAAGGTTTGCTCGGCGAAGAAGTGGACGAAGCCTCCGCCGGGCGGCGACAAGTCCTGCGTTGCTTCAGACTACAAGATGGTCGGCAACAAGG
>JBDUCU010000177.1:0-4334 GCA_040003315.1 Burkholderiaceae bacterium | reverse complement strand
GAGGAGCTGATCGACGAGCTGAAGAGTGATTACACCATCGTGATCGTGACTCACAATATGCAGCAGGCGGCGCGAGTTTCCGATTACACCGCGTATATGTACCTGGGCGAACTGATCGAATTTGGCGAAACCGACCAGATCTTTATCAAGCCGAAGCGCAAGGAGACCGAGGACTACATTACCGGCCGCTTCGGCTAGCCGATGATGAACCATTGGGAGTCAACATGCTGAGCTCTGACCATTCGGTGAGAAAGTACGATGAGGAGCTCGAAGCAATGCGCTCGCGGGTGCTTCAGATGGGAGGGCTGGTCGAATCTCAGGTTCGAGCCGCGCTCGATGCGTTCGAAAGCGCCGACCTGATTCTCGCCCAGCAGGCGATCGACGCCGACAAGCGCGTCAACGAGCTTGAAATGGGTGTCGACCAGATGGTCAATCACGTGATTGCACGCCGCCAGCCGACGGCGGGCGATCTGCGAATGATCACCGGGATTGCCAAGGTGATCACCGACCTTGAGCGAATTGGCGATGAGTCCTGCAAGATCGCGCGCGCTGTCAAGTGGCTGCACGAGAAGCATGACAACTCGCGGCTTAACCGCATCCCGGACATCAAGTATTCGGGTGAGGCAGCTGCGTCGATGCTGCGACGAACGCTCGATGCATTCGCGCGGATGGATGCGCAGGCGGCGGCGTCGATCATCAAGGATGACCTCGGTGTCGACGACCGCTTCCGGGCCGTTCTGCGGCAGCTGATCACCTTCATGATGGAAGACCCACGCACGATTTCGGCATCGCTCGACTGCGTGTGGGTCGCCAAAGCGATCGAAAGGATCGGCGATCACGCAAAGAACGTTGCCGAGCATGTGATTTTCATCTCACAGGGCTGGGACGCCCGCCATCAGTCGCTCGAAGACGTCGAGCGAGCGGTGGCTCGCGCATGACTGCGGCGTCGATTCTGGTCATCGAGGACGAACCCGCGATTCAGGAGCTGGTTGCCTATACGTGCAGCACGCACGGATACACGGTGCGACGCGCAGAGTCGGTCAGCGCGGGCCGCGACGCGATCGATCGCGAGCTGCCGGACATGGTCTTGCTCGATTGGATGCTTCCCGACAAATCCGGTATCGAGTTGCTAAAGGATCTACGTGCGCACGAGCGCACCAAGGCTGTCCCGGTCATCATGCTGACTGCGAAAGGTAATGAGGCCGATAAGGTCGTTGGACTGGATACCGGTGCGGACGATTACGTCGTCAAGCCGTTTTCACCGCGCGAACTGGTGGCGCGCATGCGCGCGGTGTTTCGCCGGCGCTCGCCCGAGCATGGCGGCGAGGCGCTGCACTATGGGCCGCTGTCGATCGATCCGGCTCGCCACGAACTGCTCGCCAATGGCAAGCCGGTCAAAATGGGGCTGGCCGAGTTCAAGCTGCTCAACTTCCTGATCAGTCACCCGGACCGTGTGTTCTCACGATCTCAGCTGCTGGACAGCGTCTGGGGCGATCACGTCTTCATCGAGGAGCGCACGGTCGATGTTCACGTGCTGCGGCTGCGCAAGGCGCTGGCTCCAGCCAATGCGCAGCATCTGATTCAAACCGTGCGTGGTTTAGGCTATCGGCTGTCGACGCGCCTTGAGTAATAACTCATGCTTTCGATGGACCGCAATCGCTTCGCAGTGCTAGCGCCAGCGGTTGCCCGCCTGTCCGTTTTGACCCTGTTATCGCTGGTCACCGGCTTCGTTTTCAATGCGACGGTGGGCCTTGCGGTGGCGGTTACCGGGCTGACCGCGCTGCTGGTCGTTCATCTCGTCTATACGAGCCTGCTCGCCGCGTGGCTCGAGGCGCCGAATCTCGAAGATGTGCCGAACGGCTGGGGCGTGTGGAGCGACGTGTTTGCGCGCCTTTATCGCACCCGGCGCGCGACCGAGCAAAACGAGCGGCGCCTGCTGGAAAATGAAGAGCGATTCAGGCGCACCATCAGTGCGCTTCCCGAAGGCATCGTTCTGATCGACTCGACCCTGCAGATAGACTGGTGCAACCCGGTGGCCGAGCAGCACCTGGGGATTTCGTTGCGTGCCGACCAGGGGCTGCGCGTCACCAATCTCGTGCGCGATCCCGAATTCGTCGGTTACATCACATCGGCCCACTTCGATGCACCCTTGATCTTTCAACCGATGGCGCGCCCGGGTCTGTCGCTCGAAGTGCGTATCGTCGAATTCGAGCAGGCACGTTCGATTCTGATCACGCGCGACATCACGCAGCGCGAGCGCGTTGACGCCGTACGGCGCGACTTCATTGCCAACGTATCGCACGAGCTGCGCACGCCGTTGACGGTCGTCAACGGTTTTCTCGAAATGCTGATCGACGCGCAGCCGGACGCTGGCGGAGCCAGGCAACACCATCTTCAACTGATGCATGAACAGGCGCAGCGGATGCATCGGCTGGTCGAGGATCTGCTGACGCTTTCTCGGCTTGAATCGCGGGAGAGCTCGTTGAACGATGAAGTTGTCGACGTGCGGCAGCTGATACGTGAGGTGGCCGATGAGGCGCGCGCGCTTTCACTGGGCCGGCATCAAATCGATGTTGAGCTGACGCCCGGGTTTGTGCTTGGCAGCCGTGAAGAGCTTCGCAGTGCGTTCGGAAACATCGTCTCGAATGCAGTGCGGTACACGCCCGACGGTGGACATATTCGGCTTGCCTGGCGCGAGGACGCGAGCGGCGGACGCTTCGAAGTGGCCGACAGCGGGATTGGCGTCGCACCCGAGCACATCGCTCGACTGACTGAGCGCTTCTACCGGGTCGACAAGAGCCGCTCGCGCGAAACAGGCGGCACCGGGCTCGGATTGGCGATCGTCAAACACGTGTTGCTCAGGCACGGTGGGCACCTCGATGTGGAATCGGAGGTCGGCCGGGGAAGCACGTTTTCAGCCGTGTTGCCGCGCGCCCGGGTGATCGTTGCTGACGACGCCGCAGCTATCGCTGCGTGACGCTGAGCCAAACCGCAGTGCTACTATTCGCGCCGCCCTCGGGGTGTAGCGCAGTCTGGTAGCGCGCCTGCTTTGGGAGCAGGATGTCGGGAGTTCGAATCTCTCCACCCCGACCAAGAATGTCTGCCCGCAGCGAGCTGTCAGCACAGGATCTGCCCGTAGCTCAGCTGGATAGAGCACCAGCCTTCTAAGCTGGGGGTCACAGGTTCGAGTCCTGTCGGGCAGGCCAGGTTGATGCTCTTGCAAGAAGCGTGGTGGCTGTAGCTCAACGGTAGAGTCCTGGATTGTGATTCCAGTTGTTGCGGGTTCGAATCCCGTCAGCCACCCCAATAAATCAGACCTAGTGTTTATGCGGTTCTCCAATGGGTGTGGGTGCACGATGTGGGTGCAAAGTAAGCCGACGGACGGCGCTTGAGGCGCTCGGCAAAGTTCGGCCCGCGAGCCGGAGGCCCCGCAAGCAGAGATCAGTGCGACGGCCCGTGACGCACCGGCGTTGCAAGTCTGGCCATTCCCGCGCAACATCCGAGTGTCCTGCTTCTGGGTTCGAGGATCCTCCGCACTGGTGCGAAACGGCCGCAGTTGCCGAAACAACTGGGCATTAGGTGGATCGATTTCCAAATCCGGTTAGGAGATGATCATGAGCAAATGGAGATGCACACTTGGATCGCTGCTTCTGCTGGCCACGCTGGGCAGCGCTGAAATCACCGCCGCCAAGCAGATCCGCGGCCAAAATTTCGGGCTTACACACACGAAGACCGAATGCGACGGCAATCGCACTTTCCGTTATGTCGCCACCTGGCAGGCTCCCGCTGGCTCGAAGAGCCAGGTGACCGCCTACAAGTGTGGTCGAGTTGGTCCGATCAGCTGCAATGCGGCTGGGAAATGCAGTGTCCAAGTGAATGGCTGTGTCGCTGGGCCGTCGTGGTTTGAGGTGGGTGTGATTCTCGCCACCTCGCCAGCAGACATCCAGCAGCAGCGGCTCGGTGTGCCGTGGCCGACCGACGCCAGTGGTACGAAGAAGGAGGTTTGCACGTGAGTCAGTAAGGGCGACTCACTGAGATCGTCGCCTGCTTTCGGATAAACGATCGAAAGTCGCCATCACTGCTGCGTGGAAGCCGCACATTATTTCGCCGCCCGCAAATACCGCGGCTCGGCGAAGATCGACGACAGTTCGACGCGCTTGATTTCCGGGTGGTGGGGTCCGCCGACGTATCCAACGTAGCGAAAAAACAGGCTAACCCGGTGGCAAGTCTTGCGCCGATCGTAGATGCGCGCTGTCGCCGCCGCGTCCTTGTGCAGGTTGGGCAACGCCCCAACCGCTTCTCTGCACATCTTCGTGTAATAAGCGCGCAGGTCA
>JBDUCU010000074.1:0-14709 GCA_040003315.1 Burkholderiaceae bacterium | reverse complement strand
CATTCGGTAAATCTGCGGTCCGCCGCCCCGATCGGAAGTGAAATAAATCGAAGCGCCGTCGACGCTGAAGGCGGGCTCGGTATCGATGCCGGAAGACGTTGTCAGCCGCCGAACGTTCGAGCCGTCTGCGTTCATCAGGAAAATCTGCGAATTTCCCTCTCTTGTCAGCGTCACGGCCAGCGAACGCCCGTCGGGTGACCATGCCGGAGCGCTGTTCGATCCGCGAAAGTTTGCAACGGCGCGTCGCTCTCCGCTCGCTACGCTGTGAACATAAACCACTGGCTTGCCCGACTCAAATGACACATAGGCAAGACGTGTGCCGTCGGGCGACCAGGCAGGCGAGATGATCGGTTCGCGCGACTTCAGAGCGGCCTGGGGGTTGGCACCATCGGCGTCTGCTATATGCAATTCCCATGACTTCGGCGACGTCTGCACCACATACGCAATGCGCGTTGCGAACACGCCGCGCTCGCCGGTGATTTTTTCGTAGATTCGGTCAGCGATGCGGTGCGCGGTGAGCCGCAGCTCGGCGGGCGATCCGACCAGCGAAACGCCGTCGAGCTGACCCTGCTTGACGGTATCGAGCAGTCGATAACGCACATCGAACCGGCCATCAGCCAGACGCGCGACGCTGCCGATCACCAGTGCGTCGGCACCGCGCCCCTTCCATTCGGAAAGGCTGACGGTTGCGTTCTCGGGAATCGCCTGATTGCCGGCATCGACGATGCGAAACAATCCACTGCGCGCGAGATCGGCGCGAATGATTGTGTGAATCTCGGTCGGCACCAGCGAGTCGGTCGCGAAATTTGCGACCGACACGGGAAATTGCTGGCTTCCGACACCCGTGATCTCGACGCGCAACTGCGCAAGCGCGGTCAGCGGCGCCGCGATAACAATCGCCGCGCATACGAGTCGTCGAACTGGGCAAGTCTGTTCAGTCATCATTTCCAGCATTCAATTCAGTATAGACAGCGCGATGGCTTACCCAAGCCACGGTCGAGATCGTTCAACGGTTCTCGACCGGATCAAACGACAGACGAAGCGAACGCGGCATCGTTCCCTCCTTAGGGGGCGGAAATGGATTGCAGCGCCGGATTGCTCGCTCAACGGCCTGGTCGTACGCGGCCAGCCCGCTCGCCTTCAGCAATTTCGGTTCCGTTGCCTGTTCACCGGTGGGCAGCAGCATGACCTCGAAATCGGCAACGTGCTGCTGGGCGTGGATTCCATCGGGAACGTTAAAGATGATGTGAGGACGGATGCAGCCGCGGATCTGCGCCGCGTATCCCTCCGAAAGACCCCCACTCGAGGCGCCGGTGATTGCGACGCTCGCTCGTTGTGCCTGCGCGAGCGCTCGCTGTACAGCCGGGTTCGGATCGGGGGGCCTTTCGATCGGAGCTGCTTTGGCTTCAGTCTTTTTCGCTTCGGTCTTTTTTGGCGGTTCCGGAGGCTTCTTGAGTTCCACGTTCGGAGGAGCCTTTTTCTGCTCGATCACGATGTCAACCTTGCGTGGCACAGGCTCGGGGGGCGGCTCGACTTTCGGCGGTGGCGCTGGTGTCGATTGACTCACGTGGGTTGGAGGCGCGCTCCAGAGTTCAACCGCAACGGCACCGACCGGCTCGCTCTTCCAACGCACAACGTACGCAATCGCAATGAACAACAGCGCGTGAGCCAGCAGCGACAGCGCAAACGCCGGGCCGCTGCCTTTTTCCGGCGCGTGCCATCGGTGCCGGGCGCGGCGAGTCGATACAACAGCGGTCATTTAACGCGCGACCATCAAGCCAACGCGTTCGATGCCCGCGTTTTTCAAAATGTTCATCACCCCGACCACCGCCTCGTAGGCAACCTTGGAATCGCCTTCGATCACGACCGGCGTCGCGGCAGAAGCGAGACGCGCCTGAACGGCAGAAGCCAACTGGGCCTTCGAGACACTGGTTTCGCGCCCGCCCGTCTCAAGCAGCGATATCGCACCATTTGAACGAACGATTACGCGTAAAGGCAGCCCCTCTTGTGGCCCGGCCTTTTCGACTATCGGCAACTTGACCACGCCCGGATTCACGAAGGGCGCCGCCACCATCAGGATCACCACCAGCACGAGCATCACGTCGACATACGGCACGACGTTGATGTCGGCCATCAGTCGGCGGCGGCGTCCGGAGCGGCGAGCGACGAGTGCCATCGATGCGCGCCTAGTGCTTGTGCCGCTGCAAGATGTTCAAGAACTCTTCCATGAAACTCTCAAAACGGTTGGCCAGCCGATCGATGTCGTTAGCAAACCGGTTATAAGCAACGACTGCCGGTATCGCTGCAAACAATCCGATCGCTGTCGCGACCAGTGCCTCCGCAATGCCGGGCGCAACGCTGGCCAGATTGGCTTGCTGCAGATTCGACAGACCCGTAAATGCGTGCATGATTCCCCATACGGTTCCGAAAAGACCGATATAAGGACTGACCGAACCGACCGAAGCCAGGAAATTGAGCCGCGCTTCCAGCGCGTCCATTTCGCGCTGATACGCTGCACGCATTGCGCGGCGCGCGCCGTCCAGCATCGCCGCCCGGTCTTCGACGGCCTGCCCGCGAGCGCGCAACTTCAGGTATTCGCCCATTCCGGCTTCGAAGATGCGCTCCTGGGCGCTGGTCTTGCGGCGCGGGTTGGACGCCAATTCGAACAGACGCGACAGATCGGCGCCGCCCCAAAACTGCTTCTCGAAATCACTGGTTTCGCGCTTGGCTCGCTTGATCGAAAACCATTTCTGGAAGATCGCAGTCCACGACCCGATCGACAACACCGCGAGCAGAATGATCACCAGCTGGACCACAAAAGTCGCCTTGGTGATCAGCGAAAGAATGGAAAGGTCGGCAGTCGGAGTCATGATTCGGTGTGGAGTTGGGTCAGCGCTGCGCGCAGGTTTGACGGCAGCGGTACCGGAGTGAAACGTGTCGAGTCGATGCAGCCGGTGCGCACCCGCACGGTCGCAAGCACATCGGGCCCCCGCCGTGCGGCCTGTTCGAACACCATCGATGCCCCGCCGGCGCGCGCGACGCGCACGTCGACATCGATCACGTCGTCAAGACGCGCCGGCAGTCGGAAATCGCATTCAACGCGCGCGATAACAAAGCGGACCGCGAGCTCCTCGGCCATTTTCTGCTGATCGAAGCCGATCGAGCGCAACCATTCAGTCCGGGCACGCTCGAAGAACTTGAGGTAGTTGGCGTAATAGACGATGCCGCCGGTATCCGTGTCTTCGTAGTAAACGCGGATCGTCCAGATAAAGGGTTTCACCACAGGAATCGACGCATTGCGAGTGCAGCGCAGTATAGAGGGCCATTTTCGGCAACACCGGCGATGTCACTCGCCAGAGGCGCGCTTAGAATCGATGCCGTCAGCGGCAGCGGGAGAACGACCGAGTATGGCCATGCGTCTGGTTAACGGATATTGCGCCTTCACGCTTGCGCTGGCCGCGTTCTGTGTCGTGGGTTGCGATCGCGTGACCAATAGCCCACACGCTGCAGGCGCGGAGCGAACCAACACGTTTTTCACGGCATTTCAGGAGCGCTCGCCAAAGTATCTCGACCCGACCGCTTCTTATTCGATCGACGAAACGCCCTACACCTACTCGATCTACGAGCCGCTGTACCGCTTCCACTACCTGAAGCGTCCATACGAAGTCGCGCCGCGCACCGCAGAAGCGGTCGTCACTCCGCGATATTTCGATAAAGCCGGCGGTGAACTGCCCGCCGATGCGCCCGGCGCAAGCGTCGCCGAATCGGTCTACGACATCCGGATCCGCAAAGGAATTCTTTACGCGCCGCACCCGGCGTTCGCCAAAGATGCAACGGGGCAGTATCGCTATCACCATCTGACGCGCGACGAGGTCGGCGACAAGCGCACACCGTTCGATTTCGCTGAAACCGGTTCGCGAGAGCTCACCGCCCACGATTACGTGTACGCGATCCGCCGCCTGGCGACCACTCGGATCAAGTCGCCGTCGTTTTCGCCAATGAGCGAACACATTCTGGGGCTCAAGGAATATGGCGAGAAGATGTCGACGGCCGACGAAAAACTGCGCGGCGGGCGAGCCCTGACAGACCGCAACCTGCCCTTCCTCGATTTTCGCGAATACCCGTTCGATGGCGCCGTCGCGCTCGACGATTACACGCTGCGAATTCGCCTGATCGGCAAGTACCCACAGTTCAAGTACTGGCTGACGATGACGTTCTTCGCGCCAGTGCCGTGGGAGGCCGACAAGTTCTATTCGCAACCGGGAATGGTGGAAAACAACCTGGGGTTGAACTACTGGCCGGTCGGCACCGGCCCGTATATGGCGACCGAGTACCAGGAAAACCGGCGTCACGTGCTCGAGCGCAATCCCAATTTTCGCGGCGAGACCTATCCGTGCGAGGGTGAAGCTGCCGATCACGCATCCGGGCTGCTGACCGATTGCGGCAAACCGATGCCATTCATGGACCGTGTGGTGTTCACGATCGAGAAGGAGCGGATTCCGCTCAAGACCAAGTTCATGCAGGGCTACTACGACACCCCGGAGGTTTATCGGTTCGACTGGCTGCTGGATATCGATTACGACGTCAAGAACTCTGAGCAGGTTGCGCGCCTGTTTCGCGAGCGCGGAATCCAGATGCCGCGCACGCTCGAGATCTCGAATTGGTACCTAGGGTTTAACTGGTGGGACCCGGTTGTCGGCAAAGGCAAGACAACCGACGAACAGGTGCGCAATCGCAAGCTGCGGCAGGCGCTGTCGATCGCGATTGACTGGGAGGAATTTGTGCGCGTGTTCGAAAGCAAAGCGGCGGGCATTCCGGCAATGAGCCCGGTGCCGCAAGGCGTGTATGGCTTTCGCGACGACTCCGTAAACCGCGTCGTCTACGACGTTATCGAGGGGGAGCCGCGGCGCAAATCGCTGGACGCTGCGCGCCAGCTGCTGGCCGAGGCTGGCTACCCCGATGGCCGCGACGCCAAAACCGGCGCCCCATTGGTGTTGAACTACGACTATCAGCGCGCGCTGACGCCGGAACTGAAGGCTGAAGTCGAATGGATGGTCAAGCAGTTCCGCAAGATCGGCGTGCAACTCGAGCTGCGCGCCACTGACTACAACCGCTTCCAGGACAAGGCCGACAAGGGCAGCCTGCAGATTTTCTGGTGGGGCTGGTTCGCCGATTATCCGGATGCCGAGAATTTCCTGTTTCTGCTGTATGGCCCCAACTCACAGGCCGCCACGCAAGGCAACGGCAACAACACGGCCAACTATCAGAGTGACGAGTTCGACAAACTCTTTGAAGAGCTGAAGTACCTGGACGACGTCCCGCGCAAACAGCAAGTCATCGATCAGATGAACGCGATCGTCCAGCGCGACGCGCCGTGGGCGTTCGGCTACAACCCCTACGCGGGCTCGGTCGTTCACCAGTGGGTCGGTAACGTGAAGCCCGGGCCCTTGGTCAATGATCGATTGATGTACATGAAGGTCGATCCCGAACTGCGCGCGGCCAAGATCAGGCAATGGAACAACCCGATCTGGTGGCCGATCGTCGTCATTGCTCTGTTGTTGATCGCGGCGGTGATCCCGGCGTTTCGCTCGTGGAGACGTCGAGAACGCGAAAACGCCGGGCGCACCCTGGCGGCCGAGAACATGCGTTGATCGGCCCCCTGCGCGCGTGCTGAACTACATCCTCCGCCGGTCGCTGTATGCGCTGCTAATCCTGATCGGCGTGAATCTGCTGACGTTCACGCTGTTTTTCGCCGTCAACTCGCCGGACAACATCGCGCGGCTTAACATCGGCTCCAAACGCGTTTCACAGGACGCGATCGAGAAGTGGAAGGCCGAGCGTGGATATGACAAGCCGCTCTGGTTCAACGCTAAGGCGCAAGGCGCCGACAAGCTGACGCAGACGATTTTCTACGATCGCTCGCTTCGGCTTTTCACGCTCGACTTCGGCTCGAGCGACAGTGGTCGCGACATCCGGCACGAAATAGGTACCCGCATCATGGTGAGCCTGACGCTTGCCGGGCCGATGCTGCTGCTGACGGTGTTTGTCGGCATTGCATTTTCGCTGTTACTGGTTTTCTTCCGCGCCAGTTATCTCGATTTCTGGGGCATCGTGCTGTGCGTGGTGATGATGTCGATCTCCAGTTTGTTCTACATCATCGTGGCCCAATGGTTCTTCGGCAAGACGTTGAAGATCGTGCCGTTGTCTGGATTTGTGCCCGGCCTCGATCTGTTCAAATTCCTCGCACTGCCGATCATCGTCGGCATCGTGTTCCAACTCGGCTCAGAGGCGCGGCTGTTTCGCGCGATGCTGCTCGAGGAGGCAGGCAAGGATTACGTACGCACTGCGCGCTCCAAAGGGTTGTCCGAAGCGGTCGTCCTGTTCCGTCATGTGCTTCGCAATACGTGGCTACCCGTGCTGACGCACCTGAGCTCACTGCTGCCTTACGCCTTCCTGGGCTCGATCGTGTTCGAATCGTTCTTCGGCATTCCCGGGCTCGGAACGTATGTGATCGAAGCCATCAACGGCCAGGATTTCGCGATCATCCATACGATGGTTTTCCTGGGGTCGCTGCTGTACATCCTCGCCTATCTAGCCACTGATATCGCTTATACGTTCGTCGATCCGCGAGTACGGCTTGCCTAAGTTCGTTTTTCTCTGGACCGATACCATTTTGTGGCTGGTGGTCGCAGGCGCAGTCGTTTATTTCTGGCGTGCGCGTCGCAATCCGCGCGTACGCGCCAACTGGCTCCACGTTGCGCGGGACGCGCCAGCGATGTGCGCTGCGGTGGTGCTGTGCGTCTTTGTCACGCTTGCTCTGCTCGATTCGGTGCACTTCAGGCCGCGCTTGCCGCCGGCGGCAGGTGCCGCGCCCGATGCGGCGACCGCCTATGCGACACGCACGCTGTCGATACTCGACGTGCTGCTGTCGCATGCAATCGAGTCGCGCGAAAAAACTTATTCCACGCCGCTCGCGTACTGGTCGTTTCAGAAGGAATCGGAAACCGTCAACGGCCAGCCGGTCCGACTTAATCCGCGTCTGGTCTATGGCGGGTCGCACCTGAAAAACGCCGATAGCGAGTGGCCAGGCGATATCGCCGTGCGCTCGGTGCAAGGCGTGTTGCTCGGGCTGCTTGCCGGCGTTGCAATTGCGGCCGGCGTTGCGGCGCTGCGCGCCCGCAGGATCGGAGGATTTCGCGCCTCGCTGCGACAGATCACTCACGCGCAGGCGCAGATTCCATGGCGAGCGATGTTGATCACGCTCATCGTGCTGGCCATGATCATCGGTTGGTTCGCGGCGCTGTGGCCGTACTACCACCCGTTTGGCACCGACCGCACCGGCAACGATGTTCTGTATCAGGCGCTCAAAAGCATTCGCACTGCGGTCGTGATCGGCTCGCTGTCGACGATCGCCACGCTCCCGCTCGCGATCGCGTTCGGCATCCTGGCCGGCTACTTCAAAGGCAAGACCGATGACGCGATCCAGTATTTCTACACCGTGCTGTCGTCGATTCCGCCGATTCTGCTGGTTGCGGCATTCGTATTGCTGATCAATGTCTACATCGACCAGCATGCGGAGACCTTCGAAACCGGCGTCGAGCGCGCCGAGTTCCGGTTGTTCCTGCTGTGCCTGATCCTTGGCATTACCGGCTGGACCACGCTGTGCCGTCTGCTGCGCGCCGAAACATTGAAGATCGCGGAGCTCGATTACGTGCAGGCGGCACACGCGTTCGGCGTCAGCAATTTGCGCGTGATGGCGCGCCACGTTCTCCCGAATGTCATGCACCTGGTGCTGATCGTCGCGGTGCTTGATTTTTCGGCACTGGTGCTGTACGAGGCCGTACTTTCGTACGTCGGAGTCGGCGTCGATCCCAACTCGTCCTCGTTCGGCTCGATGATCAATCTGGCGCGCAGCGAGATGGCGCGCGATCCGGTGGTGTGGTGGAACCTCGCGACCGCGTTCACGTTCATGCTGGCACTGGTGCTGGCTGCCAATCTTTTCGCCGACGCAGTACGCGAGGCGTTCGATCCGCGCGCTCGCGTGTTTCGTCCGCGCAAACTGATGAAAGAGCCGGCATGAGTTCGGCAGCGCTGCTGGTAGAAGCTCTCAGCACCGTACTCGACACCGACGTCGGCCTGGTGCGCGCCGTCGATGCGCTGTCGCTGTCGATCGAACGCGGTGAAACGTTTGCGCTGGTCGGAGAGTCGGGCTGCGGCAAATCGATGACCGCGCTCTCGATTCTCCGATTGCTGCCGGACAACGGCCGCGTCGATGCCGGCCGGGTGGGCATTGCCGGCACCGATGTCACCGAGCTGTCCGAGGCCCGCATGCGAGATGTACGCGGCCGCCGCATCAGCATCATTTTTCAGGAGCCGGCCACCAGCCTGAATCCGGTACTACCGGTCGGCACCCAAATCGTCGAAGTGATCGAGCGTCACACCGCGCTAAAGGGCTCGGCGGCTCGCGCCAAAGCTCTGCAATGGCTGCAGCGAGTCGGCCTGCCCGATGCGCAGCGCCGCATCGACAACTTTCCGTTTGAGCTGTCGGGTGGCCAGAAGCAGCGCGTGATGATCGCGATCGCTCTGGCGGCCGAGCCCGACGTGCTGATTGCCGACGAACCGACGACTGCGCTCGACGTCACGATTCAAAAACAGATCCTCGACCTGCTGATCGAGCTGCAGAAGGCGCAGGGCATGGCGATGCTGCTGATCACTCACGACCTTGGCATCGTCAGCGAAGTCGCACATCGAATCGCGCTGATGTACGCGGGGCAGATCGTTGAAGTTGCCGAGACGAAAGAGTTTTTCGCACGGCCGCTGCATCCGTACGCGCAAATGCTGCTCGCAGCATTGCCTGATAGCGAAAAGCGCGGCCAGCCTCTGGCTGCAATCCAGGGGACAGTGCCGCCACTGAACCAGCTGTTTTACGGCTGCCGCTTTGCCGATCGCTGTCCGTGGGCCCACGCCGAATGCGTGGCAGCGCCGCCTCCATTGCTCGAACCCGTGCCGGACCATCTCGTGCGCTGCGTCCTATATAGACACGGTCTTGAGCCGGGTACGCGCGGCACGACCCTTGAAGGCGCGAAAGCAATCAGCGCTGACCGGGTGAATTACGTCGCGCCGGAGGCCGTTGGAGCTGCGCCGCTGCTGCAGGTTCGCGACTACCGCGTTTACTTTCCGATCCGCCAGGGTCTGCTCAAGCGTACGGTCGGTTTCGTCAAGGCGGTCGACGGAATTTCGTTCAGCCTTGCCGCCGGGCGCACCTTGGCGCTGGTGGGCGAATCCGGTTGCGGCAAGACCACCACCGGAAAGGCGATGCTGCAACTGCTGCGCGGCGTCGCGCGCATCGAGGGGGAGGCGTTGCTGGAAGGACAGCCGCTGGACCACCTCGATGGCGAGGCCCTGCACCAGGCACGTCGCAAGATGCAGATCATTTTTCAGGATCCGTATGCCTCGCTGAACCCCCGGATGCGCGTGTCCGAACTGCTTGAGGAGGGCATGGTCGCGCTGCGGCCATCGGTCGACCCGGGAGAGCGAACTGCTGAAGTCGGTGCACTGCTGGCCAAAGTCGGACTGCGCGCCGACGCAATCGACCGATATCCACATGAGTTTTCCGGCGGCCAGCGGCAGCGTCTGGCCATTGCGCGTGCGCTGGCGGTCGAGCCGCGGCTGATCGTGTGCGACGAGCCCACCTCCGCGCTCGACGTTTCTGTTCAGGCTCAGATCCTGAATCTTCTTAGAAAATTGCAGGACGAGCTGGGCGTGGCGTATCTGTTCATCACGCATAACTTTGGCGTGGTCGAGTACCTGGCGCACAACATTGCCGTGATGAAAGACGGAAAGATCATCGAGTCGGGCACGGCCGATGACGTACTCAGCCGCCCGCAGCAGCCTTACACACGGGCGCTGTTATCGGCGGTTCCCCGAGTCCGCCGCGCCGCCTAGGGTTTGTCCGACTCACGCGTTGCATTCCGCACCGCAATAAATGGGCGGTGTGTGATCGATACAACATGCAGGTTCCCTTGCGTTGCAGTTTGTTGCATTCGCGTGACCCGACGTTGAGAATCGCTCCGTTCGCACGCTGAAGCGATTGCGACTCATCCCCGCACAAACCCGTGTCTGCGACGCGGGTTTTGCTTATGCGGCTGCACTGAGTCACGGGCCAGGCAAGCGTCAACTCTAGATTCCTCGGGGGAATTCAAATGTCGTTCAGAGTGAAACCGATAGTTCACGGTCTCGCGCTTGCCTTCAGCGGCCTCGCGGTCGTCGGTACCACGGCGTTCGCGCAAACGCCGCCATCGCAGACACAGCAGCAGCTGGAGCGGATCACCATTACCGGCTCCAACATCCGTCGCACCGATACCGAAACGGTCGCTCCGGTCACGATAATCACGCGCGAGCAGATCGAGCGGTCGGGCAGCCTAACGGTGGCGGAGGTGCTGCAAAAGTTGCCCGCTAACACCGCCGGTGTATTTAGTGAGTATGCGAACAGCTTTGCACCGGGTGCCACGGGCGCTTCACTTCGCGGCCTCGGCCAGTCGGCAACGCTCACACTCATCAATGGTCGGCGAGTCGCGGGCTATGGGTTTGCGCAAAACATTCAGGACACCTTCGTTGACCTGAATCAGATTCCCGCCAGCGCGGTTGAGCGCATCGAGATTCTGCGAGACGGCGCCTCGGCAATTTACGGATCCGACGCTCTCGCGGGCGTCGTAAACGTCATTTTGCGCCGCGACTTCAAGGGGGTGGAGGTCGGAGCAAATTACAGCTGGTTTGAAAGCAGCAACGAATATCGCGCGAACATCGTTGCGGGCTATGGCGATCTTGGCTCACAGCGATTCAATGTATTCGGCGTGCTTGATTACTACAAGCGCGACGGATTGACGATGGCCGACACCGAGTATGGACGGACGCGGGACTTTAGGAGTAAGCAGGGCGGACGCAACTTTCAGAGCCTGACTGGTGGCGGTACCTGGGTCGGGACCGGTCCTGCCGGATCGGCTGCCGCCAACACGCGCAGGGCATATGCCGAATGCGCAGCACCGGTTAACTATCAACAGGCGGTCGCCTTGGGTCTGTTGCCCGTTAATCAGTCCGCTCTGGCATTGGGTACGGGGGTGAACCAACCCGGCAACACCTGGTGCTCGCGTGACTTTGCCAACGTATTTTCCGTCATACCCGAAACGGAACGAGTTGGTTTTCTGGGCAAAGCCACCGTCGACTTCGCGCCGAACGTTCAAGGGTTTGCCGAATTCGGATACAGCCACAACACCACGGACTTCACATTCCAAGAGCCATTTTTCGCTGGAACCACCCGCCTCTCGTTCGTTCCGGGGACCCAACAGCTTCGAGCCTCGCCATTTAACGCCCTATTCGCGCCGGGTTCGGGCGGCAATCCTCTTTCTACGAATGCCACCTACTCCGGCGTGCTAAATGATCTCGGGACTCGCGACACCAACATCGTTTCGGACCAGTACCGGATTTTGGTTGGGGCGAGATACTCGATTCGAGGTTGGGATTTTGATAGCGCCGCGAGTTACTCTCGCAGCGATATTGATCAGAAGAGCCGGTCGCTCCTAACGGCTCCGACGATTGCCGCGTTGGCCATATCGCCTGCGATTCAGCCGCCCACCCCGCTTTCGACGAGTTCGCTCTATAACTTGAATCGGCCATCGCTGAATTCGGCCGCTTTGCGCGGAGGATTGGTGCAGGAGACTGCGCGCAAGGCGGAGTCCGAACTCAAGATGATCGATACAAAAGTGTCGGGTGAGCTCGGAACACTGCCAGGCGGCGCCGTTGGGCTGGCGCTCGGTATCGAATATCGGGACGAGTCAATCAACAGTCCCGCCGGCGCACTGGCCAGCAGCGGAGGCATTTTGGGCCAGGGCTCGACGTCGGTTATAGGCTCTCGGGACGCGATTGCCGGCTACGGCGAATTGGCTCTTCCTCTCACACGGCAAGTCGAAGCTCAGGCAGCGCTGCGTTACGATCACTACAGCGATTTCGGTTCTGAGCTGACGCCGAAGCTGGGCATCAAAATCAAGCCCACACCTGAATTCCTGATTCGCGCGAATTGGGGGCGAGGATTCAAGGCGCCCTCGCTGCCGGAGATCAGCCCGTCATCGGCTTTCTTTTTTACGACTATCACCGAGCCCTTGACTGGCGCGGCCTCACAGATTGCCGGATCGATCAACGCGAATCCCAATTTGAGGCCGGAAAAGTCAACCAGTGCGACGGCAGGGATCGTGTTCGAACCCAACCAGAACTTCAGTCTCGGCATTGACTATTACCGAATCAAGCGAACCGATCAGGTGGTGTTCGAAGACTTCCAGGCGCTTGCCGATAATCCGAACAGTCCTCCTGCAACGGTCCTCCGGGATCCGGTAACCGGATTCGTGTTGGCCATCAATGGCCAATACATCAATCTTGGAAAGGTGTTGACCGACGGCTTTGATTTTGATGTGCGGTACAAGATGAGCACGCTCTACGGACAGTTCGGGACGCGACTCACAGCGTCGTACGTAAATAGTTACAAACTGGATGGGCTCGAGCTTGTAGGCAGCAACTTGGCGGGTGCGTTCATCAACGCGAATACCATTCCGCGTATCCGCGGGCAACTCAGCCAGGATTGGGAGCGCGGCCCGTGGGTTGTTCAGGCGACCGTGAACTACATCGATAACTACAGGCGCGCGCTTGGCTCGTCAACTTTCTTCGGAACTACAGGCGCTACCGCCGGCACGATCCCTCAGAACGGATTCCTGTCGCGCAAGGCCGACTCCTTCACGACGCTGGACCTCTTTGGACGCTACAACATCACCCCGAAACTGGCGGTCACCGCGGCGGTGCTTAACGTGTTTGACGAACTGCCGCCTTACGATCCGGGTCTGAGCACAACCTATTTCTTTGATCGTACGACGTACGATGTTCGCGGCCGGATTTTCCGCGTTGGCGTCCGATATACATTTCTTTGAGATTGCCCACGTTGATAACGAGCGGGTCTTCGGACCCGCTTTTTTTGTTACCACCAATAGTGGGAGCGACGGCCGGGAATCCCCTAACACGGTCGATTCCGCTGCAAATCAGTTTTGCTTTTCGCCGTGTGTGTTGGTTCGGCGCGACACGGGAATGTCACACCACGCATACACCGCAGAAATTTGGTGACGCGTGCGTGACTATGGGTACGCTGCTGAAATACCGGAAAGCGGCCGCCGTCTAGTTCGCTGCGACTCCGTTCGGACAACTTCTTGGGGGCAAACGATATGTTGAAACGTACGCGACTTAGCCTCGCGATCAGCGCTGCGTTCGGGGCAGGACTCGTCGGGATTACGCCGGCTCTGGCCCAGCAGCAGCTGGACCGAGTCGAGATCACCGGTTCGTCGCTGCGCCGCGCCGATGCGGAAACCGCCTTACCCGTGACCATCATTCGCGCTGACGAGCTGATCAAGCAGGGCATTACGACGGTGGAGCAGGCCATTAGGACATTGCCGCAAAATCAAACGTCGGTCGGTATCAGCCAGTCTGTTGGCGCAACCAACGCCGGCGCCTCTTTTGCCGACTTGCGTGGCTTGGGGGCTGCGACCGGAACGTCGGGTCAGCGCACGCTAGTGCTGCTAAATGGGCGGCGCCTCGCCAATCAGGCTTACGACAGCGGCGCGGTGGACTTGAATTCGATTCCGCTTGCTGCCGTTGATCGCATCGAAGTTCTGCGCGATGGCGCGTCAGCAATCTACGGTACCGATGCGATCGGCGGCGTGATCAACTTCATCTTGCGGCGCGAGTACACGGGCGTGGAGGCAAGCGCCGAGTTTCAGAGTCCGCAGGAACAGGGTGGCGGCAAGACGCGGCGCGGGAGTGTTACCGGAGGCTTTGGATCGCTGGACAAACAGGGCTTTAATATTTTCGGTACGTTCGACTATCGCAAGCAAGATGCATTGCCGGCGGCCGACCGCGCTTTCGCATCCTCGGGTGTCATACCTGCGCGGGGCGCTAACCGCAGCAGCGGCACTACATTTCCGGCAACGGTCAGCGGTTTTAATCCCTCAGCACCCGGGTGCGCCCCACCCGATTCGTTTTTCAACGGCAGCACATGCCGATATGACTTTGTGCGCCAGATCGATTTGATCGGCGACAACGAGCAGACGTCCTTCCTCACGAAGGGCACGCTAAAGTTGGATCAGACATACGTCTCGCTCGAGTACCTGCGCGGCAAACTGAATTCAACGAATCGCGTAGCGGCGACACCACTGACGGGGCTAACGATTCCGAGCACGAGCCCGTTTTATCCCGTGGGCGCAACCGGCAACATCGTGAACTGGAGAACCACCGTTGCCGGCAAGCGCACGGACGAGAACGAGGCCATCGGCGAGAGGACGCTGCTCGATGTGAACGGCTCTGCGTTTGGATGGGACTATCGAGCCGGAGTATTTCGCACCACCAACAAGGTGGAAACCAACTTCACTGATGGCTACCTGCAGCGGCCCCTGATCGCGGCAGGCGTCTTGAACGGGATTCTGAATCCGTTTGGACCCCAAACCGCGGCGGGAACGTCGCTCATCAACAACTCGAAGGTTCTTGGCACCGTGCTTTCGGGCGACGGCGAGGTTAATGGATTTGACGCGCGCGTCAGTAGAGACCTGTTTCAAAGGGCGGGCGGCCCCGCCGCGCTGGCGGTCGGAGTGGAGTATCGGAAGGAGAAGTTCGCGCTGGATG
>JBDUCU010000176.1:0-4352 GCA_040003315.1 Burkholderiaceae bacterium | reverse complement strand
TGGTCTTAGCCCTGGTCTACCGCGGCATGGACAAGCGTGAACCGATTCGCGTGACTGGCACGCGGCCGGCTGCCTGACAGCACGCTCTGCCTGGGCTAACGGGCCGTAACCCGCTAGATGGGGCGGTAAAGGCGTGCGTGTTCGGCCGACGCATGCTCGCTAGCCGCGGCGCGCTGGTGATCACCGAAACGGAACTCAATCGGTCGCGAGTGCGTCGATGATAGGACAGGCGCCTGTCCCGTCGAGCGAATCGCATTGGCGCATCAGTTTGGCCAGAGCCTTGCGCATTGCGGTCAGATCGGCCAGCTTTTGCTCAATGATCTGAAGTTTGCGCGCCCCTAGGTCCCGTGTCTCTGCGCAGGCGTGAACGACGTCGAGTTGCAGTAGTCCGGCAATCTCGTCCAGCGTGAAGCCGAGGACCTGCGCTCGCTTGATAAAGCGCAAACGCTTCACCGACTCCGCCGGATAGCGGCGGTGACCGTTCAGCGGTTTGTCCGGCTCCGATAACAATCCGCGCCGCTGGTAGTAGCGAATCGTTTCCACGTTGACGCCAGCGTTCGCAGCGAGGCGGCCGATCGGCAAATTTGAATCCATGCTCACACCCTTGACTCCGTACCACGGTACGGAATCTAGACTGCGTCCATTGCGAATCGTTCGGGATAGTGATGGCATTACCTAACGTCAATAGCTCGCTCGCCGCCGGCGCGAGCGCAGATGATAGAAAACCGGTGTCGGCGAAATCTTCGTTGGCAGGCGGTGTCATTGCGGGGATTGGCGCTTCCATCTGCTGCGTCGGACCGTTGGTGCTCGTTGCATTGGGCCTCGGAGGAGCCGCCGCTGGGTTGATCGCGTTTTTTACGCCCATGCGCCCGATCTTCATCGGGCTCACGCTCGTGTTCCTCGGTTTCGCCGCGTATCGGCTGTTTTACGTGCCCGCGGTGTGCGCGCCGGGAACGGCCTGCGCGGAGCCGAGGACGTTGCGTAATCAGCGATTGCTGTTCATCGGCGCGGTAATCGTGACCGCTGCGTTGGTCGCGTTTCCTTGGTACGTGATTTATCTAGCTTGAGGAGTTCCGCGTGAAAAAACTTATCAATGCAGCCATGTTTGCCATCTTCGCCGTCATCTCTGCTACGGCCCTGGCCGCGGTCAGGACCGCCACGCTGGCAGTACCTGGGATGACTTGAGGGTCGTGTGTGATCTCCGTGCAGAGATCCTTAACCAAGATTGACGGCGTGACCAAGGCGGACGTGAGCCTCAAGAAAGCCGAAGCAGAGGTGATCTTCGACGACGCGAAGACCAACGTGGAGGTTTTGCTCAAAGCGACTGCCGCGGCAGGGTTCCCGTCGACCCTGAAGAAGCAATAGGTGCCCACCGTGCCTGAGACGCTCGACTCGGTGTTGACCTGTCCGCAGTGCGGACACGCGAAGCAGGAAACGATGCCGACCGATGCCTGCCAGTTCTTCTACGAGTGCGAGGGCTGCAAGGGGTTGCTGCGACCACGGGCCGGTGACTGCTGCGTCTTTTGCTCGTACGGCTCGGTGAAATGCCCGCCGGTTCAGGCGCAGGAGTCGTGCTGCCGATAGTGACACCGGCCAGGCTTGGTCTTTAATTCCGAAGATCGAGCGAGAAGTGTGATATGAGGTGTTGCATGATGAACATGGAAGGAATGGGTTGGATGATGGGCGGCGGCGCTGTGATCGGAATTTTGATCATCGTGTTGCTGGTGGTGGCGATTGCGGCCGGCGTGAAATATCTTCGCTCGGGCCCTCAACCGCCCAAGACTTGAGCGCAGAACGCAGCGCACCGGGTCTCGCAGGCGCGTATCCAGGGCTTGGATAATCGTTTCGTCTACGCGCGGTCAGGGCTTCGATGATTGGACACGGGTGATTCGTTCCCGCAACTTCGCATTCCGCAACCAGCTGCTTGAGCACGCGCTGCATCCGTTTCAGATCGGTCAGCTTGGTTTCGATCTGCGCCAAGCGCTCGGACGAGATACGGCGAATCGCGCGGCGGTCGACGCCGTCCTGAAGTTTCAGCAGCTCGCCGATTTCGGCGAGCGAAAAGCCCAGCTCCTGGGCGCGCTTGATAAAGCGGATGCGATTCACCGCATCGGCGTTGTAGTGACGGAAGGCGCCGTGCGCCGCCGGAACCGGCAATAGCTTGCGTTGCTGGTAATAGCGTACCGTTTCGATGCCGACATCCGCGGCGCGCGCCAGTCGGCCGATTGTCAGAGATCCGTCGGGCACGAAAACTCCTTGACTCTGGGGTTGACTACGGAGTGTACCGTACGTGTCAACGATGTTGGAGGCGTCAATGAAAGATCAAGCGAGCGCGAACGGCATGGCTGCGGTGGGGCATTCGGGCCACGACGAGCACCCCGCCTGCTGCGG
The DNA here is from genome assembly GCA_040003315.1 of Burkholderiaceae bacterium. Taxonomy (GTDB): domain Bacteria; phylum Pseudomonadota; class Gammaproteobacteria; order Burkholderiales; family Burkholderiaceae_F; genus JACCZX01. Next base: position 1,961 of record JBDUCU010000176.1, on the reverse strand, counting down.
CCACGGCAACGACGCGGCGGTTGCACCGGCAGCCGAAGCGCTGATCGATCCGGTCTGTGGCATGACGGTCACACGGCAGTCGAAGCACCACGTAGCGCACGTGGGCACCGATTACTTCTTCTGTAGCGCCGGATGCGCGGCCAAGTTTTCGGCAGACCCCGCAAAGTATTTGAAACCGCGCCCGGCCCCGGCGGTCGAGGCGATGCAGTCCGGCGCCATCTACACCTGCCCGATGCATCCGCAGATTCGCCAGGTCGGACCGGGTAACTGTCCAATCTGCGGCATGGCGCTCGAACCGGTCGACGCATCGGTCGCCACCGACGACACCGAATTGAGAACGATGACGCGTCGGCTGTGGATCTCTGCGGCGCTATCACTACCGACCGCGCTGATGGCGATGAGCGAGATGGTGCCGACGTTGCATCAGCAGTTGATCAAGGCAATGGGACCGTGGTTTGGCTGGACTCAACTCGTGCTTGCGACGCCGGTCGTGCTCTGGTGCGGAGCCTTCTTCTTCAAGCTGGGTTGGCGGTCGATCGTCAATCGCTCGCCGAACATGTTCACGTTGATCGCGCTCGGCGTCGCGGCAGCTTATGGCTTCAGCGTGTTTGCGCTGATGTTTCCGCAGGTGTTGCCCGCCGCATTCATGATGAACGGGGCGCCGCCGTTGTACTTCGAAGCCGCCGCCATCATCACGACGCTGGTGATATTTGGGCAGGTGCTCGAGTTGCGCGCGCGTTCGCAAACCTCGTCAGCCGTGCGCGCGCTACTCCAGCTCGCTCCGCCAACCGCCTTGCGCATCGAAGTTGACGGTCAGGAGCGTGAAGTCGCGCTTGATCAAGTGCACGCTGGCGATCGGCTGCGCGTGCGCCCCGGCGACAAAGTTCCGGTTGATGGCATCGTGCTTGAAGGCCGCTCGAACGTTGACGAATCGATGATGACCGGCGAGCCGCTGCCGGTAACCAAGGAAGCGGGCGCAAAGGTGACGGGCGCCACGGTCAATCAGACCGGCAGTTTCGTGATGCGCGCCGAGCGTGTCGGCGCCGATACGTTGCTGGCGCAGATTGTGCAGATGGTGTCGGAGGCGGGTCGCACACGCGCACCGGTGCAGAAACTTGCAGATGTCGTCGCGAGCTGGTTCGTGCCGGCTGTTGTGCTCGTCGCGGCGATTGCTGCGGTAGTCTGGATAGTCGTCGGCCCCGAACCACGCTATGTCAACGCACTGGTCGTTGCAGTCAGTGTGCTGATCATCGCGTGCCCGTGTGCCCTCGGGCTGGCGACTCCGATGTCGATCATGGTGGGTGTTGGTCGCGGCGCGCAGATGGGCGTGCTGATACGTGACGCGGAAGCGCTCGAGCTGGTGGAGAAAGTCGATACGCTGGTGGTCGATAAGACCGGCACGCTGACCGAAGGCAAGCCGCGCGTCGTCGGTATCACTGCAGCTGCGGGCGTCAGCGAGAGCGAAGTGCTGGCGGCGGCGGCAGGTGTGGAAGTGTCGAGCGAGCATCCACTCGCGCAGGCGATTCTCGCGGCCGCAAAAGAGCGCGATGTGGCGCCCACCGCCGTCAGCGCGTTCGAATCGGTCACCGGCCGCGGTGTTCAAGGCATGGGACCCGCAGGCCGCGCGCGTCTCGGCAGCGCGCGCTTCTTAAGCGAGGCGGGCGTCGAGCTGGCCACGCTAACTACTGAGGCGGATCGCCTTCGCAGCGAAGGCAACACAGTCGTTTTCGTCGGCGTTGAAAACCGCTTGCTCGGACTACTCGCGATTGCTGATCCAATCAAACCGACTACCCAGTCCGCAATCGCTGCGCTGAACGCTGCAGGCGTGCGCGTTGTGATGGCCACCGGCGACGGCGCTGCGACGGCAGCCGCAGTCGCTGCAAAGCTCGGCATTGCTGATTTCCGAGCCGAAGTGCTACCGGCCGACAAGAACGCACTGATCAAGGAGCTTCAAGCCCAAG